>JAHZJL010000188.1 GCA_022600935.1 Gammaproteobacteria bacterium
GAGAAAGTCGAGTGACTGTCACTGATTCTCTGTACACATGAAGACTCGGCGTCCGTGGTGTACACGGTTTGTGCGTAAATTTGGTGCAGAATATTTGTGTTGAAAACCCTTTCTGGAGAATGATGGGCATTTGAGTTTATGTTTAACTCGGTGGCGTCCATCAGCGAGAATCTGAACAGCATGGTATATGTTAGCCAATGTTCATTATTCCCTCAGTAACAAGAACTGCTTGACCTCCAAGACGCACGAGCAGTTCGTCAGACCCTTGATGATCCATCTCTACATTTAACAAACTTTGTCTGGTGTCAACGGTTCCACGCTCCACACTATAAGCATAACGACCGGGTCGCACATGTTCGTGTGATGAAAGGTAAGCTGCAAATGCAGGCATGGCAGCACCGACAGGTGGGTCTTCGTGCAGCCCGATTCCGGCACCTATCAAGCGGGTATGAAAATCAATCGTTGGTTGATTGGTATGGCTGGTTACTAACAAAATTTCTTGGGCAGCTGTTGAGGGTGCTAATGACGCACTCCAGAGGTTAAAATTAAAAACAGCTTTTCTGACAGCAGCATAAGATTTAACCGGTATGATCAAGTAAGGGTAACCCGTTGAAACCATACGTGGCATCAATGGTTTTGTTTCAATATCAGAGACTGAAAGACCAATAATGTCAGCCAATTCATCCACTGGCGGTACAAAACGATCAACAATTGGGTTTACGCATACTGAAAAATCAACTGAATTCAACTTACCATCATCTAAAATCGCATGTGCTGTTATCAATTGCCTGTTAAGTTCAAATACAAGCTGATTTTCTTTTTCAGACAGCGCTATCTCGCCAGTTTCAACCAGAATATAACCAACTGCCAAAATCACATGGCCTGCAAAATCGATTTCCCGGGTCGGTGAGAATATCCGAATACGGCGAGTATGATTGCTTTGGTCAGGTGATAATATAAAAGCTGTTTCTGACAAATTCAGCTCTTGGGCGATCTGCTGCATTTTGCTCTGACTAAGATTGCCAGCATTTGGAAATACTGCAATCTGGGCTCCGCTGAACAATTCTCGAGTAAAAACATCGGCCGTATAATATTTTTTATGCATAGTGATAATCGTTGTGTGAGAATGAATAGGATGCATGACAGGAGCAAGAAATATCAAAATGATTTTTTGTCAATGCAAGTCAATTTGGCTTCAAAGCCACTTCCACTTTATGATTAACAATTCGCACTGCATAACTGGCAATGTTGACACGATCATCCTCTACACACTGACCCGTTGCCAGGATAAAATGTTGTTTATACAAAGGTGATGCAACCACTGACTGGCCCTGAATGTCCCCGGTAATACCTCTGAATAAAACGTTGGCTTGGCCAAACGGATCATAGTTATCTATCGCGTAAATTTCGTTATTGTCAGGAAAATAAAATAAAGCAACTTGCTGATCAGCGACCAGTGCGCAAACTCCTGCATTGGGAGCCAAATCATCGACATCACAGACTGCCATCCAGTTATTCTGGCTCGATTGACTCATATTTTCGCTCACTCCCATGATTTGCAAGGCGTTGACAGACATTACAGCTAATTGTTGGTGATCAGGTTTTCGAGCTGCTATTCAGCTTCGTTGACAGACATGCATCATGAAATCGCAGCCAGATCGGCAACACGATTCTTTTCTTCAGGTGTGGCAGGTCGAACTTGTCCACGCTCTTCAATAAATACAACATTGTTATCGGTTTTTTCGCTGTTCACAAAAAATCGAAAGCGCTTGTTGACGATGCTCTCATTTTCAATGGTGGTTTTCCATTCACACTGATATGTTTCCGCAATGTGATTCATCTGTTGTTCCAGATCCGCGCAAATACCAAGTTTATCGTTGATAATCACTTCGCGCAGATAGTCCAGGCCACCTTCCATGTTTTCCATCCATACAGAGGTACGCTGCAGTCGATCAGCGGTTCGCACATAGAACATCAGGAAGCGGTCGATATATTTCACCAGTGTTTCGGTATCAAGGTCTATCGCAAACAAATCCGCGTGTCGCGGCTTCATTCCGCCATTTCCACACACATAAAGATTCCAGCCATTTTCAGTTGCGATGACACCAACATCTTTGCTTTGTGCTTCTGCGCATTCACGCGTACACCCAGAAACAGCAAACTTGATTTTGTGTGGAGCACGTAACCCTTTATAGCGATTTTCAAGATCAATTGCTTGTCCCACACTGTCTTGTACGCCATACCGACACCATGTCGACCCGACACAGGATTTTACAGTTCGTAGCGCTTTAGCATAGGCATGTCCGGTTTCAAAGCCGACATCAATCAATTCTTGCCAAATGTTTGGAAGTTGTTCCAAGCGAGCACCAAACATATCAATCCGTTGACCGCCAGTAATTTTGGTGTACAGCTTGTATTTCTTGGCAATTTCCCCCATCGCTATTAGTTTCTCTGGTGTAATCTCACCACCTGGAACACGCGGAACCACAGAATATGTGCCATCTTTTTGCATATTGGCCAGTCGATAATCATTGGTGTCCTGAAGATTGAAATATTGATCACTCAACACATATTGGTTCCAGTATGAGGCTAGAATTGAAGCCACTGCTGGCTTGCAAATGTCGCAACCACGTCCTTGGCCATGTTTAGCGAGCAGCGCATTAAAACTGCGAATTTTCTCTACTTGAACCAGATGGTAAATTTCTTGCCGACTGTAAGGAAAATGTTCACAAATATCTCTATTTACCTCAATGCCACGATTTGCCAATTCACAATCAACAACTGATTTAAGCAAGGCAGCGCAACCACCACAACCAGTTGATGCCTTGGTTTCAGTTTTAATTTCACCCATTGCAACCACACCATTATCAATTTGCTCGACAATGTTACCTTTAGTTACATTGTGACAAGAACAGATAGTGGCAGTCGCTGGCAAAGCGTCGGGTCCCAACATTCCTGCGCCGTTACTTTCCAGGTTTGGCAATATTAAACTTTCAGGTGTTTCAGGTAATTCAATCGCATTTAAATAATATTGCAAAATATCATCATACGAATCGGTTTCTCCGACTAACAC
>JAHZJL010000019.1 GCA_022600935.1 Gammaproteobacteria bacterium
ACGTTGGTAAAAAAACCATCGTTATCATCATCTGTTGGTGTACCGCTGGTATCGGCTGTATAGGTGCCGGAGCTGTTCCAGCTTCCAGCGCCACCGACATAACTTGTCCAGCGTTTATCCCAGTTAGTTGTAGAACTGTTGTAATCCAATAGCGTCAGTCTGGATTCTGATTGGGCGCGCATATAATACAGGCCGCCGGTCGTCGAACTGGATGCACCCAAGAATAAAATTGGCTCCGCAGCACCTAAACTACCGACTGTGCTGCCTTCCAGCGCAGTTTTTAAATTGGTCGCACTATCCAGTGTTCCACCTGTTAATAAAGCAGCGCGCTTGATATTACCATTCTCATCGCCCAGATAGAGCGTTTTCGCAGCCGGGCCGTTGGAATCACCAAAATCCTGAATCACATACGGCGTTGAGGTAGCGTAGTAGTTGAGTGAAACACTGGTATTGGTTGCCGCAGTACTGATTTCTCGTATAACAAGTGTTGACTGACTACTGTTATTGCTTACCACATAGGTTGCATATGTCAGACCGTTAGCATCACGGAAATAATCTTTCTCACCATGATTCGGTGCTTCTGTATTGCTGCCACTATAGTCTTGATCCCAAACCACGGAATCCAGTCCGCCACTGCTATCCAGTTTTAGCGCATATTGACCCAGACCATCTTTGTAGCTGCCAAGCACGTAGGTGGCGAAATTTCCCAATGAATCCTTGACATCAATCACATCCACAGTGCCACGCATATATCCATTGCTTTGAAATGAGGAATAGTCTTTTAACTCTTCAGCTAATGTTCGAGGCATCCAGGCCCAGGACAGCTGACCTGAGGATTGATCGAAGGCATATAAAAAACCATCGTCACTACTCACCAGTATTTTCTCACTGCGTGAGGAGATTGTACCGTTATAAAAAGTACGATAGGCACTGTCAGTTAAAAACAGACCCATATTGTTCAGTTGAGTGAGCAGCGCAACATCATTACCCCGGCTCATCGGGCCAAGCCAGGAACCATTAGCGCGACCTGCAAGATAAACACCACCATCGACAGAAGGGGTAATCGTATATTCTTTGATTTTAGCTACAGTCGGGCTTGCACCTGCAACGAAAGCTGCATCATCAAGACTGTTAAACAATATCTTGGAACCAGTGGCATCAGTGGAATACAGTTTGTTTTGTCTTTTTGTAGCATCCATCAGAGTGGCTGCATCCCATGTAACAGCAGTTCCTACTGATCCATTAGGTTGGACTGAATAGGCTTTTAAATGACCAGCACTATTTGGTAATGGAGAGTTAGAAGCGACGAAAACCTTGTCACCAGAGCTAACCTGAACGGGAATACCAGCGGCTATTTCGCTGATATCACCGACTAAAGATATACACGATGTGACAGAAATGACATAGTCTTCAACTTCCCCATCATTTGCCAGACCTGTTGGTGAGTTGCAATCCCCAAGTTGTGAACACACACGAAAACGGCTTGGTAAATCGCCAGCTGATGCAGTTGCTGGAACTGTGACTGATAGATTATTTGTACCTGTGACCACTGCGACTTCGTTGGCGACATTTTCGCCTGGGTCATCAAAGTCACCATCCAGATTCCAGTCGATCCAGACATTCAGGTAGCCTGTACCATTGACTTCAACAGGAAGTGTTTCGGTCTGGTTGGTTGACCAAGCTGTTACTGGTGGTACAACGCCACCTTCATCATCGTTACCATTACTGTCATCCCAATCAGCTGTTGCAGAGAAAATTGTGTTTACGTCGTCATCAGGTGGTGTTGTGCCTAGGTACAGTGTTGTTGTTTCAGGAATGATATGGGCCGGGTTGCCATAAGTGGATAGTGCATCTCCGAAATCCATTTCACTTGGAACTGAGACGATTACATTGGATAACAAGATTAAATCACCGTTCGATCCTGCATTCATGTTCATTGAAGTGGAAGCGGCGGTAAAATTACCGCTTAGCCGATCAATATCAATTGCAGATCCGCTGGAACTATTGGCAAAATCGGCAGGATAATCAGGAAAACTTGTGTCAGACGTTGTCATGAACTCGCCTAGGATACCGGGGTCTCCCTGAAGTGATACCATCGTCATCGATCCTGCTGTGCGCAAAGCTGGCACACTGTAGTTAGTGACAGGTGCGGTGATATTGGAAAACACAAAGCCAACCATGCCATCGTAAACATAAATTTTTTGTCCAGCTGTCAAGCTGAGATCTTCATAAACAACTATTAATGACCAGCCACGTACATTTTCTTCCGTGTATGCACAAGCACTAGTAGAAGCTCCACCGCTCACATCGACTGTATAAGTTCCGTTGGGTGAACTACCCAATTGTGCAGTAACATCGGCAAAGTGACTAGCATATTGAGCAGTACCTCCAGCAAAAGCGACTGATGAACTTAAATTGCGTATAGCGGTAATATTAAGTGCATTACCTGCAAAAGATACAGATGCTGAATTACTTAGTGCATTATAGGGGTAGTAATCATCAGTGATGTTTTTTTCCATCGCATACCAATACAGGTAAGCACTCTTCACTGTAGCACCCGCCGGAATGTTCAGCATTGCTGAGCTTGAAGGGCCGTTTTGGCAGTTGCCGTACCCGTTTGTTTCAACTAATTCAGAGGCGCCAATTACGGTGTAATCCAGTTTTCCAGCGAAATTAGCAAAGAGAGAAATAGGGGTATCCCAAGTAGTAGATCCAGAATGACTGTTACATTTAGCGTCTTCTAATTCACTGGAACCACTCGTGTTGACTCGCACAGTTACAGTATCGTCAAAATTTGCTCCACCATCCTGGCTGACACTAAATCGATATTCACCATCACCTTGATTACCAGTCCCAGGTGCTGCATCCGAAGCCGTTACTGTTACATTATAACCATTGTTAAAATCATCTAAATGCCAGTTAGAGGGAGTGGAGGGGTCTTCATATGCAAAACTGACTTGTGTCCAGTCTGTAATAGTACCTGCATTTTTCCATTGAATGAAATCGCGGATATTAAAAGTTTCTCCGGTTAGCACATCAAGATTATAAGTACAAAACTCTAATTCATCAGCGACTGCCTGCGCTGTCTGAAAGGACAGAAATAAACCAAAAAACACTCCTCGTAGTCCACCGCAGAATAACTTCAAGAAATTAAAGATTAAGGGAATTGTATTTGGGTTTTGAGCATAATTCTGGCCAATTCCTTTAGCAGATAAAATCATATGTTTCTTGCACATTTACTTGACCTTTTTTAAATTTATTGGAACGTATACATTTTTTTCAATGGATTTATGTACAACAGGATTTTACATGCCTGTAGAAAACTAATTTCTTCAGGCGAGACTTTGAATTTTTCTGCCTGCGGATTATGAACAAACCCAGTTGAGTTCATAAGATCGACGATGCTGAAAATTGCTATTCTCGAATGTCTTTTCATAATAAATCTACCTGATGATATTTGACTTTTTAATGTTCATTGTTAATCAGCATTCTTATATTTAACTGATTGTGGTTATTTTGCAGGATCAACAAAGCAACTAAATTTAGGGATAGCCTGTAATTCAACTATAACTTGACTGCTATCGGTACTGCCTTTTCCAGCACCGACAATTGTGAACTGGATGCATTTTTTATTTTCACTGCCTTTACGGTCAATTGGACTATGCATGC
>JAHZJL010000189.1 GCA_022600935.1 Gammaproteobacteria bacterium
AGTCGATCACGTACAGTCTTGAATCCTGTAGACAATTCACCATTGACTTTCACACGCAATACAGGTGCACTGGCTGGCTCGCCATCATTCGACCAGGCGCGCCGCAAGCCACTGCCAGTAATAATCATATTCAGTGAATGCCCACCATCCCAGTCAGGTTGATTGACAATTTCCTGAATTACCGACGTTATATCAGGAGATGAATAAGTTTCCCCGGTAGCCCATGCACCTGGGCTCCAGCCGACTGATGCTGATGTTCTGGGTCTTGACGCTGTTGATAAATCATTGGCATTTGCGGTGAATGCTCCTGCATCAGCGTGCTTCTCTGCATGGATTGTTAACGATGTGGAGCCACTTTGTGAATCCTTCGAAGTGAAATCCAGATACGCTTCCAGAATTGTTGTACCTTGAGGAATCTTGATATTGGTAAATCGTAGACCAATTGTCTGGGTTCCACCATCGTTAGTCAGCTCCAGATCTGAGCTATTGGAATACATCGTACCGTCACTTTTTTGTTCAACATCATTACTACCTGTCGCAACCTGGGCTTGAAACGTCTGGTTGATACAAGCGTTACCAGCAACACTGTCTTCATCATAATTGATGTGTAAAACTGGTGCTGCCGCAGTATCCCCATCATAGGAAACAGCTTCGCGCAAACCCGAACCACCTTGCACAAAGAAAGACATCGCATTATTTCCACACCAACCCGAACGATTGACGACTTCCTGAACAACAGTCTTTATATCTGGTGTTAAGTAATGCTCGTTTTGCGTCCAGGACTCAACAGTATTCCAGTCGACACTTGCTGATGTGGAATTCGCTGCTCGCGTTGACAAATTTCCAGCAACTGCTGTGAATGAAATCGCTGAGTCATCGACATTCTCAGCAGTAATGACTAATGATGTTGCATCGCTATCCGCTGACGCTGCAGCAAACTCGATGTATGCATCTGTTATTGTTGCGCCTTGAGGTACCGCAACATCTTCAAACCTTAACCCGACGACTTGTTCTTCAGCAGAATTGCTACCAGCACTACCTGTCGAATAAGTCACCCGCAGCAAAGGTTGCCTTCCATTGCCGTTATTCCATGATTCTACGGTGCGTTTACCAGAACCCTGGATAATAAAAACGATGTCATGTGTGTGACCTACTCCATCCCATCCTGGTTGGCCAATCAGTTCACTGACAATAGAGCTGAGGTCTGGCGATGTTAATTTGGAATCAACCGCAGGTGCAGGAACAGAATTCCAGGGGACACTGCTACTTGTGGCGTTTGCCAAGCGATTAGTTACGTTGTTATCACCACTACCGAATGTGGATGGATTTAATGCTTTTTCGCCAACGATTGTTAAATTTGTCGCTTCAGTTTTATACTCGTCAATAATAAATTCAAGTTCAGCGCTGGTGATTGTCGCTCCTGCAGGAATATTGACATTTAAAAAACGCAAGCCGATGGTTTGATTGCCTCGACCGCCATCATTAACCAACTCCAGATCACTACTGCCTCTGTACATAACGCCATCATCTTCTTCCTCGACAGCGTCATTTTGTGCTGCCACCCGAATCTCCAGTGTTGTATCCCCTGCAGCTGGAGCTGGTGGTTTTTCTACCATGCTCAGTTCCGTTGAGGCTAGATCCACACTTGCATCAACAACTGATTCCTGTGCATCATCCGCACTATTTTTAATTCTTGAATAGACCAAAGAAAGTGGCCCGTCATCGCTCTCACCTTCTATCTCTGTGCTGGAAGCATCAAGATTAGCGACTGGATATAATACCGGCCCCCCTTCTCTATGAAAGCGCATGAGTCCCATATTGACATTGTTAGCGCCTTCTATAATGGCATGTAAAGCTGTCTTCATTCGGTCCAACCGGGTTATGCCGGTGCCATCAGTGTTGGTCATACTACTCGATGTATCCAGCACCAAAAGTACATTCGGACGAACCAGTGAATCATTACTGGCACCCGCTCCAAAGTAAATTTCTGTATCCTCTGCCAATGCAGCAGAAGTGAATAATATAAGGACAACAAACACACTGGAAGTGGTTGATATAAGTAGACCTGAGATTTTATGCATTACATTTTTTTTCATGATATCGACCATTATAATTTGGGGAAGACCTGAAAGAACCCCTGACGAATTGTGACGTTAACCGGGCTAGACTCTGTTAACCCCTCGCAACGCTGTTCGTTGTGAAACACTTGAAAATTTTTGGCACTGTATCCAGTCCCTCGTGGCGGATTGCTCTTACCAGCATAGAGCTGTTCAGCGATATAGCCGGAACGGTTTGTTATTGAATTACTCACCAGGTATTGCGCTGCACCATCATAGACAGCATTGAGTGATGCATTAAAGGTATAAACTTTCCGATCTCTTAACATGCGATTTGTGCAACTGTCGGCTGCCTGAAAAGCTGATTGTTGCAATCCTGAATGGCCTGCTATTTTTTCCTGCAACACACTGGTTTTTGCGCTGGAAATGCCAATCAGCGTGAGTATCATCAGGAATAGCAAGCTAATAACAAGCACCGCACCGCGTTCAGTTTTGTTCGAATAGTTGGATTGTTTTAGCATAGGCCTAAATTCGCTCTCTAAGCTGCACTGACGTTGTATAGACACGGCGTAAATATTTGTCACTTGCATTCATATCAGCAGCAGCAGTGGTCTGACCGGCAAATGTATAACTCGTTGGTTCAGTTGACAAATTATTAGCGACGGATCGGACTAGCAGGCTAATACGGATACTTGAGACGTATTCCCAGTTTGTAACTGCACTCGCCGATTGGTAAATCACATTTTCATTGGTACCAGGTGTTCTACTTCCATATAAAATGGACATATCTTCAATACCTTCGAGCAACGGTGTGTCGGTATAACCACTATTACCATCAAGTTCATTGCGATGCAGGATTGGCACACCTGTTGCGTTTTCACTAATAAAATAATCAGTTGAAGTTAAGCGCATGACCCTGCCAATACCACTAATGCCAGTATTTTGATGGCTATAGTTTCGACTCAATCCACCCGTAGCAGTTAATGTGGTTTGGTTACCAGAAGTTGAAACCGAACTGGCTTTAAAAATCTCAGATCCACCACAATCACTGATTAAAAAATAATCACCATCTTTAATCGGGCACGTTCCCGCACCTGTCAATGTGACTGAAGTCGCACCAGCTGTTACCGAGGTCAAGAGTTCCTGACTACAACTACTTGCCCGGGTAACCGTCAATACATCTGTATTCGCCTTAACAGCATGAGCAGATGTCAAACGCGTCGCTGGGACTGTCGGCGCCCAGGAAGAGCCATCAAAAGAATGCCCGGTGATCACACGATCAGGTGTAAAATCTGGAATACCGCTGGTTAAATAGGTGAGTGGCTCAACTGACTTGACGTTGGAGCAGCCCTGATAGCCAGCCATGCGGGCATCTTGCGCAAGCAGATCAATTGCTGCGCGGCCATTTTCTTGTACCTGCGACAAGGCGTCCTGAATCAAATACGTTTGTTTATTGCTGATATAAATATCAATAATTCCGGTCATCAAAATTGAGCTGATCACCAAACCAATCAAGATTTCAATAATTGAAAAACCGCTTTGTATGTGTCTATTTGCTTTTGTGTGGGTAAAGTTGTTCATGGTTGAAAACTTATAATCAATGGAATATCTCTTTCATCATCCGAATCGGAAGTGCTATTACTAATCGTGCCGCTGCCATCCCTGTCCCACCAGACTTTAACGGCATAAACATCTCCTGATCCATCGCATTCAGGCGCGGATGGTGTGTCATTACGCGTTGGGGTACTATCAATGCAGACCATGCCTGTTCCCAAAGG
>JAHZJL010000190.1 GCA_022600935.1 Gammaproteobacteria bacterium
CAAAGACCAGGGTCATTGCCTGAGATGCAGACATCCCATGTTGGCGACAGGTGGTGATGTACCCGCGTATTCGACAAAACGCATCCGCACCATCCTTGCTGCGGAAACAGCCGGATATTTTCTGTTGCACTTTGGTCATACGAATGACATTCTCGGCGCGATTATTGGTAAATGGCATGATCGGATTCTCCATGAAACGCAACACATCGACTGCATAGTCGATCAATCGTTCCAGCAGGTTTCTGGACTTACTACGCTTGACGCGTCCGCGTTTGGGTGTTCCTGGAGGTGGGTCGGGTGGTGGACAGTCCCGGTCGGCTTTTTCCAGTAAGTCTCGATACTGTTGTCGATACATTTCAGCTTCCGATGTATCGAGGGCACCACCGGCATCTTGCACCGTCTGATTGATGGATTCCAGCAACTGTTTCATCGCGTTTGCCCAGACCTGTTGATCCTGCTCAAAGGCACGCGAACAGTCATACCGATAATACGGTGCCCAGTGATCATGCCATAAAATGCGGCAAAATCGCAATTGCATCCATCGCTTCCGTTCCACGCTTGTGATGGACGGCAAACTATGTCCAACGGTCCGTCGTGACTGTGTGTAACCAATGGCGTTTACCGTTGATATTGATTCCGGTTTCATCGGCATGTGCACAGCGTGCTTGCGCGAGTCGCTGTTTGCTGATCTGCGCAAACTCGGCTAATTGGCGAAACACGTGTTGGTTGAACGTCTAGAGCGATCCCTGGCTGATCGGAATCTGCAGTTGATCCGCAAAATAGTCCTGGATACGCTGATACGACAAGAGTTGATATTGGGACAAATACACCGCATGGGCTTTGAGCCGGTCACCGTACTGCACGGCTTTGTTGACACCGGCAGGGAATGGAGCAACAAAGCGCTTGCCCGTGGCATCTTCCAGAATCTGCGCACGGTATTCGGTCACCACCCGTGCAATATCCAGATCAACGACCTGACGGGTTTCCACGCCAGCGTCACGATACTGTCCGTCTGGCAACGTGGAGCGATCAATCGGGATCATCGTCACGTTATCTGGATCAGCAAACGATGTCAGTGTTGTACCAACATGGCCAGGTTGGCCACCTGTCAAGGAGAACGCCTCAATCTGGTCATTGCGTGTGATGGATTGGATGCGTAATCCATCAGTGCGCTGTGCTGAGAAAACGGGTTATTTCCTCATCATATCAACCAATGGAAACGTGATCTTGTGAGCAAAACTGATTATCAAAGGTCTTCACCTCACTACGGCCAGCTAATCTGCCGAACAAACCACTTAAACTGTTCCCCTTCGCCATGGTGTCGGTTTTCCCTACCTCAGACTACTACGAGAACTCCGCCAGCCTATTAATCATCGGGGCCACATTCCCTTAACATTTCAATAAGCCTTCCCCAGTCTACATGTCGGACTCAAGCGTATTGGTGAGGTTGCCGATCGCAATCTTTAACCTTGCTTGCTGCAAGTTGATACAGATACCATGGCCTAGCTATACACTCTCCATGACGCCCTGAAGACCGCCATACATATACAGTCTGCATTCGAGAACAAATCCCTACCTATAATTCGTTCCAATCCGTATATCACCTGTTATGTCGTGTAGGTGATGGTGACATTTCAACCCATAGACACGGTTTAATCGGTTCGTGTTCCTCAACCTTCCAATACTCAGGAAATTGATTGTAACGATAATAGACAGAATATTGTCCTGTGCAGCCGTAGGTGTCGCACTCACCACTGTGTAACGCCCAATCTGAACACCTTGTTCCAGTGGATCTGGGATCGGTGTTGAATCGGTTTGATCAAAATGGACTGGATCTGATTCTGGCGATGGTTTGATAGGCAACTGATGCGCGCAACCTGTCAGCAGTAACAGAGTCATTATCACAACTGAAAATGAATAGGCCATGTCTTCACAACTCATTGGATTAACAATGGGCGTCAGTGTGGCAATGCATGGGTCTTGGAGCAAGTGAAAACCCTTTTTTGGGTTTGCAGGGTTTTAGGGTGTTGACTCAGTATCAATCGAATTAACAGTGTCTGAACTGTTCGAATGCAGCAATGATCAATGTGACTGGAATATTACTGGTTAAAGTCAGCCATGAACGAGCACTTGCATCAATACTAATTTCAGCGCAAAAAATAAACCAGAAAATAACAGAGTTGATAGCTATCTTGATGCCTACCATGAGGTGTTATATACTTGAGTAATGATCATCTAGTCTGGAGAAGATCCATGAAACAAACCGCTAAATTATTTACAACGGGCCGCAGTCAAGCTGTGAGATTGCCCAAAGCCTTTCGTTTTGAAGGTAAGGAAGTGTTTATTCGCAAACAAGGTGACCAGGTCATCCTGTCTTCTAAACCTGAATCCTGGGACGAATTTTTTAACTCAGCAACACCTGTGACTGATGACTTTATGGATGAGCGTGTTGACTTGCCTCCACAACCACGTGAGTTGTTTGAATGAAGCGATATATGCTGGATACAGACATGTGTAGCTACATTATTAAGCAACACCCTGTTAGTGTATTGCTGCATTTTCAGAAGCTTTCCATGGAGCAGATTTGCATTTCTATTATTAGCTATGCGGAGTTAATGTACGGAGTAGAACGCTCCAGCTCAAAACGTATCAATCGCCCGATTATTGAAAACTTTTTACGACATTTAGATGTCGTTGAGTGGGGTATCGCTGCTGCCGACCAATACAGCGTCATTCGCGCTGAGCTTGAGTCCAAAGGCAATCCAATCGGAGCAATGGATATGCTGATTTCTGCACATGCAAAAAGCATAAAAGCAGTGCTAGTAACCAATAATCAGAAACATTTTACCAAGGTCAATGGACTGAAAGTCGAAAATTGGGCTTAGCTATTGATGCTAAAACGATTAATGCATTGAACTGTTGAGTGTTTACCAGTGCGCGTTACCAAGATAGGTTTTGAATGATAAATGTGAATATTCACATTTATATAGCCTTTCTTTAATAAGTACCCGAGCATAACTTTTTTACTGTTCACTTGTCTTTTTGGTCGTGGATCAAACTTGGAGTTTTCCAGAAAGAAAACGATAGTTGCAACCACAGACATCAAGCAACGTAAATGTGTGATTGGGAGACCTGGTTCTGTTCTGGATTCATAATGTACAATCCTAGCTATCGTGTTAACAAAATTCAGCTTATTAGCGAATAACAGCATTTAAAAACAACATGCATAACACTCTCATTATTAAGCACCAGAACAGCGAGCAGAATAATCACAGTTTTTGTGTTGTGCGTCAGTCGGATGCTAAAACATCAAAGCCAGTTACGCTGACAGGGCCGGACAGTGTGCAAGTGGATGGGCGTCCCAACAGTACATTAACCCAGGATTTACGCTGGTATCTGGAAGACTATCTCAAACTCCCGACAGGGGCTTATCCTGATCTGGCCGAGCGGGTTTTGGAGGCGCTGGATGATTGGGGCAAAGATATCTTCAGCGCTTTATTCAGCGGTCGTGCGCGTGACTGGTATCAGGATATCCGCCGTAACAGCGCCAGTTTGTCTGAATTAACCATTAAAATTGCCAGTGATGATCCACGCATCCTTGCCTGGCCCTGGGAGGCGCTGTGTGATCCGGAAGGCACCACGCTGGCACATACTTGCCGCATCGAACGCCAGTTGAGTGAATTACACGATCCATTACCACTGCCAGAGCATCTGCCAAACCATTGTCTGAATATTCTGCTGATAATTGCGCGTCCCTATGGTGACGAAGATGTTGGTTATCATGCGGTATCACGGCCTTTAATCGAGTTGAGTCAGCAACAAGATTACCCGGTTAATATTCAAGTGTTACGACCACCCACGTTTGCGCAATTGCAAAGTGAATTGGCCGCAAAGCCCGGTTTTTACCACATTGTCCATTTTGACGGGCATGGTGGTTATGGTGATGTGCCACCTGCGGCCTCTGCAAGCAGTTTTAAAGGCGCGCAAGGCAAGCTGGTGTTTGAATCGGCTACGAGTGATCAGCAACTGGTGAGCGCATTACAACTGACTCAATTGATCAGCGAATATCGTATTCCGATAATGGTATTAAATGCTTGCCAGTCAGCACGG
>JAHZJL010000191.1 GCA_022600935.1 Gammaproteobacteria bacterium
ATCTGGTTGTATCAAAACAACACAGATGTGTTACAGTGTCTTGAGTAATATCACTAAAAGCACATACGAGTGTTTTTAATTGTGATTTTCATAAGTCTTGCTGTTTCAAATACTCTCGGCTGTGTAATTATTTGGTCAAATAATTTAGCTAGAATCTTTGATATGACTGCTAATGACCTACATTAAATCTAATGGAAAACACAATACTCGACAAGAACAATAAGCCAGCAATTGCAGCCTTGATTCCTGCCTGGAATCCGCGCGATAGTTTAATGAAAACGCTCACTTCAATTGCTTCTCAAGCGGTGGAATGCGAGATTTTTGTTGTCGATGATGGCAGTCAACCTGCGATTAAGTTGCCAACGCAAATGGGCGACAAACCCATTCATGTCATCCGACTGGATAAAAACTTGGGCATTACTGCTGCGCTCAACACCGGTTTAAACATTATTCTGAAACAACCTTTCGAATTCATTTCACGTCACGATTGCGGCGATATCGACCACCATGACAGACTAAAAAAGCAGCTTGTCTATCTTAGGCAAAATAAGGGCGTTATGTTGATTGGGTCTTCAGTCAATTTCAAAACACCCTTCCAAGATTTGCAATATGTTTTCGAAGCTCCAGAAACACATGCACAAGTTAAGCGAAGAATGCGATATTCAGCGGCTATTATTCATTCCAGCTGTATGTTCAGAGCGAGTGCATTTAAAGAAATCGGCTTATATAGCGAAACCTATCCTCATGCCGAAGATTATGATCTGTTCTTGAGATTTCTAACAAAATATGAGATTCGAAACTTGTCGGATGTGTTGGTTACAGCGCAATATTCAGCAGATAGTATATCAATGTACAATCGACGTGCTTCTTTGACAAGTCGGCTGAAATTACAATTAAAATCTTTTGACCCTCATTGCATACACAGCTATTTGGGTATTCTTCAAACCTTTGCGCTATGGGTTGTACCCTATCGACTCGTCAGTTTAATCAAGTCTTCATCATTTCCTATTCATAAAAAACAGCATGATTCAGGATTTAGCCTATAACACATTGACGGGTGTCAATGCTCATGCCATTTATCAATACATCAAACCACCTCTCGGTGTTGTGTTTATGTGTCATAGCGTCGGGCAACCAAGTAACAGTGATTTCAACCCAAATGGAAAATGGCGAATAAGCGCTGATCAACTCGAAATGGCAATTTCCTGCGCCAATAGCATGGGGTTTGAGGCGATACCCATGGATACTCTGGCACATAGATTAAATGGCAAACTGGGCGACCAACCTTTCTATGCTCTGACTTTCGACGATGGATATGCAGATAATCTTCATGCTGCACTTCCTGTTTGTCAACACTACAAAGTTCCCATGACTGTTTATGTGACTTCCGGCTTTATTCAGCGTAAACATGTCGCTTGGTGGCATTTCATTGAACACCTGATCGCCAATAACTCAACTCTACAAGTCACACTGAAAGGTTCGCTCTCTAACTTTGAGTGCACAAGCCATACCGCAAAGCAAAGAGTCTTTGATCAATTGTCAAAGTTTCTTACCTTGGCATCAGTTAAGGATCGCACAGGTTTTATTGATGAAATGACTCAACGTTATGGAGAGAGCTCAAGAATATATGCTGAAAATCTGTTTATGAATGAAACAGAATTGCAAGAAATTTCTAACAATGACTATGCATATCTGGGTAGTCATGGTGTCAGTCATTGTGCTTTTTCAAGTTTAGAAGCCGACAAGTTAGAACAGGAACTCATTGGCAGTACCAACTATATACTCTCATTTTCTGGTTCTCAATCACACCATCTTGCTTATCCATATGGAAGCTCGACAACAGTATCAGCGCGAGATGTTTCACTGGTTGTACAGCAGGGGTTCGCCACTGCAGTTACGACTCAGCATGGATGTCTATATAAGCATGCACAGTTACAATCTTTACCCCGAATTCCATTATTTCCAACTGATACTGAGAATTTACTGAAATGCAAGCTGAGTGGGATTACAACATTACTTGCAAGATGGCAGAGCAGAATAAAGAAAAAGGAATCCTTTAGTTAATGATCGGGGTAGAACTTAAAACTTTCAAAGCTAAATTCTCCAGTAATAATGTTGCCAAGGGTGCTTCTTTTACATTAATTGTCAGAGTTTATGGCGCTATCTTAGCGTATTTAACCCAGCTCTATTTGGCCCGGGCCATGGGAGCAGAACAACTGGGTATTTTTGTTTTCGCCTGGACCTGGTTAAGTTTTATTACATTCCTAACACCACTTGGTTTTAATTTATCTCTGGTACGATTCCTGGCAAGCTTCTCAGCCAAGTTGCAATGGACTGACGCTAAGGCTGTGATTAGACTTGGGTATAAAGCAACACTAATAACTTCAATATCAATTGCAATTCTTGGATTATGCTTTTTATGGGTTACTGGCGACTTGACCCAACCTTATAAAATCGCGCTTGCAATCGCATTTTTCTCAATACCTGTCGTCGCATTGGTTAATTTACAAGCCGGAATTGCTCGCGGATTTAATTGGATCTATCAGGTCGGCACACCTATTTTTGCAATTCGACCCAGCTTGTTTCTGTTGATGATACTGTATATCTCAACGCTAAATTACCCTATTCACAGCACCTGGGCTATCAGCAGCATGTGTATTGCCTGCCTGCTAACCTGGTTGTTTCAATATTGGCGATATCGCCGATCATTAAATTCTGAAATCTCGAATGCCAAACATTATAAAAGCAGGAACACACGACAGTGGGTACTTGCATCATTGCCAATGGTACTGGTGGTGTCGTTTGAACAATTGCTGGCAAATACTGACATTGTAATGTTGGGCATGTTGGACAGTCCCGAAGCGACTGGCATTTACAATATCGCAGTTCGTATAGTTGGAATTGCATTATTGATTTTTTATTCAGTTTCGATGTTCGCGGCGCCCAGAATAGCTGAACTCTATAGTCAGGATAAGATCTCTGAATTAATTGAATTTTCCAGGAATATGCGCTTAGCTGTTGCTTTACCAACAATCACAGGTTTGATTATCCTTGCATTGATAGGTGTTCCTTTGTTAAAAATGTTTGGATTAGAATTTACCAACGCTTACCATCCATTACTCATACTGTGTTTTGCAATAGGAGCGCGTGCATTAGCTGGACCAGTGGATAATCTGTTAACCATGACTGGACAACAAAATGCATTAGCTAGAGTGCTCGGAGTTGTCGCATTAGTTAACATTCTGATAAACAGTGTCTTAATCCCTTTGTACGGGATGATAGGTGCTGCATGTGCAACAACGATCAGTGTTTTAATCGAACTCACCTGGGTATCAATACTGGCTGGGCGTCATATTGGCTTCTGGCCCTGGTTGTTAATTCCAAACATCGAGCCATCGCATGTATCAGCAAATCGAAAATCTTAATATCCAATGTGTTAATTCATCTGAGAGTGGGACACAACCATTCACTCCCCCCAATTTACTACACTTTACTCACGATATACTAAACACCGGTTTGTTCGAAGATGAAGCCTTGATTCGGTTGTTAGATCAGTACCCAGCTCAAGATATACATGTCACCACGATGGTTGCAAACTCCAATCCAGGACAAGATGTCAACAACTGGCGTGTGGGCACAACTGAAGGCGTATCCGGTGAACAGATTTTGGAAGCTGTTCGCAAAGGACGTTTATGGCTCAACATCAAGCGGCTTGCGGAAAATGCACCAGCTTACCAGGCTCTCATGAGCACACTGTATCAAGCGCTCTCAACTAAACTATCATGTTCCGTCCCAACATGGCAAAGAGCAACTTTACTGGTTTCCTCGCCTACCACTTCAGTTTATTATCACGCAGATTCGATTCCTAATTTGTTATGGCACATACGTGGCAATAAAACAGTCTTTGTTTATCCCCACTCTAACTATACATTTGCCTCTCAACAACAACTCGAACTAATTTGTAGTGGTAAAAGTGAAGAAAGACTTAAATATCAACCCGAGTTTGAAAGCTCTGCCCAACAAATACATCTAAAGCCTGGGCAAGCTCTGCTGTGGCCGCAACATAGTCCCCACCGTGTTGTTAACACGTCAGGCTTGAATGTATCACTTTCAACCGAACACATCACTCCTGCCGCTCGTCACAAAGTTAATCTGTTCAGAGCCAATAGATTGCTAAGAAAGCTTGGAATACATCCAATTATAAATCCGCCAAATTCCCTATCCGCTCAAACCAAACAGGGAATTGCGATTTGTCATAACATAGCGAAAAAACTATTACAAAAAGAACCTATCAGCTTCGATTTAACACCTACATTTAGAGTCGACCCGAATTCAGAACTTGGATATCGGGAAATCTGAATGATTAAAAAACTAGACAATGCAATTCGAGTTTATAACAACCAACGAGCAGTTTCTGGAACTTGAAACTGACTGGAAAAAGCTAAATAGTGAATCAGCATCACCTTTTCAATTCTTTCAGAATTGGTATTGGGTTTACAGCTGGTGGGAAAACTTTGCTTCGCAAGGAGATTACAAGCTAAAGATACTTGTTTGTACTGACAATAGCAGCGTGATTCTGATATGGCCCTGGGTAATCAACAACAAACATGGGTTGAAAATTTTGGAACCAATGGGAGGTTTATTGTCCTGTTTTGATGATGTTGTTATGGTTAAAACCAATGACAATAATGACTTGCTACAGAGAGCATGGAAATACATATTAGAAAAATCTGAAGAAGATGCTATCGAGTTAAAATCTGTCCACACTCATGCCACTATTGCAAGCTTAATGACTGAAATCGGTGGTACTCCAATCAGTACAACATCGTCCCCAGAAATCGACATGCGTAGTTATGATGATTTTGAAGATTATATTTCCGGCCGTACAAAAAAAATGCGCCAAAACCAGAGAAGAAGCCTGAAATATATCTGTGAAAAAGGAGCATTGAAAGGCGACGGAGATGACCCTGCTCTTCCTGTCGACTTGGCAATCGACACCTGCCTGACATTCAAATCTCAATGGTTAAGTGCAAGAGGGCTTTCAGGAAAATCACTGGTTACTGATCAAGCAAAAGTATTTCTTAAACAGGTTTGCAACTACTATAAGCAGAACCCGTCTGCAGCCAAATTATGTATTTCCAGCTTACATCTTGATGACAAGCCTATTTCACTCGGAGTTGGTTTTCGTTATCACAATTATCACTTCGAGTATTTAGGCGGCTTTGACTATCAACTTGAACGATTTGGACCAGGCCGTTTACGAATGGAATTCGGGATGCGTGACTGCTTTGATAAGGGAATAAGCGCTTACAATATGCTGACACCCGCTACAGCATTTAAAAAAATATGGACAGAAAATAACCCGGTTGTCGAGCATTATATTATTCCAACCAGTATTAGAGGAAGAGCATATCGAGATGTTTATATGCGGACACTTAGGCCAAGGCTGAAAAAAATTTACAATAGTATGCCATCTAGTTTCAGAACTAAGCTTGTTCCAAATAACGTTTGGGGTTAGGTGAAAAAAGCTTTTGTATCCTTTATTTGCAGACTGTAAATCTCATTCTTAAAGTAACCGAGTTTTCTTTGTATAAGAAGAAAAACATCGATATGAAAAACCAAAAAAGTTAGCGACTGGGCTTTTAATCAGCCACTAACCTTTATGATACTTTATTTCTTAGTTGTTACATGAACTGTCAATGGAAACTTCTACATTATCTACAAGAAATAACTCGTTGGATCCACCGTATAGGTTGGTCACGCGGAAACGGATCTGAGTTCTGTCAGTAGCAAAAGCAGAGATGTCGAAACATCTTGATCCTGAGTTGGAGCCAAAGATTCCAGTAAATGTTTCCAGCACAGTCCAACTATTACCACCATTGCTTGAAACATCAACAACAACAGCATCAGTTGAGTCAACTCCAGATGTGGTGCCAAAATCAAACGATAATATTGCACTGGAAGCCGCTGAGAGATCGATTTCTCGACGTGCTCCTGGTTGGGTGCCAGTGTTTGGACTGTCTTCCATAGTTAATTCATTGTTAAACACTTGCACTTGTCCACCACCGGCTCCACCACCAAATGCATCATCTTCGATCCAATTTCCATTCCAGTTTAAATTTCCATCATTGTTAGCATATGAAACCGTATTAAACTCGTCCAGTGCTGATGTCACAGAATTCGAACTAAATTCAATTTGAACATTATCAACAAGAAATAATTCGTTGGATCCTCCATATAGGTTTGTTACGCGGAATCTAATTTCTGTAGTCGCTGATGCAAACCCAGATATATCATAGTTCCGGGATCCACTCGTACTACCTGAAATACCAGTAAATACCTCAATGGTGGTCCAACTTGAACCGCCATTACTGGAAACATCAACTGTTACCGCATCATTCGAATCAACTCCTGTAGTGGTTGCAAAATCAAATGTAAACTTTGCTGAGGTAGCCCCTTCTAGATTGACTCGCCTTCGAATACTTGGCTGGCCTCCACTATTTGGCTGATCTTCTAGAGTAAGTTGTCCATTTTCAATTTCAACTTGCCCAGCAACTGGGCCTTGTCCGAATGGATCATTTTCAAACCAGCTACCAACCCAATTAACAGATCCATCATTATTAGAATAAGATACTGAATTAAACTCATCACGCACTGTGCTTGTATCGCCACCGCTATTGTCACTCAATTCAAAGGCAATACCAACAGGGCTTGCGGTTGGTGCATTAGGATCATAAGCTGAACGATTAAAAGATGAAAGCAGCTGACCTGTTCTGGATAAGTTATAAATTGTGCTGGTCGTTCGATCGGTAACCCATAGAGTTCCGTTTTGTTCATCGACAGTGATACCTTGAGGGTTTGTAGCTTGAGGGTCGTAAACTGACGTTGCAAAAGACGATATTTCAACGCCATCTCGCTGGACATTATAGATACGATCTTGTCGGTTATCAGTAATCCAAAGACTACCATCAACTGGATCAACTGCAATTGCCTGGGGGCTATTTGCTGTTGCTGGTCTATCGAAAGAACTGAGCAATGTTCCGTTAAGTCTAATATTGTAAACTCTTGCTATATCGGAGTTAAGTGCTGGATCATCAATTACCCATAATGTATCGGTATTGAAAAAATCTGTCGCGACACCTTCAAGTGTGGAGACACTAAAATCTTCTCTTGGAATTGTTGACAATTCAACACCAGTGCGCGAGAAGTTTATTACTCCACCAGTATTGAATTCGCTAACTGCCCAAAAAGTATTATTTACTTGGTCGATTGCTAACCCTGAGGTTGCTCCTACAGGCGGTCTAAATGGAGGCTGAAGTAAATTGCCCTGTAAATCGACATGATAAAGATTTTTAGTTACATCATCTGTAATCCATAATGTCGGTTGAGGTTCGGCAATGGCAGCTCCAGCATATATCAACAGTCCAAAAACCACTGAAATCATTTTTCTCATAATTGTTTTTTCTCCTTGAGGATTTATTAGGCGAGATTGTAAGAGAGAATTTATCAGCCTGTGCTTCACGTGCAAAAAGATACATAGAGTATTTCGGATAAATTGAATGATCAGATCGTGTTCAGAAATACTGAGTGTACAGATAATTAACTAGAATTGATGATAACTTGTTATGAATACATGTGAGCTGCCAATATTTTTCTAGCCAATACCATTTTTATAACGGCCATAACTATCATTTGATGATTACTGATAGTAAAGCATTTATCAAGCCAGTCAACCACAACCGTAATGTATATAAATTGTTACAGAACAATGACATTTCCTGTTAAACGCTGATGGCTCGATACGATGGTTATTGTAAAAAAAACAAACACACAGAATTCACAGTTGCTTTTGTTCAAAGCCTAAACAAGGTATCAGATGTGTTTGCACCATTCTAGAAGTCATTCAAACAGAGTACGCAAAGCATGGTCATGGCAACGCGCTATTAGTGGACTCAATTCCCGTTGCGCTCGCAAAACAATGGCACCGTTTCAAAGCGTGTGTGTCAAACGAGATCGCTGACAGTGGTTAAGTGGGTATTGTTCGACGAAAAAACTCTATTATTATGGTGTCCGCATCCATGTTTTTGGCAGACGGCAAACCGGAACACTTCCGATTCCTGAATACATTGGGATGGCACCCGCAAGCGAGAGTGATGGCAAGGTCTTTGATTGCATTCGTCCAGTGCGAATTAACGAAGACGTTTATGGCGATAAGGCATACCATCGACCCGATGCGCAGGACATACAAGAGCAACAATAGTTGACTGTGTTAACACCTGTCAAAAAACACAAAGGACAAAAATACCTGGAAGCAGATTAACAATGGTTATCAACAGCTGTTTCCAGAGTTCGCCAACCGATTGAAACACTATTTGGCTGGCTTCAAGAGAAAACAGAGATTGAGTGTGCAGGAAAGGTTCGTTCATTCCAGGATTTGATAGTTCATGTTTTTGGCCGACTGGCGGCTGCGATTTTTTTTCTGAAATTATTTGCGACTTGGCTATTAATTCACATTAAAGGTTCCAGACACAGAGTATGGTCGCTGGACAATGCTGCATGACGGCTCCCGCTAGTGCTTGTATTTTTTCAAAAGACCCAATAATACAACGCTGTACCAGTTCGCCTGCAACCCATTGACAGTTCAGTTTGAATTTGGCTTTGATTCAGCTCCACAAGCGTCGATAACCGGTACTCCTTCCGATACAAACCCG
Organism: Gammaproteobacteria bacterium; assembly: GCA_022600935.1. GTDB lineage: Bacteria > Pseudomonadota > Gammaproteobacteria > Methylococcales > DRLZ01 > DRLZ01. Next base: position 8,712 of record JAHZJL010000191.1, read on the forward strand.
GCAAATTTTGCCATGTTACCGACGGCAACAGATATCGACTGTATATGCGTGGTAAAAACAATCCGTTCTGGCGCTATCAATTTGCGCTAAACCCCGCCACTCAAAACTTTGAATACGGGTTTAATTCAATCAATGCAATCCGCATCAGTGGATCGCCGTCAAATGTCGACATCAATCGCTGGGCCATGTTGCATGACAGCTCCAATTATCGTTTTTATGCATTCAGAGCTGGAAGCAACACCCAACTCTATCAATATGCATTCAATGGCTTTACCTGTGCCTATGGTTTTCGCTCAATAAACGTTGTTAACCTTCAAGGCCTGCCAGGTAAAACCAACAGCACCAGTCTCGCCATGATGCACGATGGTATTACTATCACTTATTTCAGCAACAACAATAAATCCATAAAAAAAGAGCCTGTTCAATAATTTGAACAGGCTCTTTTAATCCGCATCAACCGTTTATACTTTTTTGGGTATCAACCGTTATTGTCGATCATTTACTCAACCAGCATACTATGAATTAACAGCGCTTAAAGCCTGGTCATAATCAGGTTCTTCAGCAATTTCACTGACCAGTTGCGTATAAACAACCTTGTCATTTTCATCGATGACCACAATTGCTCTTGACGTCAATCCTGCCAGTTTACTGTCAACCAGCTCCACGCCATAATCTTTGGCAAAACTGGAGCGAAAACTGGACAATGGAATGACATTTTCCAGACCTTCCGTTGTACAAAACCGATTTTGAGCAAATGGTAAGTCTGCTGAAACCACCAGAACAACTGTATCTGGCAAAGCGGATGCTTTTTCGTTAAATTTTCGAGTTGAAACCTGACAGGTCGGCGTATCAAGACTGGGGACGATATTCAGAATTTTTTTCTTGCCGTTAAAATCATTGAGCGATGTATCTGCCAGTTTGCTATTGCTTAGAACAAACCCGGGAGCCTGACTGCCAACTCCGGGCAAATTACCACAGGTATTTACCGGAGTTCCTTTTAAAGTGACTGTTGCCATGTGTATCTCCTTTTCAATTATGATGAGCAGATTTTGTGTGTCTGAAATAAACGCTGTTGATGATTTGCATAACCAGGCATTTTTCACCTAATGACCAAAATCAACTCCATGTCCAGTTAACCTGCCAATTCCAATCAATCGTTGTCAATTGTGTTCAAAAGCGATTGTATACCGAATTCTTTAGGATACAAAGTTGTCTATTGCTGATAATGTGCACTTTATGAACTGCACCAATCAGCACAGGCATTTCAGGTTACATGCCAGATTACTCATATACTTTTCACTCATGGTCATTAGCAGCACTCAATTAACAGTGCTAAACTAGCTGTATACATGCATCCTGAGGTAAACGGTGGAAAAAAATAATGAATTAAACGACAGAGCTTGCCAGATTCTAAAAATACTGGTTGAACGTTATATCAACGATGGGCAACCAGTGGGTTCCCGTGCGTTGTCAAAAGAAAGTAATGTCAAACTGAGTTCAGCCAGTATTCGCAATGTTGTGGCTGATCTTGAAGACATGGGTTTGGTTACATCACCGCACACGTCATCGGGTCGCATCCCGACTGTAAATGGATACCGGGTCTTCATCGATACTTTGTTAACAATTAACCCATTGAGTGAAAGCTCAATTAAAAACCTTCGTGAACGGCTCAGACAAACGGCTGAACCAACACAGATGTTATCAACCGCATCTCAATTGCTTTCCGATGTTTCACGAATGGCTGGCCTGGTGACTTTACCTCAGGAAACCGTTCATATTTTTCGCCATATCGAATTTCTCCCGGTCAGTGAAAATCGGGTTTTGGTCATTTTGGTCACCAATGAACAAGAGGTCCATCATCGCGTTGTCAAACCCGAGCATAAATGCTCACCCTCTGAACTGGTTGAAGCGGCTAATTACCTGAATTCAGTATATTCCGGCAAGGAAATTAACGAGGTACGCATCAGCCTCGATAACATGCTTCAACAAGCGATGGAAATTGTTGAACGCCAGGCCGCACGAGCTGCACATGTCGCCAGTCTGGCATTTAATTCAGATCAAAAAGACGATGATTATTTACTTGCCGGACAAACCAATTTAATGGATTTCTCCGAACTTGGAAATCTGGCTCAGCTCCGCAATCTGTTTGAAATGTTCAATCATAAACAGAAAATCCTGAATCTGATCGATGTCTGCTCAAGTGAACCCTGCGCCAATGACAGTGGAGTCAATATTGTCATCGGCGAAGAAAGTGGCGAAGAAGCACTGGGTTCGTGCAGTCTGATCACCTCACCTTACCTGGTTGGTGGCAAAGTTGCCGGAGTGGTTGGCGTTATTGGCCCAACCCGCATGCATTACGACCAAGTCATCCCTTTGGTCGATATTACCGCAAAATTACTTGGCGAAGCCTTGAATCAAAAAAAAACGTCCCCATAAAGTTAGCAGTTAACAATTGTCAGTCTGATTTTGGCTGACTTTATAGGTGGTTACAACACAAGATTGTCTGTACATCGATTTGTAGTAATCGTCTTAATCAGTAACATTACACAACAAGCCCTGGCAATCAACGCTCACGTTGCTTCTCTCGATTATTGAAGCGCAAATCGTTTTTGTGTCCAGCGGCCTGAGTGACCAAGCAGATTAGTAAAAGACCAGTATGATGTTTAGGAGAAACCAATGAGTCGCGAGCAGGAAAACCAGGAGCACGAAGAACTACTCGAAGCGCTTGATGAAGCTGAAGCGAAAATTGATGAAATTACCGGCCAGATCGATCCCAAAGACGAATCAAATGAAGCTGGCCCAGGTGATGAAGAGGGCAAAGCAGACCCGGAGAGCGGAGAGATTACAACTGAGAACAATGGAGACGATCAGGCATCGATCATCCAGAACCTCGAGCAACAGGTTCAGGAACTCAGCGCCAAAGCCGATGACCATTATGACCAGTTTGTGCGAACCAGAGCCGATATGGAAAATTTGCGGCGGCGGACCGACCGCGAACTGACCAATGCACATAAATACGCAGTGGAAAAACTTGCCAAGGAATTACTCGCAGTGGTTGACAGTCTGGAGCTCGGCATTCAAGCCTCCAGCGGTGATGATCCGGAAATCCAGAAATTACGCGAAGGCAGTGAGTTAACACTAAAACTGCTGACCGATGTCATGGAAAAATTCAATATCAAACCGGTTGGCGCAATAGGAGACAAGTTTGATCCTGAATTTCATCAGGCAATGACCACGCAACCATCCAACGATACTGAACCGGATACTGTCGTGCAAGTCATGCAGAAAGGCTACCAGATTCACGACCGCTTATTGAGACCGGCGCTGGTTATCGTTTCAAAACCGGAATAATCCAAAACGGATTATCAAGAATTTTATTCACACTTTTAGGAGATTTTCATGGCGAAAATGATTGGAATCGATTTGGGAACCACGAATTCGTGTGTTGCCATATTGGAAAACGGTAAAGCGCGAGTCATCGAAAACGCCGAAGGCGCACGCACCACACCATCGATTGTTGCGTTTACCAAAGACAACGAGGTATTGGTGGGTCAGTCGGCAAAACGCCAGGCGGTGACCAACCCGGAAAATACATTGTTTGCAATCAAGCGATTGATCGGACGTAAATTTTCTGATGATGTCGTGCAAAAAGACATCAAAATGGTGCCTTACAAAATTGTAGGCGCCGACAATGGTGACGCCTGGGTTGAAGTCAATGGCAAAAAAATGGCTCCACCCGAAGTTTCAGCACGGGTATTGATGAAGCTTAAAAAAGATGCAGAAGCATTCCTCGGCGAGGACATCAATGAAGCCGTCATTACTGTACCGGCCTATTTTAATGATTCACAACGTCAGGCCACCAAAGATGCCGGACAGATTGCCGGACTGACAGTCAAACGCATCATTAACGAACCGACTGCGGCCGCACTTGCCTACGGGATGGAAAAGAATAAAGGCGATTCGAAAATCGTTGTTTACGATTTAGGTGGTGGAACATTCGACGTGTCCATCATTGAAATAGCCGATGTCGATGGCGAACAACAGTTTGAAGTGTTAGCGACATCTGGCGACACGTTCCTGGGTGGGGAAGATTTCGACCTGCGCATCATCGATTTCCTGGCTGATGAATTCAAAAAGGATAACAGTGTTGATCTGCACAACGATCCGCTTGCTTTGCAGCGCCTGAAAGAAGCTGCTGAAAAAGCCAAAATCGAATTGTCATCAACAACCCAGACTGATATCAATATTCCGTATATCACTGCAGATGCAACCGGACCTAAGCATTTAAATGTCAGTTTGACGCGTGCCAAACTGGAATCACTGGTCGAGGACTTGATCGAGCGCACTAAAGGGCCATGCCAGCAGGCATTGAAGGATTCCGGCTTGAGTAATTCTGAAATTAACGAAGTGATTCTGGTCGGCGGTCAGACCCGTATGCCGAAAGTCCAGGAAACAGTCGAGCAGTTCTTCGGTAAAGCGCCGAGAAAAGACGTCAACCCTGATGAAGCTGTGGCTTTGGGCGCGTCCATTCAGGCTGGCGTATTGGGTGGCGATGTCAAAGACGTGTTACTGCTTGATGTCACACCATTGTCTCTGGGTATTGAAACAATGGGCAGTGTGATGACCAAGCTGATCGACAAAAACACGACGATCCCGGCCAAGGCATCACAGATCTTTTCAACCGCAGAGAATAACCAGACAGCTGTGACTGTGCATGTTCTCCAGGGTGAACGGGAAATGGCAAGTGGCAACAAATCACTTGGCAAATTCGACCTGACTGACATTCCGCCTGCACCACGCGGTGTCCCGCAAATCGAAGTCACTTTCGATATCGATGCCAATGGTATCCTGAATGTATCGGCTAAAGACAAGGCAACAGGCAAGGAACAGTCGATTGTTATCAAGGCATCCAGTGGTCTGTCAGATGACGAAATCGATGCAATGATTAAAGATGCTGAAGCACATGCCGAGGAAGATCACAAACTGCGTGAACTTGTCGATGCAAGAAACCAGGCCGACGGTCTGATTCATGGCACCAAAAAATCACTGGAAGATCTGGGTGATCAGGTCGAGGCCGATGAGAAAGCGCGCATTGAATCGGCTATCGCTGAACTGGAAGACGCTGTCAAAGGCGACGACAAAGAAGCAATTGATGCTAAAGTGGCCAGCTTGAGCGAAGTAGCCGGCAAACTGGCAGAAAAAGCCTATGCCAAAGCCCAGGCAGACGCCGGTGCAGCTGATAGCGCGGACCCAACAGCTGGTGGTGACGCTCAGCAATCAAATGCAGATGACAATGTCGTCGACGCTGAATTTGAGGAAGTCAATGACAACAAAAAAGACTGATTATCGCCACTGATAATCAGCAGTTAAGTTTGTCATAGGCATGGGTGTCAAACGAGAAAATGCTAAATTTTTTCGCTGTCACCCATGCTTTTATGTGTCTGCTTAACTTTAATTTACGAATATTAACTAAACTTAATTTTCAACGATTCCCTGATACTATTTCGGGATGTTAACCACAATTCACAGATTAACCAAACCGGATTATCCAGATAGAGCATTGTAGACTATGGCAGAACCAGCAGATTATTACCAAACTCTCGGTGTTTCACGCGATGCAGATGACGCTACCTTAAAAAAAGCGTTTCGCAAACTGGCAATGAAACACCACCCTGATCGCAACCAGGGCAATCAGCAATCTGAAGAGAAGTTCAAAGCCGCAAAAGAAGCGTACGATGTGTTGTCCGACCCCCAAAAACGTGCTGCCTACGACCGCTTCGGTCATGCCGGTGTCAATCAGCAGGGCGCAGGTTTTGGCGGGGGTTCTGCCGCTGACGCATTCAGCGACATGTTCGGTGATGTATTTTCCGATATCTTCGGTGGCGGCGGTCGAAGTCGTGGTGGTCGTTCAAGCGCTCAACGTGGTTCCGACCTGCTCTACGATCTGGAAATGAGTCTGGAAGATGCTGTTTCCGGCACCGAAGTCACAATTGATGTCCCGGTGTTGTCATCGTGTGATGACTGTAACGGCAGTGGCGCCAAAAAAGGCACTTCACCGACAACATGTTCCATGTGCCAGGGTCATGGCGTCGTGCAAATGAGCCAGGGTATTTTTTCCATGCAGCAAACCTGCCCCACCTGTGGTGGCAGTGGTGAACAGATCAAGGACCGCTGCCGCACGTGTCACGGGCAGGGTCGCATCAAACGGGATAAATCACTATCCGTCAAAATTCCTGCCGGTGTCGATACCGGTGACCGCATTCGCTTGTCCGGTGAAGGTGAAGTCGGTTTACGTGGTGGCCCCAGCGGAGACTTGTTTGTCCAGGTTCAAGTTAGACAACATTCAATCTTCAAACGTGATGGCAGCGATTTGTCTTGCGAAATGCCAATTGGTTTTTCTACTGCTTGCCTGGGCGGCGAACTGGAAGTTCCTACACTCAACGGCAAAGTCAACCTGAAAATCCCGGCCGAAACTCAAACCGGTAAAACTTTCCGACTCAAAGCAAAAGGCGTTAAATCAGTCAGAGGCGGAGCCCAGGGTGATCTGCTGTGCACAGTCAACATCGAAACCCCGGTCAATCTGACTAAAAACCAAAAAGACCTGATCAAACAACTGGACTCATCACTGGAGTCAGACAGCAGCCGCCACAACCCCCAGGAACATTCATGGATGGATGGTTTGAAACAGTTCTTTTCGTAACCCATACATGCAAACTCCGGTCAATCATCCAAACTGACCGCAACTTTTAACTGAACCAGTTGTTTCGCATCTGGTTCAGTTATCCTTGTCCAGTCAATCAATCTGTTTCAACATATTGACTCCGGATACTTTCAATGACATTGCAAGCTCTATTAACAATGTTTAATAGAAAGATCAGGAATAATCTGTCAAAATAACTCTATCGATAAATTTACATCCTTCATGCTGGATGGTTTATTAACTAACGTGTTATTCACTGACAGACAATACCTGCCATATTTCTGACTACTCTACCAGCTCCTGACATCTCAATTTCGACTTCCGTCCCCGGTTTTTACTGAATGATCAAGTATCGCCCCGATATTGACGGATTGCGTGCGATTGCTGTCGTCTCAATTGTATTGTTTCACACAGGATTCGATTGGATCAGCGGTGGTTTTGTGGGAGTCGATATCTTTTTTGTCATTTCAGGATTTTTGATCAGTTCGATCATTAAAAAAGATATTGAGAGCGACTCATTTTCATTCCGTGAATTTTATTTACGCCGTATCAGACGCATTATTCCCATGTTGCTGGTTGTACTGTTCTGTTCTCTGGTGGTTGGGTATTTTATTCTGCTTCCTGATGAATATATGGCGATGTCCAGATCATCGCTGGCAGCACTTGGTTTTTTTCCGAATATCTATTTCTGGTTAAACTCCACCACTTATTTTGGCCTTGATATCGTTACAACGCCACTGCTTCATACCTGGTCTCTCGGTGTTGAAGAGCAGTTTTATCTATTGTTTCCTGCCTGTTTCTTTGTACTGATCAAGTTTTGCAAACCACAGACTGTCAAGCTTGTGATAGTTGGTGCATGGATACTCTCACTTGCTGCAAGCATTTTTCTTGTTGATGTGGCGGCAAATTCAAAACTTGCTTTTTATTTGCTACCGACCCGGCTCTGGGAGCTGCTAACCGGGGTTTTGCTGACCTTGAATATCTTGCCAGGAATACGCCATCGTCTGACCGCAAATTTTATTAGCTGGCTGGGAATAGCGTTCATCCTAGGAACAATGTTCAGTCTCGATGACAATTCAGCATTTCCGGGCTTGAATGCTTTAATCCCGGTATTTGGTGCGACTCTGCTCATACATGCGGGGTCTTACCATACAACGCTGATGACTCGTATTCTCGCCAACAAATTGTTTGTCGGCATTGGTTTAATATCCTATTCGCTGTACCTATGGCACTGGCCTGTCACAGTGTTCACAACCATGTCCCAGGAATCTGAATACAACGGCGTGTTGATTATCACTGTTTCATTGATTCTATCCTGCATATCTTACCGCTTGATTGAAACACCTTTTCGTAAGCCCGGTTCCGCATCACGACTGATCGGTGGTTATCAACAAATCGGAGCAATTGCGGTACTGGTCATTGCTGTCAGCGTGTCAATTCTTGGTTACCAGGGTTTTCCCAAACGTATACCAGAAACTGTTTCACAATTAATGACCCACAACAACCCGTTACCTATCGGGTTAGAATGTCGGCATTTTACAGAACAGGCTGGCATAGAAGCCAAAATCTGCCTGCTTGGTGATACGTCTAACACACCCAGTTTTGTGTTATGGGGTGATTCCCATGCCAAGGCGATGGCTAATGCATTACATCTGGCAGCGCTGGACTCAGGGAAAACCGGCGTACTGATCACCAGCCACGGTTGCCGACCCCTGCTTGGAGTCTATCGCAAAGGCAAGCGTCGCTGTCTTGAATTTAACAATCTCACTATTCAATATATTCAGGAGCAACCTAAGTTACAACATATTTTTCTGGCCGGTTACTGGCGTGTTCCGTTCAACAGTTATGGTTACGACAATTCCAATTTCCTGATTGTTGATGACCAGACTCAAACCCGTTCGGCACAGGAAAACCGCCAGGTGTTTTATCGTGGGATGAAAAGAACATTAGACATACTCAAAGACAGAAACCCTGTCATCATTCAGGATATTCCGGAAATCGGCTCACAATTCGGCAAATCAGTCGCCAATCATTATGTGCGCAGACTCTGGAAAAACCATACTGATTTCAGAGAGCTGGTGTATTTAACCCAATATGATGAATTCGATGGACAGTTCAAACAGATGATGTCTCAATACCCGATCAAACCTCGGTTGATTGAAGTGATTAATGTGCTCTGTCCACAAGGACAATGCCCGCTTCGCAAACATGGCCGTATGATTTATAGCGACGGCGATCATTTATCCAGATTCGGATCATCCCTGCTGGCCCCGACATTTCTGGATTATTTCCAGCAATATAACGTTTCCAACCAGATACAAAGCGAGCCTTCTACAAGCCAATTAAGTGGCTAGACTAAAAAACTCTGTCTGTTAATTGTTGAAGGACACTGTATCTGGCGCACGATATCTATCGAGTAATTCAAGTGATTCGGCGGCTGGTCGATTACACAGGTAGCCATCATGGCAGTTTAGCGCGGTTCGCAATTGCCGACTGCCGGAAATGCCGACAACTCCCTTGTTTGCCAGTAATTCGATATACGCCCAGGTGGCCTCTGTCAATGCCAGTGTCGCTGTGCGCGGAAATGCACCGGGCATGTTTGTGACACAGTAGTGAATGACTCCATGCTCAACAAAGATGGGATCATCATGAGATGTCGGTCGTGAGGTTTGCACACAACCACCCTGGTCAATACTCACATCGACCACGACCGATCCGGGTTGCATGGATTTAACCATTGCTTCGCTGACAACGTAAGGCGCTTTACTGCCACGACTGAGTACAGCTCCTACAACCAGATCTGCCTCTGTCATTTCAGCAGCGATGGACTCTGCTGAAGATTGGATAAAACCGATATCAGGCGCTATACGCTGCCTCAAATCAGCTAAACGCTCAGGAAACAGTCCTGCGATCACGACTTCAGCCCCAAGCCCACTGGCTACAGCAGCCGCATGTTGACCAACCACACCATCGCCAATCACCAAAACCTTGCCATGACGGGCACCCATAATACACCCGAGCTGCACACCTTTGCCACCATTGAACCTGGCCAGATAGTAACTGCCCATCTGTGCAGCCATATTCCCGGCAATTGCGCTCATAGGCGCTAACAAAGGCAATCGACCAGCATCATCTTCCAGCGTTTCATATGCCAGCGCAGTTGTCTTGCTGCACAACAACCGATCAGTCAATTGCGGATCGACACCCGCCAGATGCAAGAAAGTGAATACCATCTGGCCTTGCAGATAATCGTATTCGCTGGGCATTGGCTCCTTGACCTTGACAACCAGCTCAGACTCCCAGGCATGCTGAGCATCAGTGATTTGAGCGCCAGCTTCACGATAATCGTCATCACTGAATCCACTACCGCTACCGGCATTCAATTCAACATTGACTTGATGCCCCAACAGTGCCAGTTGGCGCACATGCTCTGGAGTCATGCTGACCCGGTATTCCTGGTTTTTGATTTCCTTGACAATACCAATCTTCATAATTGCTCGAGTTATTCTGGGGAAAGGCTTATCTTTGTTGCAGACGCTTTTTCAGGACAGTTGCCTGACCAGGTCAGCCAGCGCCAATCCGCGATGACTGATTGCATTCTTGTGTTCCGGTTTTAATTGTGCCGAGGTGCATTTCAAATCAGGAAGATAAAACACCGGGTCGTAGCCAAAACCAGCTTCACCGTTTTGCTGGTGGCTTATCACACCCTCCCATATGCCTTGAGCAATCAACGGCAACGGGTCTGCAGGATATCGGCAATACGCCAGGACACAAACAAACCGTGCAGTTCGCTGTTCGAAAGGAATACTATTCAGTTCGACCAGCAATTTATCAAGATTGTCCTGGTCACTTGCACCAATTCCTGCATAACGCGCAGAATAAATACCAGGGGCACCCTCCAGGGCATCAACAACCAATCCCGAGTCATCAGCTAAAGCCGCTTTTCCGGTATATTTGGCAGCATTTTGTGCTTTGAGCAAGGCGTTTTCGATAAAAGACAAGCCGGTTTCTGCAATTTCCGGCACTGAGTAATCCGATTGCGGTAGTAATTCAAACTGCTTTAAAACGGCCTGAAATTCCCGTATCTTGCCTTGATTACCGGTTGCCAGGACGATTGTCGTGTTCATGATTGGGCAAAGCTCTCGGGCAATACCTGACGCTGGCATTCAAACAACTCATTAATACCCTTTTCGGCAAGACCCAGCATATCATCCAATTCGGAACGCCTGAATGCATGCCCTTCAGCGGTTCCCTGTATCTCAATAAAAGCGCCACCGGCATTCATCACCACATTCATATCGGTTTCAGCCTCGCAGTCTTCCAGATAATCCAGATCCAAAACCGGGTTTCCGCGATAAATTCCGACAGACACTGATGCAATATGTCCATGAATAATGTTGCGCTTGATCTGCCTGGTTTTCATTAAATGATCGGCTGCCAGCGCTAGCGCTACGAAAGATCCGGTTATTGAAGCCGTCCGGGTTCCACCATCAGCTTCAAGCACATCACAATCCAGAGTAATGGTGCGTTCTCCCAAAGCTTCCAGATTGACGGCAGCTCTCAGGGAGCGTCCGATCAAACGCTGAATTTCCAGAGTACGCCCTGATTGTTTCCCGCGAGCCGCTTCTCGGTCGGTCCGTTGATGAGTCGAACGTGGCAACATACCGTATTCAGCTGTCACCCAACCACTGCCTTTTCCTTTCAAAAAACGTGGAACCCGGTTTTCCACGCTGGCATTACAAAGTACCCGGGTGTTACCAAATGCAATCAGAACTGAGCCTTCGGCATTTTTGTTAAACCCGCTTTGTATAGTAATCTCTCGCATCTGATCAACAGATCGGCCACTGGGTCGCATACTGATTCCTTAAGTGTGATGAATTAACCGTTTAGTATATCGAAAAAACAGCCAATCAGGTGATGAAGATCAACTCTTCATCATTGAGGGAGATCATTGTTGGGAAAAAAGACTAAGCAGGGAGGAATGCAGATTAACGGATGGGCCTATTCACAGCCCGGACTATCCGCTTTTCATAATCGACAGAAATTCATCGATGGATTGTGGGCGATCTTCAGGTCGCAGCTCAAGACCGGCATCAATCGCCCTGAGCAGGCCATTGGAATATTTGCGCTTGAATACGACAACAGCAGGTCGCATCTGGTCTTCTTTTTCACGATCAATCGCCGGTTGAATCGCTTTACCTTCAATACTCATACGCATCGTCGCTGCGATTGCATAGACATCACTCCAGGGACCGACATTGCCATCTGTTTTGTACTGTTCGACCGGGGAATAACCACGGGTCAGAACACGTCCGAATTTGCGCCCATCACTGACTGGAAACGGTTGCGCAGCGCCAAAATCCAGCAGTAGAGGATCATCCGCTCCACGAATCAGAATATTCTCGGGCTTGATATCCAGATGTAACAACTGGTTTTGATGAATGCTTTGTACACCATCCAGCAACACCGGAAAAATACGAAAGATAAAATCCTCGTCCAGTGGTTTTTTATGTAATCTTAAATACTGGCTAAGCGTCTTGCCATAATCAAACGACATCACCAGATACGATGTCGAATTAGCTGTAAAGTAATTCAACACTTGCACAATATTATTATGCTTGATGCGGCTTAATACCTTGGCTTCTTCAATAAACAGCCTGCGCCCACGCTCGAAAGAGTTGATACGTTTTTTATCTGCAGGAACGACGTGATTGCGACGGGTGCGATGCGCCAGTCGTTTAGGCAGATACTCCTTGATGGCAACCTGAGTCTGGTCACGTAATTGACGAGCCAGATAAACCAGGCTAAACCCCCCATTCGCCAGGGCTCGCTCGACAATATATTGATCCAGAATAGTGCCTGTTGGCAAAAATGGTGGTGGTTTTAATTTACTGGCTTTAGCAGACATAATAGCTATAGAAAATTATTTTTGTCTCATTTGGTTAGGATTGTCAAACTAACTTCTTCTTGTAAAGCGCATGGGTAAACTGTAAAAGTAATATCGAACCATATGTAATTCGAAAATAACACTGTAATATTTTTTTACAAAATTTACACAGTTGTATACTCAAAAGGCAATTTAATTATAGGGGTTTTCCGTGACTCAAAGTATGACGGCTTTCTCAACTACAGCAGCTCAAGACAATAATATGCAATTCACCTGGGAAATTCGCAGTGTCAACCAGCGTTTTCTTGATATTTCAATTCGACTGCCACAAATGTTTAGGAGTCTGGAATCTGAAATCCGTCAAAAAACCACGCACGTCATCAAACGTGGCAAAGTTGAATGTCTGCTGACTTTAAAAGAGTCACAACAAAATCATACGCTGATTGAGTTGAATACCGAACTGGTCAATCAAATTATAGTCGCATGCAGAGAAATTACAGCGCAACAGCCCTCGGTATCACCTCCCAATGTGATGGAGATACTGTCCTGGCCGGGTGTCCAGGTTGAGCAGCAATTGGAAATTGATACTGTAACCCCGGTTATTTTTGAAGCTCTGGATCGTACACTGTGTGACTTGACAGCCATGAGACAGCGCGAAGGTGAACAATTAGCTTCGTTGCTGCATAACAAATGCGATCAGGTCAAACAGCATACCAGCAACGCACGACAACGCCTGCCCCAGGTTCTGGATCAAATCAGGCTGAGAATTATCGATCGGATTAAATTGCTCGAGATTGAACCAGACACCGATCGTCTGGAACAGGAGATTGTTTATCTAGCCCAGAAAATGGACATCACCGAAGAACTGGACCGACTCGATACCCATGTACTGGAAATCAAAAACACCTTGCAAAAAAATGAAGCCATCGGGCGCCGACTGGATTTTTTAATGCAGGAACTCAACCGTGAAGCTAACACTATCGGCTCAAAATCGGCTGATACAACAATCAGCCAGGTCTCAATTGAGCTGAAAGTTCTAATCGAGCAAATGCGAGAACAAGTGCAAAACATTGAATAATTTTGAAGCTGTTAAACAATTTGCACTCAATTTTTGAAATTCAACAAGCAGAGACTACATACAACTATAGAGTTACAAATCTTGGAAAATATGCACAATCGAGAACAAATGAAGGGTTGAAAAACCTGATGGTTTTTATCTCTAAATTAATGTTGTGTTATAACAATACTATTGAGCTCGGATTCCAAACAGCGTATTTTTTCTTACCAGTGCTTCAGTGGCGCCGGTGATTAGAACGTTATTGTTCATAAACAACACAGGAAAATTAATATGGCAAAAAATTTACAAGAGCTTGAGTCAGCAATAGAGCAATTACCACAGAAAGAACTTAGTCAGTTTCGTGCTTGGTATGAGAAATTTGATTCTGATGTTTGGGATAAACAAATTGAGGAGGACTCTTCAATGGGAAAATTAGATGAGTTAGCCCAAGCAGCATTAGATGATCACTACCAAGGCAAGTCTAAAAAAGCTGTGAATCATTTTGCAAGCCCTTCATTTGGACGGCTTATAATAAGCAACCATTATCAATCAAACAGCTGGCCGATCAAAATTTTGAGAAACTGAAATCCAATCCAAAATATCCGTCATTACATTTCAAAAAAATTGGTAAATATTGGACAGTACGTGTTGGAATTCATTATAGAGCGTTAGCTGTTGAAGTTGAGGATGGTCTGCTATGGTTTTGGATCGGAAGTCATAGTGAATATGACAGACTTATCAAGTAATAATCAGGACTGCGAACTCCACCTTCACTACTATTTCTAAAATTGCACCATTGCAAAACCAATTGGAATAGTCCGCTCACTTTACAAATTGGGCAAAACAACACAATAAAAAGTAACAGGTCTTACAAACCAACACCTGTTTTTAGATTTTGTATGATTCCAAGACTTGAGGTCTTCTTTTGCCTCCATGAATCCCATGTTGAATAAACCTTAACTCAACGCTGAATAAGGAATTGATGGTTCATTACAATCGAAAAAGCAAAGAAACGTTGAAAATACTCAACAACATGCTTTAACCAACATTCAATTCATCAAACGGAACATTGAGTTATAGAGATGAGTGCCTGATTTGGATAAAAAACTTGATTATTGGATATTTATGGATAATATTGGCTAACATTATCCATAAATTAACTAGATATGGACATATCTACCCTTGTAATTACCCCTGAGCTATTAAGGCTTATCACAGAAATTGATGAATTCAAGGGGAGTTGGCGTGCACATAGCAGCCAAAACCCGCAACGTCTTCAGGCACTTCGCCATGTCGCTACAATTGAGAGTATTGGCTCTTCAACCCGAATTGAAGGTTCAAAACTCAGTGATACAGACATTGAAAAATTGCTCGGCAAGGTCGGTAAATCTTCTTTTTTGACCCGCGACGAACAAGAGGTCGCCGGATATACTGAAGTAATGGAAATTGTCTTCGAAAACTATACCGAAATATCCATCACTGAAAATTTCATCAAACAACTACATACAAGTCTGTTAAGACATTCTGACAAAGATGTTCGACATCGAGGTGAATACAAAAAACACTCGAACAACGTTGAAGCA
The DNA here is from genome assembly GCA_022600935.1 of Gammaproteobacteria bacterium. GTDB lineage: Bacteria > Pseudomonadota > Gammaproteobacteria > Methylococcales > DRLZ01 > DRLZ01. Next base: position 23,939 of record JAHZJL010000191.1, read on the forward strand.
TTTGCACCTGATGGAAAAAGCCTGGAGGTTGTGTTTGAAACTACCAGCCCTTTTGATACGCCAACGCAAATGCAAAATTTGCTGGAATGGACAAGAGAAACACTCGCCGATAATAGCTACCATCCTCTAATTGTGACGGGTATTTTCAACGTTGTTTTTTTGGCGATTCATCCGTTTCAGGATGGTAACGGTCGCCTGTCTCGTGTTTTGGTGAGTCTGTTATTGCTCAAAACAGGATACAACTACATTCCTTATGCTTCCTTGGAAAGTATCGTAGAGAAAAACAAAGATGCTTACTATCTGTCATTGCAAAGAACCCAAAAGACACTTCGTAATACAAAAACAGACTGGCTTCCCTGGTTGCGTTTTTTCTTACATTCTCTCAAACGCCAAAAAGATCATTTGGCAGAAAAAACCAAGGTACTTGGACAATACACATCACTGTCTCATGAAAATATGTTGATTATGCAATACATAGATAGCAACCAGCGCATGACTATTCGAGATGCAGAAACTATCATTAAGACCATTTCAAGATCAACAATCAAGAACCGTTTCTCCCAACTTGTTGAACAAGGTTTGCTTGTTCGGCATGGCAAGGCACGAGGTACCTGGTATAGCAAACCGGAATAATTATATTCGAGTTGACAGAGCTTTCTTGTCCGATACATTTCTGTATCAAGCATACTATACAAGAACATTAAATTGCTGGCGTCAAAATTTAATCTACAACAAAATCCCACGATTTCTTCAAGATTTTGAATAATGAAAAGTTGATATGCACACCTAGCAACCAGCAAGAAGCTAAGCAGGGATCAAAATAGCTATTGAGTTTCAAATCATTGAAAGTATGTTTAATTTTAAACAAATATTGGATTGCAAGACGTTACCTCTTTTTGTGTTTGAATTCATGCTCATGAACTTAATGCCGATTTTTTTGGTCGTCCAGGACTCATTTTCCCCAGTTTTCTTCCAACTGCGGTTTCAATTTGCGCTTTAAATCGATCACTGCCCAGCGGGGTCCCGGATTGTAAACTTTTTCTTAAAAACCCCAGAGAACCAGGCTCTACCTCGACATCAAACAATTCTTGATAGGCCTTTTGCCTCAGCGCTGGTGTTCTTCCTAAGCTAAGGTATTCATCATGCGGCTTCAAAATGACATTATCGTTGCCTAACGCATTGGCAGCATAACTGGACCAACGGTATTCTGCCGGATGATCAACCATTTTTGCCCGAACCGGATTCATTTCTATATAGCGCATACAGGTTAAAAAATAGACTTGTGACTCAATCAAATTTCCTTTATGCCGCCCTTGCCACAAGCATCCACTGCGCTGATACATTTCATTCACATAGCGGACATAATGTCGTCCAATACCTTGAAACAACTGGCCGATCGATTCACTTTTCGATGGCGTCAACAGCAAATGCACATGGTTCGTCATCAAAACATACGCATGAATTTTACAACTGTAATGATCAGCAGCTTGTTTTAAACACCGTAAATATTCTAAATAATCCTGATCAGCAAAAAACACAGCTTCCCGATTATGTCCACGCTGCATGACATGAGTCGGCTGACCTGGCAAATAAAAACGAGGTTTTCTTGGCATGTAGCGTCTGGTTGAGGTTATTTCAAAGGGTGTTTTGTTTTCAGACCTTTAAATCGCTTAAACCCTTTATCCGTTGTCACCCACTGGCAATCCCATTCCATTGCCAAGGCTGCATGATAAGCATCTGGCACAGCATTACCTGTTGCCTTAGCCAGCTCCAGGCACTGTTGAAAAATTGACCAATGCTTTGAACTGGGCGCAAGACATACCGCCTGCTTCGATGATCTGACCTGATTAACAAACGTTAAGGACTGATCTAACGTTGAAGGTAATTCGAAGATTTTAGGATGAGTGACAATTCTAATAAAACCACTCAATACCAGTTCAGAATAGCCAAATTTACTATTGCCATTGATAACTGATTCTAGCCAATTCTGATAAGAGGAATGATCTTTGACATCTTCACGATGCGCATAAACGAGAACATTCACATCCATCAGAATCATTCAAGTTCTTCCATAATATCAAGCAGAGAAGATGTGTTGTCTAAATCAATCCCTGGTCTAACACCAGCTCCATTTACCGTAAGCAAATGAATTTCGCTTTTCTTTTCTTCCGTACTTAAAAAAGCATCGCGCAAGGCGTTCTCAACCACACGCGTCAAAGGGATTCCCTCTTCAATAGCTCGATGCTTTGCCATCGTCAGAATCTGATCATCGATATTAAGAGTCGTTCGCATTAAATTTGCCTACTGCTGCTCATCAAATAAATATTGTAGGGAATTATATCAAATAATGATGTAAATACATTGTTTTATTAAGGGTTGCGACCCCTTTTTACAC
>JAHZJL010000192.1 GCA_022600935.1 Gammaproteobacteria bacterium
CGGGGGTAACGCTTATGAAATAATGTGACTGTACTGACCCATTGCTCAGGTAATGTGTCAACACTATACCGGACACACGCCTTACGCGGTAATGAAATTGTCGATAGCGTGGTGCGCTTATGTGCCATGACAAATCGGTTAGAAAGCCGAGTTCAACTCTTAAATTATTATTCATCAAATCATTGCTGCAATTTCCTGAAATTGCTCCAGCACTTCGGGATTCGCCATCGCCAGATTATTCGTTACAGGTCGTTGGTTGACGATATTAGTGACGGCTTGTTCGACAATTTTTCCACTTCGGGTTCTTGGTATGTCGGTGACCTGAAAAATTAATGCCGGGACATGACGTGGTGATGCATTGATGCGGAGATGGTGTTTGATTTTCTCTTTTAGTTGCTCTGTCAGCGTCAAGCCGCTGCGCAGGACGACAAATAAAATTACCCGACAATCACTCTGATATTGCTGGCCGACCACCAGGCTTTCCATGACTTCATCGAGTTGCTCAACCTGGCGGTAGATTTCGGCGGTTCCAATTCTGACGCCTGCTGGATTGAGCACAGTGTCCGAGCGTCCGTACATGGTCATGCCGTGATGTTCGGTGAGTGAGACCAGATCGCCGTGACGCCAGACCCCAGGATAATGTTCAAAATAGGCTGCGTGGTATATTTTCTGATCTGGATCGTTCCAGAAGCCGACTGGCATGGAAGGAAACGGTGCGGTACAGACCAGTTCCCCAGGGCTCTGTTGCAGTGATAGTCCATCTTCATCAAACACATCGACTTGCATGGCCAGGCCGCGGCACTGAATTTCACCCCGATATACAGGCAGAATCGGACAACCCAGCACAAAACAGGAAATGATATCGGTACCACCAGAAATCGATGACATGCACACATCAGATTTAATGTTCTGGTAAACATAGTCGAAACTGTCTGGTGACAGTGGAGAACCAGTCGACAGAATGGTTTGTAATGAATCCAGATGATGGCTTTGCTTGACGGATACCGATGCTTTTTTGATAGCATCGATGTATTTTGCCGACACCCCAAAACAATTGATCTGGTATTGATCGATCAAGTCAATCAATGCTTCCGGTTTCGGGTAGAGTGGCGAGCCATCATAGAGTATGAGTGTTGCCGCAGATGCTAATGCGCTGACCAGCCAGTTCCACATCATCCAGCCGCAAGTTGTGAAATAAAACACCCGGTCTTCAGGGTGGATATCGACATGTAACAGATGTTCTTTGATATGTTGAATCAGTGTTCCGCCGATGCCATGCACGATGCACTTGGGTGGGCCTGTGGTTCCTGATGAGTAAAGTATATACAGTGGATCGTTGAAAGCCATTTGTCTGAATTTAATGGCCTGGTTATCAGGAATTAAATGCAGATAGTCCTGCCAGCTGGTTAACTTCGTTGCCGGGGGTATTGCATCGTTGTCAAGGTATTGAACCAGCACAGTTTTTTGAACAGATGGGAGTTGATCGAGCAAAGGCTGAATATGTGCCCTGCGGTCGTAGATTTTACCGTTGAACGAATAGCCGTCACAAATCAGCAGCACTTTGGGTTTAATCTGGCAGAATCGGTCGATGATCGCGGCAACTCCGAAGTCAGGCGAGCAACTGCTCCAGATTGCACCAAGACTGGTTGCTGCCAACATCGCAATGACCGCTTCCGGTGTGTTTGGCAAGACAGCAGCAACCCGGTCACCAGCGATAACGCCATCGTGCTGAAATGCCCTGGCTAACTTTGATACAACATGATAAAGCTCCTGGTATTTGATTTGCCTGGTATTGCCTTGTTCACCGTGAAAGATCAATGCAGGCCGATCAGGGATTTCATGGCAATGTTTGAGCAGATTTTCAGCGTAATTAAGCCTGGCCTCTGGAAACCATTGAGCGCCCCGCATTTTGTCCTGATCAAGAACAACTTGATGACCCTTTTTCGACGCTTTGATTTCGGCAAAGTCCCACAGTAAAGTCCAGAAATCAGCCGGGTTAGCGATAGACCATTGGTACAGCGATTCATAGTCGCTGACATCAACACCAAATTCGGCATTAACCTGGTCCATAAAACGATTGATAGTCGCGTTTGCCTTGCGTTTAGTAGAGGGCTGCCATAAAACCGGTTGCATGTGATCACCTTGTTTCTGGTCTCCTTATTCTTTTTGAGACTTTATTGAGCTACAGGTTCAACTGGTGTTGAGCGCGCTCCAGGTGAAATCTGCGTTACCATTTGAGTGTTGAAACCGATTGATACATCCGAGTCAAATACATGCGAAACACTAAACCGGGTTGCTTGCGGTGGAGCATTCACGACTGCGGACAAACTCAAACCTAACACTAAGGTAAGCGTCCAACGCCACCATCTATATTTTATTTTGAAAGTATGGCTTTAATTGATTCTGGCGCCAAAGGCAGGAGTTCATCAATGCGGTTATTGGGCCAGATCGGTAATTGATCCAGGGTCTCTTTGAGTCAGGCAGCGGGATCAAGTCCATTGAGTTTGGCGGTGCCTAGCAGGACTTTAATGGCCGCAGCACGACGACCATTACACAGCCCTAATGAAGAGATTATGACGTGATATAAGCGGCGTTGGCAGATTGATATCGACCAGCCATACTACCTCCTTAAGAGTGTTTTTAAAAAATTACTGTTGTTCATCAGTGACTTGATTAGCCCAATACCGCTGGGCTGTGCGCTGTTTGCGTAATTGTTCTTGCTCTCTGTCGTCCAAATGAATCAG
>JAHZJL010000193.1 GCA_022600935.1 Gammaproteobacteria bacterium
ACTTAGTCGCTATTATGTTGACAAAGGGTATATTAATTCCGGCGCGGTTATTCCTGATCAAAAGTTGGAGAATGGAATAGTCCGTATCGAGATTATCGAGGGACAACTTGTTGATATCGCGATTGAGGGTAACGAATGGTTGCGTACTGGTTATATCAAAAAACGCATTGATCGAGGCAAAGGCCCGCCGCTTAACATCAACAATCTCAAGCAGCGTTTATTACTTTTGCAGCAAGACCCATTAATTGACGTGATCAATGCCGAATTACAACCAGGACTAAAACCTGGTGAAAGCCTGCTCAAGGTTCGCACCAAAGAAGCGCGACCTTACCATATGGGGTTACAAATTGCTAATGACCGCTCACCAAGTATTGGTGGAATCAACGGTAAAATCTGGCTCGCCCATAATAACCTGACTGGTTTTGGAGACAGGTTATCGTTTGGCTATGGCAGGACTGAAGGCTTGAATGATTATAACGGCGCTTACAGTCTGCCGTTAAACGCTTACGATACGCGTTTGAATTTGTATTATCAAAACAGTAATTCAGATGTGGTGGAAAGTTCTTTTAATAAATTCTTCGAGATCCGCAGTCGCTCTGAAACCATTGGTGCATCGCTTAGCCACCCAATTATTCAAACACCAGAACAGATATTATCTATGACGCTTGGTTTTGAATATCGGCGCAGTAAGACCTTTTTAGATGGTAATCCTGAATCGTTTTCTGCCGGTGTCCCCGATGAAGGTAGTAAGGAAGGTGAGAGTACAGTTTCAGTTGTGCGTTTTACCCAGGATTGGCTGGATCGCAGTTTGAATCAAGTGATTGCGGTTCGTTCCAGATTTAGTGTCGGCATCGATGCGTTTGATGCGACGGTTAACAGTTCGGCACCGGATGGTAAATTCTTTGCCTGGCTAGGTCAGTTGCAATGGATTCGACGCTTGCCGATTTGGAACAGCCAACTGGTCTTTCGTTCGGACTTGCAACTTGCCAGCCAGTCATTATTGCCGTTAGAGAAATTCTCGGTAGGTGGACAACACAGTGTGCGTGGTTATCAGGAAAATCAATTGGTGCGAGATAACGGTTTGGCAGCATCGCTGGAATGGCGAGTCCCTGTGTTTCGGTTACCGATTCCAGGGGTAAGCAAGATAGCGGAAGATGGTGTCGTGCAATTGGCAATCTTCGCCGATTATGGCTGGTCAGAAAATACCGGGATGCCATCTCCAGACCCACAAACTATCTCTAGTGCGGGTTTGGGAATTCGCTGGGACCCTTCCCAAAAGCTGCATACTGAATTGTATTGGGGCAAGGCTTTCAGGAATGTTGACCGACAAGGTCAGCGTAATTTACAAGACTCTGGAATCCATTTTCTGGTCAGCTCGCAGTTGTTTTGATTGGATGGGTTATCAATTATGGTAAGTTTACATCTATTGATGATTAGCGCTTTTGACTATGGCTCTTGCTAGCTGAGTACGCGGATGCTGATGTAGTCCTATTTCTCCTATTAGACTGGATTATTTACCATGAAGCACATGAAGATAATGAAGGGAGAACATAGCAATTGATGAAAATGCTTGGATACCCAGTTGAAAATTTCTCTATATACCAATAAATATGAGAACATCGAAGCGTTGTATCTTTTCTTCATTATCTTCATGCTCTTCATGGTGAAAATTTATCATCGTGTTTGAAACCAGCTTAGGATGTGTCCTCCATTACGATTAAACACAAAGGGTACAACAATTGGTGCGTAAAACGCACCCTACAGTTGTGCCTTTGTATTGTCACTTTTAAATGATACAAAGTAAAATTAAAGCGTTAAGACCGTAGATTGTTGCACACAATTTTATGTCATTTGATAACAATATATCGCTATACAAATGGTGTTGTTAGACGTGTCGATCATGTCTGTTCCAAATGAATGATGCAGTATTCAATGAGGTTTGGCAGTGCAGTCTTGCGTTTGACATAACTCCATTTCAGAAGAGCGCAATAAGGATTGTTCCAGAGTTTTGAAGAATGCCTGATAAACTTCCGGGTCTTCAATTGGCTTGATATTGTATTGAATGCTGGCGCGTACTTGTGAGCGTGTCGTTTCCTTTGGCCGCACTGTGACTGTCATTCGAGTCAGGTCTTTTCGATAATTGAATGGTTGCCATGATCTAAAGCTGGTATGAAATAACATTAACTGATCGATTTCATAGTTGTAATAAGTGGGATCATCGACATTGGAGTTCATCTGGGTGATCCATTTTTTACCTGACACAACACCTAGCTCCTGATCCAGTACATCGATTTCAAACGACAGGTCTTGCATGATGGCAGCTGTTTCGCGTAGCAATGTCATTTTATCGGTTGTATCGAATAGATGTGTTTGTATGGATCGCAATTCGACCTGGCTGTCTTCTGAACGTAATATCTGGTTTGCTGAATCCCACTGGAGATCAGCCGACCAGCGTGTAACACATGCTTGTAACAAACACATCAGCAGCAAGACTAGTCCAGACTGGTGAATTGACTTGTTGAATCTTGACGGGAACTTCACGATGCAGCCATGATTTAATGTGATTCGGGAAGGTCTTGTTCAGACAGATTGTTTGAGCAGCATTCGCCTTGTTTAGCCATAAACAGGGAGCGTTCTACTATCGTAAAAAACCGCTGATAGACTTCTGGGTCTTCAATGGTTTTGGTATTATGCAAGGCATTTACACGAATTGCGGTGTGCTGGTTGGCTGCTGTTTGAACCATGACGGTTAATTCAATAACGCCAGAGCCTTTTGAGTCGAGCTTGCCTGCTGTTACCAATCCCATTGTGTTATTAATGCGTTCGATAATATATCCCATATCCTGCAATGCAGCGATGACACCACGCAATACCTGGTTTTGATCCAGTATGTCAAAGGTACGGGTTTGCGCATGACGGATTTTCATTTGATTTTTTGGGAGGGACAATAGTTCGTTGGATAATTTTTGTCGCCCTGTGCTACATGCCTGCATCAATAGACAGGTTGCAATTAAAACTATTTTGAATGAATCAGGCATCGTCTTTCTCTCCCTAAATTTGGTTTGCTTCGAGAAATACACTTTTGGATAGCTTGTTAAAAAAAGACTGGTAGACAGCTTTGTCATCAATCATTTCGATGCGTTTTAATCCTGGTGGAATAGCGGTGTAACTGATAAAGCCGTCACCCATCCAGATTGTTCGATAGAATTGAATGCGAATCGAGTAGTGTGTTGAATCATGAGCGTATGGTTGTGTTACTAGAACGGCATTAATTTGCTGATGCAGGTCTAACGGGAAAATGGCAAAATCCTTGGCAGACAATGCCACTAGAAAAACCAATATCTGCATTAATTCCTGATTCAGTTCCCTGGCACTACGTTCCTTTACTGCGCGAAGAAATCCGGCCGCAGTTGATATACCTTCTACCTGAAAGCCAAGGTCTTGTAATACTGCAGCCGAAGCTGACAGCAATTGCTTTTCATCAGATGTTTCAAACAAACGGCTTTGAAGGCTGCGAATTTGATTACTGTCCTCACTCAATGTAAATATCTGTTCTGGTTTCTGTGCTTTTGTACAGCCGAACAGTAATACAAAGAAAACCCATAACAGCAAGCATCGACAGAAAACCGAAATTGCTTGTTTAGGAACGTGCACGAAATAACTTGAAAATTCTGACGTATCTTTTTGCGCCTGACGCAACGATCTCAATCGTTGCTTAGAACAACTATGCGCCTCTTGAGATTGTTTCGTCAGAAACAAAAATTCTGCGCCATAATTGTTCAAGTTATTCCGTGCAAGCTCCTTAGACTGGATTCTAGAATTGGCTGTAGTTGTAAGCAAAATCCCTGACCTGTTTATCGTCGTCATATTTAATAACAACGGTTAAAGTTCGTTGACTGCTAGTGGTTTCAGACTGCAGTTTGCCAGCACCAAAGATGAAGATGTTACCGCCAATCGCGCTGCGGGTATCGATTCGATTTGTCGAAACCTTGTCGTATATCCAGACTTCACGGCGTTGTTCGTCCGTCGTTATGATATTAGGTGAACCGAGAATGGCCGCCACTTCTGATGCTGGCATTTGTTCTTTGATTTCTCCCTGAACTTTGGCGATTGTCAGATTGTTAGGTTGACCATTGCCATCTACATTGATGGGCAGAACCATACAGCCAGACAACATGACCAGAGCACGCCCGATAGAGTAAAAATTCAAATATTTACTAATCATTAAAGTATCTCCTAATCAAATTTCAACAAAATTGCTTATTGAGTATCTTGATTTAACGGCGGTTCGATTGACTTTTGAGTTGAACCAGCCAGATTAATGATTGTTGCATCATCAATCTTCCAAGTGCCTGAAAGAGGCGCAGGCAAGTTGATGTCTGTAGAAAGCATTCCATTGAGTTGTCCAGACAACGAAGCGGTGACAGTCCCGGCTGAAGATGCAACTGATTGTTCCAATTGGCAGGCAGGGCCAGATCCAGTAAATGAGGACATTTCAATTGTGGTTGTTGTTGAATCACCTGAGCCAAGCGTCCATACTGGCTGACCTGACTGATCATAAAAATACAGAACACTGACCTGGGTGTCGCCTTGATTGACCTGAGTCAATCCATAACCAGGCCAAGTAGTTTCGAACCAGGTTCCAGCACTAACATTACTGCCTGTATCAAACACAAAGTGTTCAATTGCTATTGAGCCACTGTCAGTATTTAGCGTCCAATCAAGTGTGGCATGGGTTGTATCCTGAAAGCATAACTTTGCAGTTCCAACAGGTTTAGAACTTGTATTGTTGCCATCCCATGCGAACTCGAATAATTCTGCATTCCAGTCAGTGCCATTCAATGGCCCACTGGCGAGATACCAGATTGGTTTGTTTTCGCTTGTATAGGTATACCAGATCATATACAAGTCATTATTGCTATTGATGCCAATATCATACCCACTGCCAGGTCTTGTCGGTGTCCACCACAAGCCTTGACTGGCAACTGATTGTTGTGATGGCAAAGTGAAGGTATAAGCTGCACCAGCATTAGGTTCCGCATTATTGGATTGATCGCCATCGATTCCAGTTGCGTTGCTGGAGTCGTTTCTTGCACCGATAACAACGATATTTCCG
>JAHZJL010000020.1 GCA_022600935.1 Gammaproteobacteria bacterium
CCAGTTATTTACACTTCAAACATTGTTGGTGGAGGGGGGAGGATTCGAACCTCCGAAGGCGGAGCCGTCAGATTTACAGTCTGATCCCTTTGGCCACTCGGGAACCCCTCCGTAACGCCAAGCAGAGTATTTTGGCTCTAAATTAATAACTTGTCAAGTATCGTGACACAAAAACAAAAGCAAGAATCACATCAGATCATGACCCGTGCAATTTTTGAACAGCTTTTTGCGATTCATCACCCATTAAATCCGGAATTAATGAGTGACAATCTTCGATTGATTGATCAATTAGATCCCGCTCAAGCCTGGATGGGGATTTCAGAACATAATCAATCATATTCCCTGAGCGCCCGATTCCAATTCTCAGGCGTTTGAAATCATTCGAACCCAACTGCTGAATTATGTCGCGCAATCCATTGTGTCCACCATGACCGCCTCCTGCCTTGAAACGTATTACACCAGGAGAAAAATCAAGCTCATCGTGTGCCACAAGAATATGACTGGTATCAATATTGTAATACTGCGCTACAGAACGTATCGGAACTCCTGATTTATTCATGTAAGCCATTGGCTTAACAATAAACCAGGTGTTTCCGGAAATTTTCAACTGAGCCAGTTCTGCGGAGTGTTTTGACTTGCTGCTGAACTGAGCACCAAATTCCTGCACAAAACGATCAATGAACCAGAATCCGGCATTATGCCTGGTCAACACATATTCTGGACCTGGATTCCCCAGTCCGGCTATTAAAAACTGGGTCGCCATTCAGCACACCGATTCTAAACGGCAAGCAGCAAACCTGCTAAAACCCGATTGTCTGACCAGATAAATCAGGACTCCTCATCTCCCTCTTCACCAGCTTCTTCCGGTGCATCAACTTCGTCCTGGACAACTCTAGGCGGTGTGATCGATACAATAATCTGATCATAGTCCTGCTCATCCCCGTGAGTCAAAGCTGCGATCTCGACATTATCTGGCAAATCAATCTGCGTCAGATGTATCGCTCCACCAATGTCCAGGTCCGCAACGTCAATATCTATCGACTCAGGCAACTCAGACGGCAGACAAATAATTTCCAACTCGTTCATAGTATGAAGCACGGAACCACCGCTCTGCTTGACACCTATACATTTATCTTCATTCAGGAAATGAATTGGTACAGTGACCTTGATTTTCTCACCTGCGGTAATGCGCATAAAATCCATATGCAGAATGCGCGATTTACTTGGGTGACGCTGAATTGTCTTCATAATTGCCTGTTGAGGCTTCTGTCCATCGATGTTGATCGACAGAATGTGGGAATAATACCCCTCATCCATTAGTTTTTTCTCAACTTCGTTATGATCCAGAACCAGCATTTCCGGGTCTGCATGCCCGCCATAAATGACTGCTGGTATTTTCTTGTCACGTCTGATTTTACGTGCTACAGACGTACCTGCATGCTCTCTCTTTTCTGCGTCAAACTGATAATTGACCGCCATGATGACAGACTCCAATATCCTAAATTAAATAAAAATATCAAAAAAGCCGGGCATTATAACTTAACCCGTAAAATTAATCCATTATTCGCTGCAAACCGATTGCTCGAAAGCTGACATTCAAGCCAGACATGCTGGAATGCACCCTGACAACCAGACACATTGATTGATGACTCAATCACATCATTACAATAGTTTAGGCGATAGATAAACATTTCAGCCCAGATTGCGCCGGATCCTATTCGTCTTCATGACGTGACAGACCGCGCATAGCGAGCTTTACGAGGACTGGCTCAACACCGAAGACAGACAAAAGACAAGCAACATGGGATGAAAATTTTGAAATTGCCTTAGTCAATAAACAAGGAACTAACCGATTCGTTATTGGCCATTCTCCGAATCGCCTCACCCAACATTCCGGCAACACTGAGTTGACGCACTTTACCACAGGCAACTGCCTCGTCACTCAATGGTATCGTATTCGTCACCACCAGTTCGTCAAGCGATGAATTGACAAGATTATCGATAGCCGGACCAGACAATACGGCATGCGTACAACAAGCGATCACCGTTTTAGCGCCACGTTCTTTCAAGGCATCTGCTGCCAGACACAGAGTCCCGGCTGTATCGACTAAATCGTCGATCAACACACAAGAGCGATTGTCTACATCACCAATGATATTCATCACCTTGGCCTCATTAGGCTTGGGACGGCGTTTATCGATAATCGCCAGATCCACATCATCCATTAATTTTGCCACTGCACGCGCCCTGACAACACCACCGACATCCGGTGAAACAACCATCAGATCAGGATATTCCTGACGCCAGATATGTCCGATAAACAATGGTGATGCATAGACATTATCGACAGGCACATCAAAAAAACCTTGAACCTGATCAGCATGCAAATCAACAATTAGCGCCCTGTCAACGCCAGCCGTCAATATCATGTTGGCAATCAATTTGGCAGTTATCGGCACTCGAGCCGCTCTCGGCCGCCTGTCCTGTCGCGCATATCCGAAATAGGGAATCACCGCAGTGATTTTTCCAGCTGATGAACGCCTCAATGCATCGACCATAATCAGCAATTCCATCAGATTTTGATTTGCCGGCGCACATGTTGACTGGACCAGAAATATATCCCGCCCTCTTACATTTTCACCTATTTCAATCTGAATTTCGCCATCACTGAATCGACCAACACTTGCATGACCGAGACGCATATGCAGATAATCAGCGATTTCTTTTGCCAATTGCGGGTTTGAATTACCCGCAAATATCATAAATGATGGGCCATCAAGAGAATCTGTTTTGATTTGCATCATGACATGTTAAGAGCGATAAGCTAAGTCTGAGGCGGGAAAAATCATTTTTACTGAATGAATGGCTGGGACGCCAGGATTCGAACCTGGGATGCGGGGATCAAAACCCCGTGCCGTAACCACTTGGCGACGTCCCAAAAGTGAAAGAACTTACAGATTAATTATAATCGTTATGACTGCAATAGTGTGAGATTGGAAATAATGTCAGTTCAAACGGATGACTAAAAAAGCCAATTTAATTTTATGACAAGTCGCTTAACTTTTTCTGAAGTGGCGACAATTGACAAGCCTTGGCTACAAATACTGTCCAGTTTTTCTGTAAAATCTGTGCAGCTTGAATTGCCTCCTGCTCTGAATTGAAAGCAGCAAACACACAAGCACCAGTCCCGGTCAGCCCATGCTCCTGATAACAGTCAACAGCATCAATTGCCCGTTTGACTTCAGGGTAACACGAGACAACGACACTTAAACAATCGTTATATGACTCATTGGCACTAAGCTGATCTATTTTGATAGATTTGGAATTTCTTGTCAATGCCCGATGCTCAAACACAGTTTTTGTACTTACATGGCAATCAGGTACCAACACAACAAACCAGCGCTGTTGCAGGTTAATCGGGTGCAAGATTTCGCCAACACCTTCAGCCCATGCATTATTGCCATACACAAATACCGGCACATCTGCACCCAGATGCAAACCCATCCTGGCCAATTGATCGACTGATAATTGCAGGTTCCAAAGTGTGTTCAATACCACAAGTGTTGTTGCTGCATCTGAGCTGCCTCCACCCAGACCTCCCCCCATCGGTAGAATTTTGTTCAGTGCAATGGTCAAACCTGGAACATCGATATTCTTTCCCCTGGCAATCTCTCGAAGCATTTTTGCAGCACGAATGATCAGGTTGTCAGAATCCAGTACTCCGTCAAGAGAAGACTCCATCACAATGTTATCGTCCCCACGTGGAGTAAATCGCAACAAATCGCATCGGTCAATAATCTGAAAGACAGTTTGCAGGATATGGTATCCATCGTCACGGCGACCGGTAATCCTCAACATGAGATTGAGTTTTGCTGGCGCTGGCCACTGTTCATCCCATAATGACTGGGTCATCGATTTATCTCCCATTCGTCAACGACTATTTTCAATCGTATCCGGTCTTTATTGATTTTAATTTTTCGAGGCAGCATGAACTGATTCACGGCTTGATATTGTGAATAATCGATAGACCAGCCCGATTGATTGATCTGTTCGTTATACCCGTCTTTACCCACTCTCACATGGGCTGTCTGACTCGGTTCTGCAATACCCAGCAACCAGTATCTGATGGAGGTCAAAGGCACGGAAAACCCTAGTTTTGATTGGAGTAATTGCTGAGGAGAACGCGATATGGTGACTTCAGAACTCGATACCTGCAACCACAATTCACCCTTCAGATATCTGATAAACACTCTGTTGATATTAATCGGACCACTGATATCCAGAGTTAATTTATCATTATCGACACACCAGCGAAGAGATGCCTGCCATCCGGAATCATTGTAACGCGCCACAGACCTGCCATTGATACACCAGGATTTGAGATCAGCCAGGATTAAACCAGATAAGCGATCAGTGGGATTTGCCTGAGCACCATCAGATTGAGTTGTTACTGAGCGAGTTGCGCACCCAGCAAGCACGACGAAAACACCGAAGATAAGTTCTCTGCACTTGAATAAACTGAGCAGATAACTCATCATGCAGCATCGATATGCTGCGCGATAATAAACATGCTTAGTTTGTATTAACCCCTTCAAACACTTCAGGCAAACGCTGCTTCATTTTCAACAAGGCTTCGTGACTGGAGTTTTTATTCCACAACTCCTGCAATACCTGATTGGCTTCGGTAAACTGACCACCTGCCCACAACACTTCAGCCAGATGTGTGCCAATTTCAACATCCTTGTTTTTCTGATATGCAGATTGCAGAAATTGCAACGCTTCTTTAACGTTATTCTGCTTGTATCGCAACCAGCCAATACTGTCCATGATCGCGGGATCATTGGGTTTTAAACTGATTGCCTGATTCAGAAACCGCTCCGCCTCATCAAGCCGATCGGTGCGATTACATAATATGTACCCCAGGGCATTCAGCGCATTGACATTGTCGGGTTCGATTTTGAGTAACGCACGCAAATCAGACTCGGCCATTGGATAATCTCCAATCTGGTCAGCCAGCAATGCCCGCATATATAACAATTGTTTATCAGTCGGACTGCTGGTAACAGCGTTACTTAACACCTCTACCGCTTGTTCAGGTTGATCGATTTTGTTGTATATATCAGCCTGTCGCAATGCAATCCGCGGAGTAAGCTGTGGATATTTATTAAGCAGCTTTCTGAGTTGATCCAACGCACCCTGATAATCGTTTTGTTCAACCAGTATTTCACTTGCAAATATATGCGCATCATACGCCAGAGCACTGGAATCAACCTGATCCAGCCAATCCAGCGCTTCATCGTATAACTTGTTTTCTGCAGACAATTGCCCAAGCTGCAAAAAAGCACGCTGCCTGTGTTTGGGATTTTTTGCCAATTCCAACAAGCGCTCTTTGGCCGAATCGAAATCCCCCAAAGTGCTTTGCATGATAGCCAGTGCAAATCCGGCATCAGCATTTTCAGGATCAAGTTCTACAACACGTTGAAAATGTACCACTGCATTGGAATAATCATGTTGCATAGCCAGGAGTTTGGCATACAAGGCATGTATTTCAGCATTATCAGGAAAACGGCGGGTTGCCTGATTGAGCATGGTCATCGCTTCTTCAGTCTTGCCGGATTGCGCAACCAGCTTGGTTTTCATCAGCAAAGCCGCATCCCAGTCGGGCCTTAATGTGAGTGTTTGGTCTAGATAAGTCTCAGCAGTTCCAAAGTCTTTTAGCTTGATGGCGATTAACGCATAGGCAAAAGGCAGTTCAGCAGTACCCGGGAAACGCTGCAGTAAAGCATCGATGACTGGATAGGGTTTTTCAGTACTGCTCACGATGCTATCCGCTATTCGTACTGCAGTTTTTTCAAAATTGATATCAGGACTGGACAGAATCAATGCGAAATTATCGATTGCCTGCCCGGTTTTGCCTCGCTTTAATTGCAAATCTGCAACCAGGTGTCTGGCCGAAACATTGTCGGGATCATTATCGGTCCAGACTTTTGCTGCATCCATTGCGGTTTTATAATCTTTGGCATACATCGCAATCCTTGCAGCTCTGGCAGCGATTTTGGGAGAATTGGTCAGTTTAGCTGATTTCACATAGCTGTCTGCAGATAACTTAATGCGGTTACGTTGACCTGCTATCTCTCCACTGAGCAAATAATACAATGCCTCAGGAGATATCGTTGGTTCGTCTTCTGTTTGATCTAACTCAGCGCCCTTGTGCTTGGTTTCTTCTGTGGTTTTAGCAACAGTGGCTGCTTGTTTTGACTTGACTATCGCGCTTTTATCAGTCTCTGAATACGACTTTGCGGTATTGTCTGATAATCCAGGTTTGTCAATTGACGCACATCCTGAAACAATAACCAGCATAACCAGCAGCACACTTGTAGCTCTGCAATGATGCAATTTAAAATTTTTATTCACCAATGATTCAGCCTTCCGATACAATCGTTTAAACATTAACAAGCTGTATTCCCCGTGGTTTAATTGTATTGAATAGTTTTGCATATCGCTAGATTAACAAGAATTTTAGCCATAGAATTATATCTCTAGTATTGAAATTATCAGACAACGAATTTAATGGAATTACTCGCATTTGGTTTAAATCATCAATCTGCCCCGGTGAACGTCAGAGAACAACTGGCATTTACACCGGATGCATTAATTCCTGCCCTGAAGGAAATCTCGGATATCCCCAAAGTGAATGGAGCTGCCATCCTGTCCACTTGTAATCGCACTGAATTGTACTGTGGCATCGACTCGGATCAGTCTCAACATGATTTACTGGATTGGCTTGCCAATCACCGTAGCTTGCAAAAAGAACAGTTACTACCACATCTGTACTCACATTATGCACGCAACAGCATCAGGCATTTATACCGTGTTGCCAGCGGTCTTGACTCCATGGTGCTGGGGGAACCACAAATTCTGGGTCAAATCAAATCTGCATATCATACGGCAAAACAGGCAGGAACTCTCGATAAAACTCTGACCAGATTGTTCCATTCCTCCTTTACAGCCGCCAAAAAAGTCCGCACAGATACGGCAATCGGCTCCAGCCCTGTATCTGTAGCATTTGCAGCCGTAAGACTGGCGCACCAGATTTTCGGTAATCTCGCTAATCAGACAGTCTTGCTGATTGGTGCAGGTGAAACGATCGAGCTTGCTGCGCGTCACTTTCATAATCATGGTGTTCAGTCATTGCTGATTGCCAATCGATCACTGATCAAAGCCCAGCGCCTTGCCAGTTTGTTCGATGGACAAGCGATTCAGCTAGCAGAACTCAATCGGAATTTGCATCAAGCGGACATTATCGTCTCATCAACCGCCAGCCAATTACCGATACTTGGCAAAGGCAGTATTGAAAGCGCAATCCGCGCCCGCAAACATAAACCCATGTTTCTGGTTGATCTTGCCGTTCCACGCGATATTGAAGCTGAAGTCGAGCAGTTGAACGATGTATTCCTGTATACAGTCGATGATTTGCAACATGTCGTCACCGAGAACATCAAAAGCCGCCAGGAGGCAGCTGAACAAGCCGAACAGATTATTGAAACCCAGGTCGACCGCTTTCTGGACTGGTTAAAAACCGAACAACACAGCACCATCATAACAAAGTATAGGACACAGTCAGAAACGATACGCGACGAAGTGCTTGGCAAAGCCCTCAAACAACTCGAAAATGGAGCCGACTCCAGACAAGTGATGGATTTTCTGGCTTCAACATTGACCAATAAACTGATTCATACACCAACAACCCAGATTCGCCAGGCCGCAACTGAACAACGCCTGGATTTGATTCAGGCCGCCCAACATCTACTCAAAATATCAACTGACAACACATCGTGAAAACCAGCATTCAAACCAAACTCGAACATCTTGCCCAACGTTATGAGGAAATTGAAGCCCTGCTCTCAGAACCGGAAGTCCAAAGTGATCAAAACAAATTCAGATCGTTAAGCCAGGAATATGCCCAGCTAAAACCCATGGTTGACTGCTATCAGCGCTACCTGTGTGTTGCTGAGGAAATAGAAACAGCAAAAGCCATGCAGTCTGACCCGGATCCGGAGATGCGGGAAATGGCCAGGGAAGAACTTGCTGAAGCACTGGAAACACAACAACAACTGGAATCTGAACTACAGATTCTTCTATTACCGAAAGATCCCAATGATAACCGCAATATTTTTCTGGAAATCCGGGCCGGGACCGGTGGTGCCGAAGCAGCAATCTTCACAGGCGACCTGGCACGAATGTATCAACGTTTCGGGGAAAATAAACACTGGAATTTTGAGACCATTTCCGAAAATCTTGGTGAACATGGTGGCTACAAGGAAATCGTGATACGAGTGACCGGTACAGATGTCTATTCCCAACTGAAATTTGAATCCGGCACCCACCGAGTGCAGCGAGTTCCGGAAACTGAAGCCCAGGGCCGCATCCATACTTCTGCATGTACAGTTGCCATTATTCCAGAAGCCGACGAAATTGATGCCGTCGATATCAATCCATCTGATCTACGAGTGGATACCTTCAGAGCTTCCGGTGCCGGCGGTCAGCATGTCAACAAGACTGATTCCGCTATCCGTCTTACCCACTTGCCGACCGGCATTGTTGTGGAATGCCAGGATGAACGCTCACAACATAAAAATAAGGCACGCGCCATGTCTCTGCTGCAATCCAGAATACTCGCAGAACAACAGGAAAAGCAAAATGCTGAAATTGCCGCAGATCGCAAAAACCAGGTTGGCAGCGGGGACCGCTCGGAGCGTATTCGAACCTATAACTATCCTCAGGGCAGAGTCACCGATCATCGCATCAACCTGACTTTGTATAAACTTGAGGAAATTATGCAAGGCTCAATGTCACAGGTCATTGATCCGTTGATTTCAGAACATCAGGCCGCCTTGCTGACTCAACTGGGTGAAGATGACAATTAACTTTACTGGATTGGGACGTTAACAAATGACACGGGTAGCATCTGCACTGTCTCAGGCCAGGGAACAGCTGACATCGCATAGCGAATCAGCACGACTCGATGCTGAAATCCTGCTGGCTAACACTTTAGCGCAGTCAAGGACCTGGTTATTCACAAGGCCGGAGCATGAACTCACACACCAGCAACTGGGACATTTCCAGAAATTGATTGAACAACGTCAATCGGGGGTTCCTGTTGCCTACCTGACCGGCACTCGCGATTTCTGGAATCACAGTTTTCAGGTCACACCCCAGGTTTTAATACCCCGTCCTGAAACCGAAATACTGGTTGAACATGCCTTGCAGCTCATCGAAACCCATCAGTTCAGGACTATTCTTGAACTGGGCACTGGCAGTGGTGCAATTGCGGTTTCAATTGCTGACGAAAAGCGGGATCTGACAATAACAGCGACTGATATCAGCCAACAAGCTCTGAATCTTGCCAAGGCTAACGCTGACATGATTGGTATTAACAATGTGCGCTTTATCCACAGTGACTGGTTTGTCAGCCTGGAACATCATCACTATGATCTGATTATTAGCAATCCGCCTTATATTGCACAACACGATATCCACCTTAACCAGGGCGATATCCGCTTTGAACCAAAACAGGCATTGAGTGCCGGAAACGACGGACTCAGGGATATACGTCTGATCATTGATCAATCCCGGAACCACTTGAACACTGGAGGATTTGTGCTTCTCGAACATGGTTATCAGCAAGCTGATGCAGTTCGATCCCTGTTTTCCGGTTATCATTATCAAGCCATTGAAACCATCAACGACTTGCAGAACCACCCACGCATGTCGATGGCACACTACATTCAGCAAACACTATAGACGTATTGCTAACGACTCAGGAGTATTCAGTCATGCAGTTTTCACACAATACTGTTTCAATCCCACGTCCTCTGGTCAACCAAATGCTGCATCATGCCCAATTATCACCAGAAAAGGAAATTTGCGGCCTGATTGGCGCACGCAATAGCAAAGCTGCCAGCTGTTATCCGGTTCGCAATATAGCTGACAATCAAACATTTCGCTATGAACTGGACCCGAAACAACACCTTGAAGCAATGCGTAAAATGAGATCAGAAGGCGAAGATTTATTCGCGATCTACCACTCTCATCCTCATTCTCAAGCCAGGCCGTCAAAAACAGATATTGAAATGGCCAATTATCCTGAAGCCCTGTATTTGATTATTTCACTCAATACCAAAGGGGTACTGGAATTAAGAGGGTTTTATTTGAACCGGGAAGAAACGACTACAGAGGTGCAACTGAATCTGGAAGCAGAATAACCAGCATACAGTGTTATTTTGTGCTTTCTTAAGAGGGTAAACTGAGAATACTTTATTTTAAAGAATCAGATGCAGCTGGGTGTCCAACTGCAGCCCCGGGCAGATATGATTGCCCTTTATTGGACTTTCTCCAGCTCATCTGATTAAACGTTATTCAGTGTCATTGGTATCTTTTTAAACAACCTGAATTAATTCATTCCATAGCTAATGGATTGATATTGATCAATAGTGTCACTACTCAGCGTACCTGTATAATTTAACGAGAACAGCGCTGCGCCAAATACAAACCATATCATCCACATCAGTTTACTCTTTTGACGCTGTTCTGGCTTCTTTGCTTCTATACGTACCTGAGATTCCATGTTCCTCATTGTGATAACTCCTGTCACTGATGTCCTTACAGTGATTGTATCTATCATCGCTTACTAAACTGTCAACCCCGGGTTGTGGTTATTGATGACGCAATTTGCATTATTTCAAGCCAGAAGCAGCTCCTTACAACCAATCAAGGCGTTACAATCATTTGTTTCGCAGTTGCCTCAATAAAATCTGCAGCGACACGCGCTCGATCATAAAGATTGGCATATCGTCCATATTGAATTCCGTTGTCACTCCATACAGCATCAGGCAATACAGCCATCATGTTCAGCAATAACTGATTATAATACTGTTGCTGATAGGGACTGGGGATAACCAAACCAGCATCTGCCTGCTGGATGTAACATGAATACCCACAGACTTCCGTTGCAATTACCGGCAATCCGGCAATAATTGCCTCCAGCAAGATATTTCCGGTGTTCTCAACCAATGCAGGATGCGCAAGAATATCGGCTCCGGATAAAAACGCAGGAATATCATCACGGCCCTCGAACATATGACATTGATCAATCAATCCTAATTTTCTGGCCAATGTTGTATAGGGTCGATGATTGCGATCACCAACCGCAACAATATGAACAGTGTTGCGAATTGACGCAGGTAATGCGTGAACAGCATTCAATGTTCTTTTCAGGCCTTTGCGTTTGAAATCAGCACCGACCGATAGAATCACGGTCTGCTTGTCACTAAACCCAAAGTGCTGCCTCCAGTTGCTGCGGACCTGTTCACGATTCTCAGGTGCTTTTCGATTTGGATGAATCCCTGGGGGTAGCTCAATAAATCGATTTGCAGAGGTATTGTAATAGTGTTTAAAAACCGGAATCTGCCTGGTTGAAACAGCCATGATTCTGGTGTTATGTTGCGCGTCAAAAACAGCAGCTTCATATGAAACATGATGTTGAAATCGTGGTGTTAATCGATAATACCAGAATTTTTTTGATGCTATGGCGCGATAACAGGGATCTGCTGCATAATAAACATCCAGTCCCGGCATTTTGTTGAATCCGACAATCAAGTCATACGCTAGCTTTTGTATCCGGTTTCTGAACTGAAAAACAAATTCCCGGTCACGATGATGGTTAAATCTTGCTGATACAGGAATTTCAATAATGTCCAGATCAGCGGGTTTTTCACCTTCCCAGTGCCGGGTAAACACAGTGACTTGATGACCACGCTTCACACACTGCTCAACGATAGCTAAAAAATTTCGCTCCAGTCCACCAAACGGGAAATAACGAAAAACCACAAATATCAAGCGCATTAGCAACAATCCGTAGTCTCAACGCATTGCATTGTTCTCAACATACCCTGAACATTCCAGATGACAACATGTGTGTTAACACAATGAATACACGTTGATTCTTTTCTTGCATAACAATCTTTGAGATACTTTGCCATTTATGAAGCTGTTAAATTCTCCTTACAATCAATACTCTTGTAAACCGGAATGATTAAATGATCAAAATTTTGCTCAATCAATCTTTCTGAAAACTGACTCTTTATGCAACTCATCTATCTGGTTTTGACATATGTCCTGATTGTGTTGAATTTTGCCGGGATAACTGTCGCAACTGAGCGATTGACGCTGTCACCAGCGTGTCGACGCGTATTTGTCATTGTTATAATTTCGTTAACCCTGTTTAATCTCGAACATATTCAGGGGCTTGGGAAACTAAACTGGTTATGGCCTTTGACAACGATAGCATCTGTCCGGGTGATATATCGGCATCACAACCGACATGGTAAATCCCGCTTTTGGCGAGGTGAGCTGATTTTTTGGGGAGGGCTGTGTTACGCCCTGATCTGGCGTTTTTGTTTTCCCAATATTGACTCAGGCTCCGAACATCTAACAGATTTGTATTTCATCAGCAATTATTATAGTGGAGAGACACTGCCACCTAATGATCGTTGGCTGAGCGGTAGCCGATTTGATTTCTACTACGCTTTTCAACATTATTGTGCGGCCTTACTGGGACGCATCTTCAATCTCGATATCGGGTTGACCATGAATGTGTCATGGACAATCCTGATCGGACTGATCGCGAGTCTGGTATGGGATGCCAGCAGTCAAGTGATCAAACACCGCTGGCTGAAAGGATTGATACTGGGCTGCGTCCTGACCGGAGGCAATGGATTGTCCAGCTTCATGCCGTGGCTGATTCAGCATGATGAATCTGCGCAAACAGCGGTTCACGATATCGCAATTGAACGGATTTGGGCCAGCACCCGGTTTTCCGGATTATATGATCAATATGTCAACACTGATTTTGGCCGTAAACTGGTTGAATCATCCAGCCAGCCAGACCCTGGCAAACGACTGGAACTGCCGTTTGAAACCATTGCTTATCTCACGTACCTGGGAGATTACCACCCTCCTCTCGGAGGTCTGCTCATTGCACTGTGGACCCTGGCCTTAATCATGCGTCTGGAATACAAACCAATTGTATTTTCTCCTTCAAAACAGCATCTATCCCTGTTAAAACGAACACCAGAATGGCCTGCATATTTCGCTCTGGGCTTAACCCCTGCACTGACTCTCGTGACAAACACCTGGGTATTTCCCCTGCAATGCGTATTGCTGGGCTCGTGGATGATGTATCGGCAACTGTTCAGGCGAATTGCCTGGTTCTGGATGATTGCCGGATTGCTGGCAGGTGCTTTCAGCATCTATCCTTTTCTCACTCATTTTGCCACACACTCGCTTGACACACCTATTTCAAAACTCAGTGTCGAAAATCATACGCCTTTGCTTTTATTCCTGACGATGCACTGGCCAACACTGATCTGGCTGATAGGTGGTTTGTTGCTATGGCGAACCAATCGCTGGTGCGCATGGTTGTCGTTTACACTTGCATTGTTGCTGACAATGACAGAACTGATCGTCGTTGATGATCCGCTGATCGGCAAATATCAGCGCTTCAATACAACGCTGAAATGGTGGTCGTGGTTATGGCCAGTAACGGTTACCGGAATTCTGACTCTGTTGATTGCCAAGTCCACTCGTTTCATCAAACTGTTTCTGATCATCACGATATTTCCACTATTCATCTATAGCATGGATTTAATTCGTTACCTCATCTATGCACCCAAACCGCAAATCGGCAAATTATCTGGAAACGGCTGGCTTCTGGAAAACAAAACGAATCATGAGATCCTGGAGTATCTGGCCAATGCAGATCCGGGAGTCGTCCTGGAATCAATACCCAAAGGTGCGTATACACAATCAAGCGCTCTCACCTTGTTTGCCAATCAATCAGCTGTGATGGGATGGCCTGATCATATCAGCCAATGGCACGGGCATCTAAATTCCATTCAACACCGGGCTGACCAGGTACGCCGCTTCTATCATGCAACACTTTCCGATCCTTTG
Organism: Gammaproteobacteria bacterium; assembly: GCA_022600935.1. Taxonomy (GTDB): domain Bacteria; phylum Pseudomonadota; class Gammaproteobacteria; order Methylococcales; family DRLZ01; genus DRLZ01. Next base: position 14,014 of record JAHZJL010000020.1, read on the forward strand.
AATTTTCTGGGGCAATACCCGATTCGCTATATTGTCTGGACAAATGAAGACGAAAAACGTTATCCCGGCTTGCGATTGACGATCAACCAGCGCATCCTACCTGACTATCAGTGGTTATCATTTTACCGTCATGGCGACCAGGAAGCCGGAGTATGGGTTCGTGCCAGACCTACACCTCCCTTTTCAGACCGATAATTCAAAGTCATGAGCACAATTTATTATTTCTGCACATTTGGATTGATTCTGATCAATATTGCAGGAGTGACAATCCTGTTCAGCCGCTGGTTTCAATCCTTTGCGTTAGCGCGATCCAGTGGACTCGTGATACTCGGCTTGATGGGCTTTTTTACTGAGCATTTTTTTGGACTTGGACAAATTAACGCGATCTGGCTGCTATCGACTCCAGTTTCTTTATTTTTGATCTACAAGCAGATCCAATCGCCTCGAGCAATCCAGTTTCGAAATGCTGAAACTGTCTTTGTACTGGCAGTTCTCTACGCACTGGCCTGGCGCTGGTATTTCCCGTCAATCTATCCGACTTCAGAGCATATTACCGACTTGTATTTCATCGGAAATTATATGAATGGTGACCAATTGCCACCGCTGGATCACTGGTTTCCACCACGTCGATTCGATTTCTATTATGGTTTTCAGCACTATATGGCCGGGTTAATGGCTCGAGTATTCAGCTTGTCAGCAGGATTAACCTATAACATTGCGTTTGTTTTGTTGATGTCTTTGTCAGTCACTCTTGCCTGGGATTTTACCGGCTGTTTCCTCAACAACAGCTGGAAAAGGGGGTTGATTGTTATTACCCTGGTGTTAGGTGGAACCGGCGCAACAATTTTTGCAAACCTTGGCTATCATCTGCAATCGAACAATTTACGGACTGAAATTCATAATACTAATGAAAGCATGATTGCAAGTGCACGTTTCATTGGATCTAAAGACCAATTGCTGAATACTGTCATCGGCCAATTGCTGTTTCCCAAATCTGAAGGCTCGAAACCACAGGTTTTGCCGCTGGAGGATTTTGGTTACCAGTATTTTGTCGGTGATTATCACCCGCCTTTGGGCGGTTATCTGTTGTTATTTCTGTCATTACTCTGTATTGCCAGTCTGGAATTTTCGGATCGTCAGCACTCCTGTGACAGGTTTAGCTCAAGATCTGATGCACTCCATCAAACCTTGCTGACTTTCACCGTTCCTGTGATGATTGCGACAAATACCTGGACGTTTCCGCTACAAGCAGTCCTGGTTGCAGGCTGGATCTGCTGGCGTTATGCTCAGCATAAAACACTGAACTGGTCTGCCTTGCTCGCTGGTGGAATCATTGGCCTCTTGCTGATCTATCCATTTCTAAGCAAATTCACAAGCCATAGCGCTGCCACCCCAATTCAATGGGTCACAACTGATTTGCATACCCCTATCAGGCAGTTTTTAGCCATGCACTGGGCATTATTACTGTTTGCCAGCATGGCTTGTCTACTAAAACAGTACAACCGACTTGGCTTATGCTTTACCCTGATTTTTCTTGGACTATTAACTGTTTCAGAACTCATTTTTGTGGATGATCCATCAGCAGAGCATTTTCAGCGCACTAACACTGTGATGAAATGGTGGGGATGGATCTGGACAGGCGCACTGTTATCACTGAGTACACTGGTCTTAAGCAGTTCATTTCGCTGGCACCGGATTGTCGTGATTGGCACCCTTCTCATCATTAATGTCTATGCGATCAATATATATCGTTACTGGTCTGTCGCAGCGAAACATAATGCCGGACAACTGTCTGGAGATGCTGTTTACAGCGGCAATCCGGTTACTCGTGAAATGCTGAACTTTCTGAACACAGCACCCTATGGTGTAGTATTGGAAAATTGCTATGGTAATGCGTATACCGACTCCGGGATTTATGCAGCGTTTTCGGCCAAACCCACTGTCATGGGCTGGCCTGAACATCTGGTAACCTGGCATGGAAAAAGTCAACGTGTCTGGCGATTAAAAGACGATATACAGCAGTTTTATGGTGGTGTCTTGCCTAACCCCATCAATTGGCTAATGTCACACCAGGTCAGGTATATAGTCTGGAACCACAAAGACAGCAATCAATCTGATGCGTGGCAAACCATCAACCAGGCAATTTCAGCACAATATCATTGGCTTTCATTTCAACAGCAACACAGCAGACCAAAGGGACTCTGGGTTTACCGGAAAGAATGAACGTTTTTAAATTTAATCAGGCAGTTATAATTCAATTTTTCAAGTTTGCGTCAATGGGAGCTATAGGGACAATTGCACAATACTGTGTGCTGTGGGCCGGAGTCGAAATTTGGTTCTGGGCTGCTTCATTATCTTCCGCAATCGGCTATCTGGTCGGGTCAATTGTCAATTATGGATTAAATTATTACATCACATTTAACAGTAACCAGACTCACGGCAAAACGATGCCTAGATTCTATCTGGTGGTAGTAGTTGGTTGGTCAATAAATACGGGTATTATGTGGGTTCTGGCCGATCAATTGTTATGGAATTACTGGATTGCTCAATTAATCGCGACAGCTACCGGACTGTTATGGAATTTTGTGGGTAGTCGGAAATGGGTGTTCAAATTACAGTCAATCAAGCACAAGGCAAACATTAAATGAATGAATCTTTCAATACTGAACAATCAACTCAGACAAATAAACCATTGATTTCAGTGGTAGTGCCAGCTTATAACGAAGCGGATGTCATCCAGGTTTTTTACGAACGCATGTGCAAACTTTTCGATTCATTATCAGATTACTGTTGCGAGATGATTATTGTCAATGACGGTAGCCAGGACCTGACTCAGTCCATAATTGAACAACTAAGATCAAAGGATAATCGTATTGCAAGTATCAGTCTGACCAGAAATTTCGGTAAGGAAATTGCCATGACTGCCGGGCTTGACCATGCAAAAGGTGACGCCATCATAATAATCGATGTTGATCTGCAAGACCCTCCAGAACTGATTGTTAAGTTTATTGAAGAATGGCAAAACGGCTATGACATCGTTTATGCAAGACGCACTGCCCGAGATGGTGAAACCTGGCTCAAGATCTTTACTGCCGAAATGTTTTATAAAGTCATGGATAAAATTTCCGAGCGAGTCAAAATCCCCCGGAATACTGGTGATTTCCGACTCATGAGTCGGCGTTCTGTCGATGCGCTGTTGCAACTCCGCGAACACCATCGTTTTATGAAAGGGTTGTATGCCTGGGTTGGGTTTCCATCAAAAGCGATCGATTATCGTCGCGATCCGCGTGCTGCCGGAAGCAGTAAATTCAATTACTGGGGTCTCTGGAATTTCGCTCTGGAAGGCATCACATCATTCACTGTTATTCCACTGAAAATAGCAACCTATCTGGGCTTATTAACATCATTGTCAGCATTCAGTTTTGGACTGTTTATCATTATTAAAACCCTGTTATGGGGAGACTCAGTGCAAGGTTTTCCGACATTGATGGTCACCATTTTATTTCTAGGTGGTGTGCAACTTTTTTTTATTGGAGTCATGGGAGAATATCTGGGACGGATATTCGGTGAAACTAAACAAAGGCCGCTTTATCTGATACAACGTTATAGCCCTTCTCACTACTGCCCGGTTGAGCAAAATCCAACTCCGTCTGCCAAACAGGCTTAAGTTTAGACGGTTTTATTTTTAGTTGGATTGAAGTAGTCATAACATTTCCGCAGAGCAGGAGCGTTATGACTGGGGTTGGCTATTCCATTAAACTTCCGCTTACATGTCAATCAACACTGATTCGACTTAAATCCATTGGTAATTGGATAACGGCGATCACGTCCGAATGCCCGCGGCGTGATGCGTATTCCGGGTGGCGCCTGTCTGCGTTTGTATTCGTTCAGGTCGACCAGCCTGATGACGCGATGTACATCACTGTCATGGAAACCGGCAGCAATAATTAGCTCTGCGGACTGATCTTGTTCGACGTAACGCTCCAGAATAGGGTCCAGCACATCATACGGAGGCAGGCTGTCGGAGTCTTTCTGGTCTGGGGCCAGTTCAGCGCTAGGTGGTCGTTCGATGACTCGTTGCGGTATTGCTGGTGAGATTGTATTACGGTATTCGGCGAGTTTGAAAACCAGGAGTTTTGAAACATCTTTGAGAGGCGCAAAGCCTCCGGCCATATCGCCATATAAGGTAGCATAGCCAACGCTCATTTCACTTTTATTGCCTGTTGTGAGCAACAATTTTCCGGTTTTGTTGGATATTGCCATGAGAATCACACCGCGACTGCGGGCTTGAAGGTTTTCTTCCGTGGTGTCTTTTGGCATACCACTGAAACGGTCGCTCAATAGCTGTTGAAATGCACTGACCGCCGATTCAATGGAAACGCTGTGATAGTGAACACCAAGCAGTTCAGCCTGTTGGGCAGCATCGGTTTTACTCATGTCGGATGTGTAGTGATACGGCATCATGACTGCTTCCACATTGTCTGCTCCCAATGCGTCCGTTGCCAGGGCCAGTGTCAGTGCCGAATCAATACCGCCCGACAAACCAAGCACAACACCTTTAAAGCGGTTTTTTTGTACATAATCACGTATGCCTAAAACCAGGCCTTTATAAATACTTGAGATGCCCTGATCTTCGGGTTTGCATTCTATTGCTGATAAACTTACAGCATTGCCATTTAATTGCATATCACAGATTAACAACGCGTCTTCAAACTCTGCGGCTCTGGCGATCACAGTACCAAAGGCATCCATGACGAATGAGGCACCATCGAAAATCAATTCATCCTGACCACCGATCAGGTTGACATTGAGCATGGGAATTTCAGCTGTTGAGATACGTTCCCGGATGGCAGTTTCCCGACGCTGAATTTTAGCTAGATGATAAGGAGAGGCATTCAGATTCAAAACACATTGTGCACCGCGTTGTGCAGATTTCTCGACGACACCGGGAAACCACGCATCTTCACAGATACATAACGCTGTTGGTACATTGTCCATATTAAACACGCAGACTTCATCGCCTGCTGTAAAATAGCGCTTCTCGTCAAATACACCATAATTTGGTAATTTCTGTTTACGATAGTTTGCGACACGGTGGCCGTTGTAAAACACGACTGCTGAGTTATACAATTTGCCCTGGTCCAATTCCGGATAACCGACAATGAGATAAATACCGTGTACTGAGAGTTGGATGTCATCCAGCGCATGTTGGACAGCGTGCATAAAATCGTCCCGCAACAGTAAATCATCCGGTGGATATCCGGTTAGACTCAGTTCGGGAAAAACAATCGCGCTAGCGTGTAATGTATCGCGTGCGTGTTGGGCAGTAGAGATCATGATCTGCTTATTACCCGGTATGTCTCCAACAACCATGTTTTTCTGGGCAAGAACAATTCGCATTGATTTTCCTGTCGATTTTAATAATGTTTGAACGGTGTTTAATAGTGTTTGGCTGGCAGCTCATCTCAACTTTTCAGGTTGAGACACTTGTCTCCAACTCAGATTATTTGCATTTTGTCTGTCATTAACCTACTGATATAAATACGGAATCCAAAAAGCAGTTAACAGAATATATCCGCTTCCATCAGTTCAACGATATAATGACATTTATGAATTGTTTTGTCTGTTACTAATACTGATCATGATATCCTGGGTTTTAAGTCGAGTTTTTGCCTGTTATGCATTGGTGCCTTTTTCGGCACTGTTTTTTTATCTGGATTGGGATATCAACCGCTCACTGGCAACGCAAGTCTGGCCCTGGGTTGTTGTGGTCCTGCAAATCGCCAGACATTCAGCATTGGGGATGACCATCGGCTTTCATCGGTATTACTCGCACCATGCATTTAAAGCCCCGCGCTGGCTGGAATTTCTGATTGCCTATTCATGTTGTGCATCGAACCAGGGTGCAATGTCCTGGTGGGCTGGCACGCACCGTTATCATCATGTTCATTGTGACACTGAACTTGATCCGCATTCTCCGGTTCAACATTCAATTTTATATGCCTGGTTGGGATGGGGTTATGACCCGAAATATGCGTTGCGAAAAATCAAGCTGCGCTATCCGGAAGTCCGTTTTCTGGATAACTGGTGTTTTGTGATTCCCTGGATTGAATTCGATTTGATCTGGTTGATTTCAGGTTCTCTGGGATTTGCGACTTTCATATCACTGCTGCCAGCAGCCTTATCTCCTATCGGCACATTGTTTTTCAACTGCATGTCTCACGGTGGCAAACCTGACGAAAAAGGCTGTACTGCCCGCAAATACTGGCAGATTTCGGCAATCCTGTTGGGTGAGCATGACCATAAAGACCATCATATATACCCAGCTAAAGCTCATCGCCCCGGTCCTGACTTACCCTATTGGCTGGTATTATGGCCGCTGGAAAAACTTGGCATCATACATCATTTGAGATAGATATAGCGGTATGATTGATACCGCAAAACACAACGTTAACAACCTGGCTCATCAAACATTGAAAGACTGGTTGCAAGACCAGCCATTCGCACTGGCATTGTCATCCTGCTATTTTGGTTTTTTTGCTCATATTGGGGTCTTATCTGCACTGGAAGATCATAACTTAATACCAAACAAGATCAGTGGTGCCAGCGCCGGTGCTTTAGCAGGTTCCATGTGGGCATCCGGAAATTCAATGCCTACATTGACCTCGTTGTTATTTACAGTACAAAGACAAAGCTTTTGGGATCCTTCCCTGGGTTTTGGTTTACTCAAAGGTGAACGGTTTCGGGAAACGATTGTCGAGATGGCTGCAGTGACAACTCTTGAACAATGCAAAGTACCCATTTCTGTCTCTGCATATGATGTTAAGAACAGAGCAACCCATACATTTAATTCAGGAAATTTAGCTGCGTGTGTCTATGCCTCTTGCACTGTTCCTTTATTGTTTCAACCAATTCGAATTAATGGCAGGATTTACCTTGATGGTGGTATTAAAGATTGGGCTGGCAGTAAAGGCTTAGAACACTACGAACGACAATTACAAATTGGTCTGTATCGAAAACAGCGTTACCTTTTAGACATTACATCCACTAGATATAAAAAAATACATCATCAAACAAGACTGCTTGCGCTTAAAGATCTGATTGCTGTCTCTCCTAATGCAATGCATTTAGGCAAAGACTTGTTTTATCAGGCACGAGAAGCCATGTTAACTGCGATTCATCAGCCTGTTGCAAAGCAGATGACGATTCAAGCGTGAAAAAAAGCAGGTGGTCTAATGATACAATCACCTGCTTCAAGCGTTATGTAATGCTCATTGCTGTTATTGTTATCGCCAGGCACAGATCCCGGTAAACCATACTGCGTTAATAAGAAACGCCAAGTTCTTTCAGTGTTTCCATCGTGATCTGGCCGGATGCCAAACCGTTTTTCTTTTGATATTCGACAAGGGCCGACATGGTTCTTTGCCCAATCCTGCCATCGATACCACCGGGATTGTAGCCTTCATAGTCCAGCGCCTGTTGAATACGCCTGACCACATCCGTTGTGGTATTTGTTTCACACAAAATTGGTCGCCATTCCAGAATGCTGTCAGAAATTTTAGTACGTTGATCGATTGATTCATATTGAGCTGGGATTTCAACACGCTTTTCAACTGCGGGTTCCACAACTTTTTTGACTTTGATGGTTCTGTACTGAGCCGGAATCTCTGTTCGAATGACTTTTTCAGGTTCGACCAAAACCCGCTTTTTTATAATCCGATGTTCAGCGGGAATCTCCACTTTTTTAGTCGTTGCCGGTTCAATCAAAACCTGTTTTTCAACAGTTTTATATTCAGCCGGCACTTCAACCAGACACATGATTTCACCCGTTGCATGATCAACTTTCTGTATCGGCCCCTTACCCTTTTTCCAGGTTGAATAAGCAGGTTTGATTAATACTTTTTCTGTCACAGTATCATATTTTGCTGGGACCGAAATTATTTTTTCTGACGCTTCTTTGACAACAACCTTGATATTCTGCCATTCATATCTGGCCGGGTGCACTTTGATTTTTTCACTTTCCTCCTTAATCAGTATCTGTTCTTCTACCCAACTGTATTTAGGTGGAGTAATTTGAACATTATAAGTTGCCGGCTTTTTCACCATACGCCTGGTTTCAGTTGAGTATTGAGGAGGTATCAACACCTGAGCATAACATTCACCTGGTTTGGCATTCAAAGGCAGTACTTCGTCTCTGGAAACGACTTGAGCTGCTTTTACTGACTCATTAAGCTTCTGATTTTCTTCATTTAATCGTTGATTTTCTTGTTTCAGTTTTTTGACAAGCTTTTGAGATTGTTGTTGTTTTTCAACAATTGATGGATCTGGTTGTTGTTGAGGTGTGACTTCAGCTTTCAATGTTTCTTGTCTAGATGCAGTACTACATCCTCCTATCAAAAAAGCAGCAACGATAATTCCCACGGCTGAAAATTTATTATCCATAATTAATTCCTGTTATTTATGATTTTGTACCGGAAGTCAGGCATACACTGTTACTCATAGTCTGATTATACAATTAACTCACTCAATGCTCTGCTATTTATTCATTGTGCTGACCTGCCAGAACATCCGGTCTTTTTCTATTCATCGTTTAAAATAATTATGATGAATTGTTCGAAACTAAATACAGTTTCATATATATTTTTACTGATTTATAAATCAGGATCAAGAACCCTATTATTACTGTCGTACAAAACACATGGTTTTTTGCAAAAAAAATACACTGAACTCTATTGGAGTCAATATATTATTCATAACCAGATTATGTGTAAAAAAAGATAACCATTCGATTAGGTTTAATCGATTAATTGAAAACTAAATATCACCCCAAAGATGCTGGACCAATGACAGAGCCGTGATCACAGCAGTTTCTGAGCGTAGAATTCGTGACCCTAGACTGACAGGACAATAGCCGCTATTGACTGACAGCTGGTATTCAGTGTCGGAAAACCCACCTTCAGGGCCGATCAATAACTCTATTTGCTGTTGATCAATCTCAAGATTATTGAGGTGTTGTGCTTGATCGGGATGAAAGATGAACCGATTTGGTGATCGGGTTTGTAGCAGCCAATCATTGAATTTGAGCGGTAATGCTATCTCTGGCAATTTGTTTCGCCCGCATTGCTCGCACGCATGTTGGGCTATTAACTGCCAATGTCTGAGTCTGCGTTGCGCCTGCTGTTCATCAAGTTTGATAACGCAATACTCGGTAAATAAAGGGACGATTGTTGATACGCCGAGCTCGACAGCTTTCTGGACTGCAAAATCCATACGCTCGCCTCTGGATATGGCAAGCGCCAGCGTGATATTGAGTGGTGATTCGATATCAGTAGACCGAAACTCGCCAATTACTAATTTAACCGCCTTTTTCGGACCCAGAGCGGTTAAAACAGCATCGAATTCGCCACCTTCACCGTTGAACACGATCAGTGAATAGCCTTGTCTAAGACGTAACACTGTTAGAATATAATGGGCCGCATCACCAGTCACATCAATGGTGTCACCCGTTGCCAGCTTGGATGGCAAATACAAGCGGGAAATTCTCAATAGATTTTCTCCCTTGAAGTGTTGTGGATTATGCTGTTGCTAATTCAATGCCTTGCCATGCGACATCGACCATTTTCTGAATCTGCTCCTGATTGATAACATAAGGCGGCATGAAATAGACAACATTTCCCAACGGTCGCAGCAATACACCTTGGGTCAATGCATGTTGATAAACGCGCAGACCACGACGTTCCTGCCAGGGAAATGCTTCTTTGCTGTGTTTGTCTTTAACCATCTCAATGGCCAGAATCATCCCGGTCTGACGTACGTCTGCCACATTCGGATGATCGCTAAAATGGCGGGTCGCTTCAGCCATGCATTCAGACAACTTGCGGTTATTCTCAATCACCGCTTGTTGCGAAAAGATTTCCAGGGTCGCAAGAGCTGCCCGGCAGCCCAAAGCATTACCGGTATAACTGTGTGAATGTAAGAACCCTTTCAGACTTTCATAACGATCATAAAATGCGTCGTAAATTGCAGAAGTCGTCAACACTGTTGATAGAGGCAGATAACCACCTGTCAGACCTTTTGATAAGCAAATAAAATCCGGGCTAATGTGGGCTTGCTCGCACGCAAACAAAGTACCAGTTCGACCAAACCCGACTGCGACTTCATCGGCAATTAAATGAACGTCATACCGATTGCAAGCCTCACGTAACATGCTCAGATAAATCGGATCATACATGCGCATATTTCCGGCGCATTGTACCAGAGGCTCGACAATCACAGCGCTGACTTCATGAGCATGTTTCTGCAAGGTTTCGTCCATGTGTTGAAATCGCCGCCTGGAATACTCTGCCCAGGTTTCACCCGGTTCACGATTGTAACAATCAGGTCCGGGTACGGTAATAACATCCATTAACAACGGAGCGTACGTCTCTTTATACAAAGCGACATCCCCGACGGCCAAAGCCCCAAGCGTTTCACCATGATAGCTGTTTTGCAATGCGATAAACCTGGTTTTTTCGGGCTTGCCGAGATTGCGCCAGGCGTGAAAACTCATTTTCAGCGCAACCTCGACCGCTGATGAGCCATTGTCCGCATAAAAACATCGATCCAGACCATCTGGTGTGATGGCAACCAGTTGTTCTGCCAGTTCGATCGCTGCCTGGTGAGAAAACCCTGCCAGGATGACATGCTCCAGAGTCTCCATTTGCTGTTGCAAGGCAGCATTGATATGCGGATTACAATGACCAAATAGATTGACCCACCAGGAGCTGATAGCATCGATATAGCGATTCCCTTCAAAATCTTCCAGCCATACCCCCTGGCCTTTTTTGATAGGAATCATCGGCAGTGCTTCGTGGTCCTTCATTTGCGTACAAGGATGCCATAACACTCGCAAATCGCGTTGTGACCATTGATCGTTTAAACCAGTCATATTGTCTTTAACCTGTTGTTATTCAGGAAAACTGAGTTGTTCCCAGATTGCCAGTGTGGGTCTAGCCTGATTCATAGTGTAAAAATGAACACCGGGAACACCGTTATCCAGCAGTCGTTGCACCATCCCGGTCAGAAATTCAGTGCTGAATGCTCGTATCGATGCACTGTCATCACCGTAACCTTCCATTCGCTTGCGAATCCAACGTGGGATCTCCGCACCACAGGCATCGGAAAAACGCGCCAGCTGAGAAAAATTGATGATCGGCATAATTCCGGGAATTATCGGCACATCGATGTTCACCTTTTCACAGGATTCGATAAATGCAAAGTAAGCGTCGATATTGTAGAAGTACTGTGTAATCGCCCGGTCAGCACCTGCATCGACCTTAATTTTGAAATGCTCTAAATCCTTTTCGGGATTAGCCGCCTGGGGATGCATTTCCGGATAAGCTGCAATTTCAATCTGGAATTCATCGCCGCATTGCTTGCGAATAAATTCAACCAGATCGCTGGCATAGTTAAAATCACCACGTACGTGCATACCGGACGGCATATCGCCACGTAAAGCAACAATACGTTTTATGTTGTTCTGCCTGAATTGCTGGAGTATTTCGTCAATACTTGCATACGTCGCTGCAACACAGGATAAATGATGTGCAACTTCGATTCCGGTATTTTGTTGAATTGATTTTACCGTGTTCAGCGTGTTTTCACGGGTTGATCCTCCAGCACCATAGGTTACCGAGAAAAAGTCTGGTTTTACTTCAGCAAGCTGGTTCCAGACTGTTTCCAACTTTACCAGACCTTGATCGGTTCTGGGTGGAAAAAATTCAAAGCTGTAAGATTTGGGAAATTTTTGCTGAGACTGCATTGGTCAACCTCAAATTAGGTCTTGACAAATAAACACAGAAAAAGACAAGGGGCGTCTCCGCCCCCTGTCTTTAGTTATTAGCGATGCTGACCAATCAGTATCGGTAATGTTCCGGTTTGAACGGACCGTTCTTGTCGAGGTTAAGATAGTGTGCCTGCTCATCGCTCAAGGTTGTTAAATTGGCACCAATTTTTTCCAGATGCAGACGCGCGACCTCTTCGTCGAGATGTTTGGGCAGCATATACACCATGTTTTCATAGCGGTCGCCATGCGCCCAAAGTTCAATCTGAGCCAGAGTCTGATTAGTGAACGAATTTGACATCACAAAGCTTGGATGTCCGGTTGCACAACCCAGATTGACCAGTCGCCCTTCAGCAAGAATAATGATGCGTTTGCCATCTGGAAAAATGACATGATCGACCTGTGGTTTGATGTTCTCCCAGGTATATTGAGCCAGGCTGGCACAATCGATTTCATTATCAAAATGGCCGATATTACAGACAATTGACTGATCTTTCATGGCTTGCATGTGATCGTGCGATATGACATGGAAGTTACCGGTCGCAGTCACGAATATATCTGCCTGTGCACAAGCATCTTCCATGGTGACAACACGGTAACCTTCCATTGCCGCCTGTAACGCACAAATCGGATCAATTTCAGTGACCCATACAGTTGCACCCAACCCTCGTAAAGATTGAGCGCAGCCTTTACCGACATCACCGTAACCGAGAACCACGGCAATTTTTCCCGCAATCATCACATCAGTTGCGCGTTTGATACCGTCTACCAGAGACTCACGGCAGCCATATAAATTGTCGAATTTGGATTTGGTGACTGAATCGTTAACGTTAATCGCCGGGAATATCAATTCATTTGCGTCTGCCATTTGATACAAACGGTGAACTCCAGTCGTGGTTTCTTCTGTGACACCTTTGATATTGGCGCGAATTGTTGAATACCAGCCAGGACTGGTTTTCAGCTTCGCCTTGATTGAATTAAACAGCGAAACTTCTTCTTCACTGCCTGGATTATCCAGAACCGATAAATCTGATTCTGCTTTAGTGCCCAGCTCGATTAACAGTGTTGCATCGCCACCATCATCAAGAATCATGTTGGCAGTTCCACCATCCGCCCAGGCAAAAATCTGGTGCGCATACTCCCAGTATTCGTCCAGTGTTTCGCCTTTGGTGGCGAATACCGGAATACCAGCAGCAGCAATTGCGGCAGCGGCATGATCCTGGGTTGAAAAGATGTTGCACGATGCCCAGCGAACTTCCGCACCAAGCGCAATCAGAGTTTCAATCAAAACCGCAGTCTGAATGGTCATATGCAGGGAACCGGCAATGCGGGCACCTTTCAATGGCTTATCCTGACCATATTTACTTCGCAATGCCATCAAACCGGGCATTTCGGTTTCGGCAATGGCAATTTCCTTGCGACCCCAGTCAGCAAGGCTCATGTCAGCGACTTTAAAATCTGTGAAGTTGTCTTCCACAACTGCATTCATAGTGTTTCTCCAAAAAAATGCAGAGCGTCGTTAAATTAACAAACTTAGCATCCAAGCCTAACAATCAGGGTTAATACAATTGTGCAGGTAACAAACATTACACTGCTTGAGTCATCGTAAACCTGATTGCTGCAACGCTCCTTGGATACTCAGTACTAAAAATAGTACGATTTGTATTTAAACAGAGGCCTTGATTGCGTCGACCTTGTTTGTGGCTTCCCATGGTAATGCAATATCGTCTCGACCGAAGTGCCCGTAGCTCGCTGTTTGACGATAAATCGGTTGAATCAGGTTCAACATATTCAACAAACCATATGGACGCAGATCGAACAATTCTTTAACGATGGCCTCGATTCTGGCATCGTCGATCTTTCCTGTACCAAAGGTATCGATTGTCACAGAAGTTGGTTCTGCAACTCCAATCGCATAGGAAATCTGGATTTCGCAGCGCTCCGCCAGACCGGCGGCTACAATGTTTTTAGCGACATATCGACCTGCATAAGCTGCTGAGCGGTCGACCTTGGATGGATCTTTTCCAGAAAATGCTCCGCCACCATGACGCGCCATACCACCATAAGTATCCACGATAATTTTACGACCTGTGAGGCCACAGTCACCAACAGGTCCACCGATCACAAAATTACCCGTAGGGTTGATGTGATATTGTGTATTGCTGTGCAGCCATTCAGCAGGAAGAACCGGCTTGATGATCTCTTCCATCACGCCTTCGTGCAAATCAGTTTCACTGATATCCTCATCATGTTGAGTTGACAATACAACGGCATCAATCCCTACCGGCTTATTGTCCTCATATTTGAATGTCACCTGGCTTTTAGCATCCGGGCGCAACCACTTCAACCCGCCTGCCTTGCGAACTTCAGCTTGTTTTAAAACCAGTCGATGAGCATAGGCAATTGGCGCCGGCATCAACACATCAGTTTCATTGGTCGCATAGCCGAACATCAAACCCTGGTCACCTGCCCCCTGATCCTCTTTTCTGGCACGATCAACACCTTGAGCGATATCTGGCGACTGGCGCCCCAATGCGTTTAGAACTGCACAATTGTGGCCGTCAAAACCCACATCCGAATTGTCATATCCGATTGAATTGACGACATCACGAACCAGCGATTCATACTCAATGTTGGCTGTTGTGGTAATTTCACCAGCAAGCACAACCATACCAGTTTTAACCATGGTTTCACATGCCACACGAGCATGTGGGTCCTGCGCGATGATTGCATCCAGAATGGCATCAGATATCTGATCTGACATTTTGTCCGGGTGACCTTCGGATACTGATTCCGATGTGAAAATAAAATTCTTATTCACAATGATAATGCCTCTGTGTTTTTAATAGAGATTGCGTTAATCTGTTTTCGTTATTGGGAATGTATTAAACAAACGAGTAATTATACCATAGCTGATTATTCTTATTAAAGGCTATACAAAATACTTGAGTGTGAACTGAGACTCAAACCAAACTGAGTCACGACAATCAGTTGAGCATGCTGTCGTTTTGGTAACAAGGACGTACCCGAAAGCATGTTTTCTTCTGATCGAACTGCGACAAATGGTGATTTGGCAAAACACCATTGCAGACTGTGACAGGTTTCTATTATCAACAGGACAATAACACCTGTTCAAACAACTCAGTTGCCGGAACACAATGAATTGCAATGATTTATTTCAATTCTGAGATTTAGGGCATGACATGATTTCGACTGTCAACCAGAGTGATTGGTCAAAAACATGATGTTGAGAAAAAGAGTCGTGCTGTTAAAGCAAGTGGAGCATTACTTGAACGGCGCCAACATTCAGTTGATGTTAACACCAACTGAAAGTCTATTATTTTTTAGGTGGCTATACATTCTATCCGTGAATATCAAGCGAATAACGTCCTAATCCAGTAACGACTTGATCAACTGATCTTCAAGCTCAATCCTGGACGCAAGGCTTTCACCAAGTGACGACAGGTCTTTGGTCAATTCTTTCTCTCGGACTTCCTTGCGAAGGTCTTCGTATTTATCATTGAAGGCAATGGCATGATCTGTCAATTCAACCAGGCGTGGATACACCAGTTTGGCGACATCCAACACATTCTGCCTGCGTTCGTTACCTTCAGCTATGCGCTGATAAATACCGATGTGAGCAATCGAGATATACTCGATCATAACCTGACAGAAATTTTTGATCTCGGAATCTTTCGGCAGATCATCGTTTGCTTCATCTTTCAGAGCAAACTGACAATACATGGACCACATATGTTGCCGCTATTTTAAAAGCGACTCAATCATCGATCTGGTTTTAGTCCGTCGCTGCGAAAAATCTTGTGCTTGTATTCCCATAGCCATCGATCCCATACATTATCCTCAATGTGAGTAACCAATCGCTTTGATCAGTTACGATCCAGTAGAATACCTACTTGGTTATTTAATGTAAATCAATCTATTCGACAAAATGTGGAGTGAAGACTGAATGCCACAGAACATATCAGTGATTATACCAACCTATAATCGTGCAAAACTGTTAAGCCGGTCACTAAATTCCGTATTGCAACAAACATGCCCCCCCTCTGAAATAATTGTAGTCGACGATGGCTCAACTGACTATACAGAACAACTCATCAAGCATGACTACCCGCAAGTCATCTATCATCATCAACCACAGCTGGGGGTGAGCGCCGCCCGTAATCAAGGGATACAACTGGCCAGTCACTCCTGGCTGGCTTTTCTGGATTCAGACGATGAATGGTTACCGGACAAGCTCCAGAAACAGCAAGCCATGATTGGCGGAAATTCTAATGTAAAAATTTGTCATAGCGATGAAATCTGGGTACGCAACGGTATTCGAGTCAACCCACATTTAAAACATCAAAAAAAAGGTGGCTGGATTTTTCAGCATTGTCTGCCGCTGTGTGCAATCTCACCTTCTGCAGTGTTGATTCATCGATCTGTATTCGATACTGTCGGGATGTTTGATGAATCCTTACCAGCATGTGAAGATTATGATTTATGGCTGAGAATGACGTGTCAATATCCGGTCTGTTATATCGATCAACCACTGATCAAAAAATATGGTGGGCATGACGATCAACTATCCAGACAATATTGGGGCATGGATCGGTTTCGCATTCAGTCAATCGTGAATATACTCGACCATCAACAATTATCGCTACAGGACAGATTGGCCGCTCACCGGATTCTGCATAAAAAATTATTGATTTATATACAAGGTGCGCTAAAACGGAACAAATCCGAAGAAGCTATGAAATATCAACAAATTCAGCGGCGTTTTGAATGAACAACTCTGAGCATCGGTTTTCGATTCATTTGATCGCTGCACTTGACTGTGAAGCCAAACCGCTGATATCAAACTACCAGCTTAAACGCTGTATCGATGACAGCGCATTTGCTGTATTTCGAAATGATACGATGACCTTGACTGTATCCGGGGTTGGCAAACTGGCGGCAGCCAATGCTGTCGGTTATACCCAGGGGCGTTATGGTTTTGGGCAATCCGGGGCCTGGTTGAACATAGGCATTGCAGGGCATCCGGATCTGGATATCGGGGAATGCAGAATTGCACATAAAGTCCTTGATTCAGAGACAAATACAAGCTGGTACCCCGCTCTGCTCCCTGGTCATATTAACACCTCTGAACTGGTCTGCGTGAGCCAGGCCGAAACAGAATATCTCGATGATTCAATGTATGACATGGAGTCTGCTGGATTTATTTCATCTGCTACTCGCTTCCAGACTCAGGAACTGGTTCACAGCCTGAAAATCATTTCAGACAATCATAACAACCCGGTATATCGTTTCGATAAAAAAACTGTCACCAGCCTCATAACAGATCGCATTGATACGATTGATTGCATAATCAACGAACTCGACAATCGTAGTCAATACATCAGAAACAATTCGCTGGAACTAGTCGAGACGTTTAATCAGACCTGGCATTTCTCAAGACATCAATATACACAATTAAATCAACTCTTGAATAACTGGAGTTGCATGTCTCCAAACACGTTGCCAGAGCCAGAGAATCTGAAGCACCTGACACATTCCAAACAAGTCATTGCCTGGTTAAAAGAACAGGTCGCACAGGTGCCTGTACGATTTGATTAAACTGACTGCATCTGGAAACAACCATGAATTGCATTCTGGAACAGTCATTCTCTGGGTCCAAATAAAGCTGTTCCGATCCGTACCATCGTTGCACCTTCCACTATCGCCGCTTCCAGATCGGAAGACATTCCCATTGACAATGTATCCATACTTGCAGATCGATATTGATTGAACAAACTGTTGGCCTGTTTGAATATGTAGCGTTGTTCACTGTGGCTTTCTGTTCGTTTCGGGATAAACATCAATCCTCTCAATACCACCCCTGACAATTGTCCGACCTGTTCAATCAATGCAGGAATATGATCAGGAATAACCCCGTGCTTGCTTGTTTCATGACTAATATTGACTTGCAAACAGATATTCAGCGGCGCTAATTGTGGACGTCTCTGCTCACTGAGTCGGCGGGCGATTTTCAGCCGGTCCACGCTATGGACCCACGAAAAGTGATTGGCAATGGCCGCAGTTTTATTGGATTGAACCGGACCGACAAAATGCCAGCAAAGCGGTACATGAGACAGTGCTTTTTGCTTTACCAAAGCTTCCTGAACATAACTTTCAGCGAAGTGAAATTGACCGGCACGCCAGGCATCCAGCATCACATCCACTGATTTGGTTTTACTGACTGCAATCAGCTTTACCTCCCCGGGATTGCGTCCGGCCTGCGCAGCAGAAATGTCAATTCGTTGTTTGACTACAGTCAAGTGTCTTGCAATCGTCATCTCAAGCAGTTTCTGATCTCTTGACTATACTTGGTATCAAAGCAATACACCACAAACACCAAGGGTTACGGTACTACATAATGGATATCGCAGAATTACTTGCATTTTCAGTTAAAAACAACGCATCCGATTTACATCTGTCAGCAGGACTTCCACCGATGATTCGTGTCGATGGAGATATCAGACGAATCAATGTCGATCCGTTCGAGCACAAGCAAGTCCATGCCATGATTTACGATATTATGAACGACAAGCAGCGTCGTGACTACGAGGAATTTTTTGAAACTGATTTCTCGTTTGAACTGCCTGGCGTCGCTCGTTTTCGTGTTAATGCGTTCAATCAGAATCGGGGAGCGGCAGGAGTGTTCAGAACAATTCCTTCCAAAATCCTTACCCTGGATGATCTGAAGTGTCCGAAATTTTTTGCAGATATCACTGAAAAACCAAAAGGAATCATTCTGGTTACAGGACCCACCGGTTCCGGCAAATCAACCACGCTGGCGGCAATGATCGACTATGTCAACAGCTCACGATATGAACATATTCTGACCGTGGAAGACCCGATTGAATTCGTTCATCAAAGCAAAAAATGTCTGATCAACCAGCGCGAAGTCCACCGCGATACACATGGTTTTAACGAAGCATTACGTTCAGCACTGCGTGAAGATCCGGACATTATCCTGGTTGGTGAAATGAGAGACCTGGAAACCATTCGTCTGGCATTGACAGCAGCCGAAACAGGCCATCTGGTGTTTGGTACATTACATACCAGCTCCGCCGCCAAAACTATTGATCGTATCATCGATGTGTTCCCGGCTGCTGAGAAAGACATGATTCGCGCCATGTTGTCGGAATCACTGCAAGCAGTTATTTCTCAAACTCTGTTGAAAAAAGTTGGCGGAGGACGCGTTGCTGGACATGAAATCATGGTCGGAACACCGGCAATCAAAAACCTGATCCGTGAAGCCAAGGTTGCGCAAATGTACTCTGCAATTCAAACCGGACGCAAAGACGGCATGCAGACTCTGGATCAATGTTTGACTGAACTGGTTCAGCAACATTTAATCACTAAACAAACAGCGCGTCCTCGGGCTATCGATAAAAATCTGTTTTAAGACAGGGATCAATCAAGGTCTATAACAGTTCAGACAACTATTACACAGTATCAAGCGCACGGCACTCATTCTATGGATATACAAGCACTACTGGCATTAATGTCAGAAAAAAAAGCATCTGACTTGTTTATTTCTGTTGGCAAACAACCCTCAATCAAAGTCGATGGGACGATTTATCCTGTCGGAAAGAAAAAGCTGACTCCGGAGGATTCCCGTGAGTTAATTTTGAGCGCAATGTCACCCAGTCAGCGCGCCGAACTGGAAACAATCAAGGAAGCGAATTTTGCGATCAGCACATCGAATGTCGGGCGTTTTCGTGCCAGTGCATTTATACAGCGTGATACAGTGGGAATGGTGGTGCGTCGAATCGTCAGCGAAATTCCATCGACTGAAGACTTGTTCCTGCCTAAATCTTTAAAAAACCTGGTCATGCAAAAACGTGGCCTGGTGCTGTTTGTGGGCGCGACGGGAACCGGTAAATCAACGTCTCTGGCTTCTTTAATCAAACATCGAAATCTGAACAGCAGTGGCCATATCATCACTATTGAAGATCCACTGGAATATATTCATAACCACGAAGGATGCATCGTCACTCAGCGTGAAGTGGGACTGGACACTGAGTCCTATGAAATTGCTCTGAAAAACACATTGCGACAGGCTCCGGACGTGATTCTGATCGGGGAAATCAGAACCCGTGAAACCATGCAACATGCCATCACGTTTGCGGAAACCGGTCATTTGTGTCTGAGTACTCTGCACGCCAGTAATGCCAACCAGGCATTGGATCGTATCCTGCATTTTTTTCCCGAAGAAATGCATCGCCAGGTGTTTATGGATTTATCACTCAATTTACGTGGTATTGTCGCTCAACAATTGGTCAAACGCGCCGATGGCAAGGGTCGTTATGCTGCGGTAGAAATCCTGCTCAATACACCGTTGGCAAGTGACCTGATCAGAAAAGGTGAAGTCCACAAATTGAAAGAATTGATGAAGCAATCGCGTGAACAAGGCATGCAGACTTTCGATCAACACTTATATGATTTATACAAGCAAGGCAGAATCACATACGAAGATGCGTTACGTTCGGCAGATTCCATGAATGAAGTCAGACTGATGATTAAACTCGGTGACTCAACTGGAGAGGATCCAACCAACTGGAGTAATGATGACAATGAACTGCTGTTGGTCTCTAACGAGGAATAATGTCCAGGTATTCCCCGAATAAAGTTGCTGAGACCCTTCTTTTACCCTTTTTTTACAATGAGATTTTGAAAGCGATTCGTCAATTTATACTACAATACTGATTCCATCGATTTTTAATTCAGGACCCTCGATCATGAGAATCAGCAGTCGCCTAGCTTTCTTTCTGGCTTCTTTGTTTTGCTTTGCGGCATTGGGTGTTGCCGCTTATTTCCAGTTTGTTGAAGAACTGGAACCCTGCCCTTTATGTATCACCCAACGTTTATTTATTCTGGCTGTCGGATTGGTTTGTTTGATTGCAGCTATCCATCATCCCTCCAAAACTGGAAAAACCATTTACTCAATCATGGCCTCAGTATTCGCTTTTGGCGGAATGCTGGTGTCTGCCCGACATGTCTGGATTCAAAATCTTCCGGCTGAGGAAGTTCCCACTTGCGGGCCGGGATTATCATACATGATCAAAAATTTTCCGTTGACTCAAACCATCGAAGCAATGCTTAGTGGGACAGGTGAATGTGCCGATATTTTATGGACATTCCTCGGTCTAAGCATCCCAGCCTGGACATGTATAGCATTCCTGGCATTATTCGTCTGGAATGTGCTGATCAGCAGAGGACGATTCAGCTGAGTTCTGCTTGCATCTGATAACAAGGCGTTTTTAAACTCCAGTTAGTGAGTCGCTTGGTTGTCCTTTTCTACAGGTGCATAATTCTTTAATTTTTATGCCAACGCAGCGAAATCAGTCTGCGTAAGTCACTCAAGTTTTCAAACAATCGGGTTATATTTTCAACATCCATTGATTTCAGATCATCCAGTGTCTGGAGCAGTTCATGATGGATTAAAGAGTTTTTTGGTGTATCTGGGTGAATTGAACTGGATGAACTATTAAATTGTTATTTGACGCTATCAAGTCATGCTGTGACAAAAATATGACGTTTACCCACTGTTACATCTACTTTTGAAAGATTCATCTCATTAAACTTATTCACAAATTTGCTTGATCTTGTTTGTTGTACTGATTGAATATAAATTGTTAACAGCCTAAACCCAGCACCAAACCAAACTTATCATATATCTTATTGAATATTAATGTTATTTTTGTTTTTCACTCAAGATTGACCAAAAACTTAACAATACCGCTAACTATCAATATTAATACATGCTGGAATCAGTTAACCTCAAGTTACTCACAAAGTTATCCACAGATTCTGTGGATAACAACCCCTCTTGTCGACTTGTCAAAACATTGACGAAATAGTGTGTGATTTGACCCATTCTGCATGAAGACAATCATCCAGTCACAGAATGCAAAACTGATTTGCCGAATTGCATTGTTAATCCCGGTTCGACGGTCATTTGACTATTTGCTTCCCGATGACTTAACAGTGCATACAAATCTGGTGGGTTGTCGTGTCATTGTTCCGTTTGGCAAGCAGACCAAAATCGGTGTTATGACAGACATTGATGTCAACTCAGAAATCGCTCCCTCAAAGCTCAAACCCATACAAGAACTGGTTGACCATACCCCGTTGTTTAACAAAACAGATATGCAATTGCTGAGCTGGGTTGCCAGTTACTACCACCACCCAATTGGTGATGTGTTGAATGCGGCTCTGCCTGGTCTGTTGAGAAAAAATCGAGCAGCCAGTCTGCCCAGGCAAACTGTGTTACGTTTAACCACTCAGGGCATGAGCATATCACTCGATACATTCAAACATGCCACAAGACAAGCAGTCTTGATGACAGCTTTGAAAAACAGCCCTCAACATCAATTAAGTACGCTTGAATTATCCAAACAGAAAATCACATGGCAACAACCCGCAACATCATTAATTAATAAAGGCCTTGTTGAACGCATTCAATGCGATATCAATGTCTCGTCTCAACAACGTTCTGTGGCAGCGCCTTTACACCTGACTCATGCTCAACGCATTGCGGTTGATGCTGTCAGTGAACAGCTCTCAGGGTTTGAAGTGTTTTTGCTCGATGGTGTCACTGGCAGCGGGAAGACAGAAGTTTACATGCAGTTAATACAACATGTCCTCAGGCAGGGTAAACAAGCTCTGGTTCTTTTACCCGAGATTGCCTTGACTCCGCAGTTGGAACAACGGTTTCTTTCGCGATTCAAGGAGAAAATCGCTGTCTATCATTCCGGTCTCACTGAAAAAGCACGGTTTCAAAACTGGCTTGAATTTCGAAATGGTATTGCCTCAATCCTGCTAGGCACACGTTCCGCCAGTTTTATTCCGATGTCAAAACCCGGTTTGATCATTATTGACGAAGAACACGACCCGTCCTTCAAGCAGCAGGAAGGTTTTCGATTTTCAGCACGAAATGTAGCAATACGACGTGCCCAGTTACTGGATATCCCAATCGTTCTGGGCTCGGCTACACCATCGATTGAAACGTTTCACAATGCGACGCGCAATCGTTACCGGCATTTAAAATTACCAGCGCGAACCGGAAATATCGATTTACCGGAAATTCAGTTACTGGATATCCGTAATCAAACCATCCATGCCGGGCTATCCAATCCCTTAATTAAACTGATTGAGACAACGCTGAACAATCATCAGCAAATCATCATTTTCATAAACCGGCGTGGTTATGCGCCTGCTTTAACCTGTCATCAATGCGGGTGGGTTGCACGGTGTTCGCGCTGTGAAACCAATACTGTCGTTCATCATGGACAACAACGTTTACTGTGCCATCATTGTGGTGCTGTCAACCTGCTACCTAAACATTGCCCGGCTTGTCACAGTACAGACCTTGTCTCGCTAGGTATCGGGACTGAGCGTGTTGAAAAATTCCTGCAACAACAATTTCCGGATTACAATACAGCTCGCTTCGATCGCGATAATATCCCCAACAAGGCAACTCTGGATACTATGCTAGAAGCGGTCAAAAGCCGTCAGATTGACATTTTGATAGGCACCCAAATGCTGGCCAAAGGGCACCATTTCCCCGGCGTCACTGTAGTTGCGGTGCTTGATACTGATCAAGGCTTGTTCAGCTCCGATTTCAGAGCTTCCGAGCGTCTGGCACAATTGATTATTCAGGTAGCAGGTCGTGCCGGCCGCGAACAAAAAGGCCGCGTGGTCTTGCAAACCCGGCAACCAGATCATCCACTGCTAGCCATGTTAATCAAACAGGATTATCCTAAATTTGCCCAACAGGCCTTGCAAGAACGATTTTCAGCAAAATTACCGCCAGCTTCACACCATGCCTTGTTTCGAGTCAGGGCAACCACTCAGGAATTACCCAATGCAGTCTTGCAAATGATCAGGAACGAACTGGAAACCTACACTGATGAAATACTGATACTGGGTCCAGTGCCATCACCGATGGAAAAAAAAGCCGGTCAATACAGATATCAGTTGTTAGTCCAGGCATCACAAAGAAAACCGTTACATAACTGTCTGGATAAAATTATTCCATTTATCGAGAATCTAAAACTGGCAAAACGGGTACGCTGGTCAGTCGATGTTGATCCTATCGATTTATTTTGAAACAGTGTTAAGGCCAATACTGCTGGATTTTTAAATTCTTGAGTTGAATGCTTGGAAGCCAATCAACCTGAACAGTTTTACTGTCTGCGTATTACCACCGGATCGACCCCGTACTCAGAAACGATCTGAGCAAAAACCATTGAATCATTGATCACCATGACATCAATAATTTCAGTGACATGAGCGGTTTCGGCATCAAAAGATGTTTCTTCTTCTAAACGCATGACATGACCTACAACATTCGACCAGTTGTGATTGATTGCACGACTAGCCAATTGTATGGTGTAGATCTCAGAATCAGCTTGTAAAACCATGTGCTCGCTAACGGATGGTGTTACAATCGCTATATATGCTCCGTGTTCACGAGTATGCCAGCTGCCAAGCAGACTTTCCTGTTCAAACAGACTGACCTGGAACGATTTGCCAGACACTTGACGAACCCTTAGTGCTGCAGTGTCGGCACCATTTGCCGTTTGTAAGCTGGTAAACACATAGGGACTTATCGCAAATTCCTGGTCAAACACAAGCTCCTTCCAGGCACCGTTTCCCTGAATATCAAACTGTCCAACCTGAATCATGGTTCCATCTGAAAAATTATAGACTCCAGGTTCGACGAACAGATAGGCTGCCTGCTCCATGGAATGCAGTTTATCCTGATAATTCCATTCTCTGAATCTGAGTTGTATTGTGAGAAGATCGGCATCTGTATTAACCTGAATCACTCCCGGTTGCACTCCTTCACTGGTTGGTACACCTGCAATCAAAACCAGAGGGTTCGGGGTTGATGATTGTGTGATCGTTGTCCACTGATGATCAAGATTAATCACATCAGCAAACAACTCAAAAGAGTGGTCAGGAATACTGAACACAGGCAGGTTTTCGTCAATATCCGGATCAATAGCGGTAACGTCATAATTAAATGATTGCCTAACTCCTTCAACGATGACATCTTTGACACGGACATGATAGACAACATCTGAATTTCCTTTGACTCTGGAAACATCGATACCGGGTTCCCAGCTAATGGTATTTTCCGGTGCAGTCAACAAATCCGTGCGTGGTGGTTGTGATCGAAAAATTACGTTCAGATTGATGGCCTCCCCTGTATCAGCTTCCATTTCAATTGATGAATTGCTGAAATCGGCATTAGCGTAGGAAAACGACCAGCGCGGAAATACGAGTTGATAGGGTACATAACCAGGTGGTGGCCAGCTCACAAATCCATCACGTGTTTCAGGTCTGGTTAAAAAAACCTGATCGTCTTGTATAACAGTTGCATGAGCCGGAAGAAAACCAAATTGATCTGGAATCACATTTCCGGTACCCATTTCGCGTGTTTGAGGATAAATAATCCAGCGTCTGTGCCCAACGGAACGATTATTTTCGCCGGGGTCTTTCATTAATAAGGTGATAGCCTGATATCCATGTGTCCCCAACCCCAAATTTGAACGTCCTGCCGCTTCCAGGCCTGTTTTTGTAAAACAAGCCCAGGATTCAGATGGAGTATGGCTAAGATCATGGTTGGCCGACATCATCAAGGCTGCTGATCTGGCGATTGAATTCAATTCTGGATTGAACTTGACATCGGCATTCACTCCCGCCATTGACCGAAAATAATTAATTCGTAATAAAATCGCCTGTTTATAGGTCTCGGAAGTCACTCCAGCCTGACATTCGGAAATATCGCCAATCCACTGTGGTTCTGTACCATTTGCCGCCAGGTAAACAGTCTTGAATAGATTTCTCACTGCTTCCCGGTCATGGATGTCTACTACCTGAATTGCAAAACACTGTGAGCTGAGCAAAACAATCAGGTAAAACACGCATTGCAACACAGCGTTTTTAACTGCAGGCAGTTCTAATGCTGGCATTGCTTGATGATTCCGGTACAAATTCAAAATAACATCCACCATGGACAACTATTGTCTTGTCTCTTGTCAGAATAAAAGTGACATCAAATCAGGGTCATAGTTCTGCAATTATAGACAATGATTAAACTGATTGACATCATCACCGGATTTAAAAAGGTTCGTTGCCATACAGAATACACGTTATAAAAAATATATTTTTTAATACTTATCTGAGCTATAAAAACATTTTATGTGTTGCATATTTCCTTAAAAATAAACAAATGCTGTCAATTTGCTTCGCATTTTGCAATTATTTTTTTAAACAATTTTCTTTACTTTCAATTAACAAGAAAGTCTGGCTTTTGTGTATGAACAAACAAATTATTTATGATTTAGTGATTGGCTTTAATGGCATATTTATTGCTTGCATAAATAGTTGTTATCAATAAAAGGAGAAATAATGAAAGTATTACTTGTTGATGATGCAATTGATGTCAGACTGTTTGTTTCAAAATATCTTGAACAATGGGGGTTTGAAGTCAAAGTTGCCAAAAACGGAATAGAAGCTCTAGAACACATCAAGCAATTCAACATTCAACTGGTCATCAGTGACTGGATGATGCCTGAAATGGATGGGATTCAACTGTGTAATAAACTGCGTACAACCGACCTTGGTCACTACATCTATCTGATTGTTTTAACGTCAAAATCCGAGCAGATTGATGTCGTGAAAGGTTTATCGTCAGGAGCTGACGATTTTATCACAAAACCTATCAATATCGAGATATTACAAGCCAGAATCTATTCCGCCATGCGAATTATAGAAATGGAAAATAAATTAAAATATATGAATGATATACTCATGCGACAAAATACTGATATCAAAAAAGCATATGTCCAGCTCGACGCCAATCTTCAGGAAATTCAACACATGATTGGAAATACGGAAGTTGTTGTCTTAACATCTGATAATGCTAACAAGGTATCAAATATCAAGTAATGTAGAAAGTTAAATCATCTATAATACAAGTAAGCAACACAGGTTATTTAAAATAATCTTGTTTTAGTTATTGTGTTAATTTTAGTTTTAATTGTTTATTAAAATTTAGAATGTCTTATACCTTTGATAATCCTCATTCTTTAGATCAGAACAGTCAACAGCCAGGACTATCTGATGAATGCATGCATTCAATCCTAGACGCAATTGATCAGGCGTCTATCCTGTTAAACGTCAATCTAGAGATTGTTTTTCTGAATCGAGCATGCAAGACACTGTTATCGCTAAAGAACGAAGATGTCATCGGCAGAAACATTCTGGACCCCTTGTTTAATCAAACCAGTCTTGCCACACTCAAAGGATTATTGCTATCTGTTCAAGGCAAAATTCAAACCCCCGAACAATTCACTTCCGGTTTAAAATGGGTCCATTCTATTCAAAACAATACCAGTGAAGTCAGCGGTTATTACCAGTTACTAGGCAATCCAATTTTTAGCAATCATCAATCACTGACAGGCTATTTAATTGCAATTACTGATATCACGCCTCAACTGCAGATCAGTCAAGAAAACTTTGACAAATTATTTAACCAGGGCATTTTAAATGTTAGCCGTGATCCAATTTTCACATTAGACAGTTCATTTTCAATCATCAGTATGAATGACAGCGCCAGACAATTGTTTCTTGATTCAAAAGATGGCTATTTAGGTGCAAAGCTTGAAGACATTATTCGCATCAGTCCTAACAGAACCTACCGCCATTTTATTTTTGATGCGCTTGCCAAACAAAAAGATAACGAATATCTGGAAATTAACGTCTACGACAAAAAAGGCAAGGAATATTATTTTGAAGTCTCTGCAGGCACAGTCAAACTGGCTGATCAGTCGATTTATACAGTGATCCTGCATGACACCTCGATTCGCAAACATTACGAGGACTTATTGCAAGAGGAACTTGATCAGGCCTGTAGAGAAAATAAGGCCAAGTCATCCTTTCTGGCTGTCATGAGCCACGAAATGCGTACACCGCTGATTGGTATTTTAGGTGTACATGAGTTATTGCAAGATACTCAACTCAATGAAGATCAATCGCGTTATATCGATATAGCAACACATTCAAGCCGTACCTTGCTCAACCTGATTAATGGAATACTGGATTTTTCCAAAATCGAAGCAGGAAAACTGGAACTTGAAATGCTGACCTTCAATCCTGAGGAGACAGTGTATCAAGTTGTTGAAATATTAGCTTCTTCTGCGTTCAAAAAAGGGATATCCCTGCAAACTTATATCGATCCGGAATTGCCTGGCCAGATCATCAGCGACCCGGTGCGATTGCATCAGGTCCTCATGAATTTAACCAATAATGCGATTAAATTTACAAAACATGGTGGTATATCAGTACTGGTATTAAAATCACCAACAAATCCACATGAAATTGTTTTTGAAGTCAGTGATACAGGTATAGGTATTGCCAAGGATCAATTAAGCAATTTGTTTGATGAATTTACCCAGGCTGAAGCCTCAACCAATCGAAATTACGGTGGATCAGGATTAGGACTAGCTATATCCAAGCGCCTGGTCAAATTACTCGGTGGAAATCTTGATGTTGAAAGCCAACCCGGAGAAGGCTCAAGATTCTGGTTCAATATTCAATCCAGAGAACCAATTACAGACAACAATGAAACATCCCCAATTGATATTGAAAATATCAAAATCCTGCTGATTGATCAGTCCCCTGTCAGTTCTGCTTTAATCAGTCGTCAGCTTCAGGATTATACACAGTCGTTAGTACTGGCCAACAATCAGGATGCTGCAATTCAATTACTTTCAGAATCAAATACTCACTTTCATATTATTATCGTTAACTCATACAAATTAAACGGTAACTTCAATGATTTATGCGAAGCATTGATCAACAGCAGGATAAATCATCAAAGTCATTGTATTTTAACTGGCTTGCCAGAAACCTTAAGAGCAACCAAAAACCGGCATGACTCATTGTTTGCCACCGCAATTCCTCTGCCAATAAGACGTTCTACATTATTACAACGAATCAACTTACTTCTTAATGAAGGCAAGGACGATTACAAACCCGAGTTGACAAAATCAAAGCCGGTCCAACCTAACAACAATGGTCAAATTAATGTTCTTGTTGCTGATGACAGTCTGACCAATAGAATAGTGACTGAATCAATGCTAAAACAAGCCGGATATCAGGTTTATCTGGCCAACAATGGGCAGGAAGCCATTGAACAACTCTGCCAAAATCCCGTAGATATTGTACTCATGGATTTATCCATGCCTGTTATGGACGGTATTGAAGCAACTGTTCAAATCAGAATGCAAAATAACTATACTCAATTACCAATCATTGCATTGACTGCGACTGCCTTACAGGAAGACATCGATGCGTGTCTCAAAGCCGGAATGACTGATTATCTGGGAAAACCATTCACTAAACAAACCTTGTTCGACAAAATCGAGGAATGGACAAAGCAACTCAAAAACGATCCTCGCTCAATCTCGTCCTTGCGTCCTCATTCTGGACAGGACAGCAAATTCGCTACAGATATTGATTACACCGAATATATTGACATGGAGACTTTAAACCAGGTATCCGATGACCTGTCCAGTGAAATTTTGACAGAAATGCTTGGATTATTTATTAATGAGTCATATAAAAGACTGGACCAGATTCAGGAATTACTGGCAACACATGATTATAAAGAAATTGGCAATCAGGCTCATGCAATCAAGGGCAGTTCTTCAACATTCGGAGCGAAATTACTCTCTCCTTTAGCTGAAGATCTGGAGTTAGCCTGTAAAAACAATCATTCAATAAATGAGATTGAAAATCTTACAGTTCAATTACTTGACGTCGGGAAACAAACATTAAAAGCCTATACTAATCTAAACTAAATATCGCTTTAACATTAAAAATTATTCGTCATTACTCTTGTGCAGGTCAACCTGTTTACCTGGTCTGGCTAAACACATCTAATTTCCCTGTATTCCAGAATCATTAAATACTGCATTAACACAATTAGTCATAGTTTTGACACTATTTTATACAATGCATGAAAAATGCGAGTTAATTTTTTTCATAAACAAGAGTAAATAAAGACTTCTATTTACTATCTGTGTTTAGCAATTGCCAATACAAAATAGTTTGATTCGTAGACATTAAAGTTTACGTTACATAAATTTACATTTCGTCAAATGATGGCTATAAATTAATCGTGTTAGCTTTAATTTGATTCATTATTCACAGTTATATAAATATTAGTATGTTAGTATACAATTTCTAATAATTTTGAATAACCAACGTACTAATGAAGCAAACATATTTACCTGGGATCTTGATTGTAGAAGACTCTATCGAGCTGGCTGAGCTCTACAAGAGATACCTGAACAAAAATAATTTCAAGGTTGATCATGTTACTGATGGTGAAACGGCAATTCAATTTCTGCAATTAAATTCACCCAAGATCGTTCTTCTGGACTATGTTCTTCCAGGTATTTCAGGGCAATCTGTGTTGGAATATGTCAATCATAAAGATTTACAGTGTCAGGTCATTGTCATGACAGCCCATGCTTCAGTTGAAACTGCTGTCACCTGTATGCGGCACAAAACATTTGATTATCTGATCAAACCATTTGATGCAACAACGCTATTAAAAACAATAAACAATGCATTGTCACAACAGCTTGAACCCAGAAAAGTTTTAACCGAAAACAATTCCTCATCTACAGATAAATCTGAACTAACCGGATTTATCGGTCAATCAGCAATTATGCAGAATGTTTATCACTTGATAAACAATGCAGCACCAAGTATTGCAACAGTGTTTATTTCAGGTAAAAGTGGCACCGGCAAAGAAATTTGCGCCCGTGCCATCCATGATTTAAGCCCAAGAAAAAATAATGCATTTATTGCAATTAATTGCGCTGCTATTCCTAGAGATTTGATGGAAAGTGAAATCTTTGGTCATATCAAAGGTGCTTTCAGCGGTGCGACATCTGATCGTCCTGGCGCTGCGACATTAGCCGACAATGGAACATTGTTTCTTGATGAAATCTGTGAAATGGATATGGAGTTACAAACCAAGCTTCTGCGTTTTGTACAAACCGGTAGTTTCCAAAAAGTCGGAAGTGGTGAATTACATACTGTTGATATCCGCTTTATTTGCGCAACCAACCGAAATGTATTACAGGAAGTCGAACATCACCGGTTTCGTGAAGATTTATACTACCGTTTACATGTCATACCAATTGAAATGCCTTCGCTTAAACAACGTGGCCAGGATATTATCACCATCGCTGAATATTATTTAAACGAGTATTCAATACAGGAGAATAAACATTTTCATGGACTGTCTGAATCATGTCGCCAGTATTTTCTAACTTATGATTGGCCTGGTAATGTACGACAGTTACAAAATATCATCCGCAATATTGTCGTACTCAATAATGCAGATCTGGTTACAGTCGATATGCTGCCTGAGTTGATGAAAAGCAATTTAACCAGCCAGAAGTCGGATTTCAAGATAGAAGAACTCGATAGTGAGGAACTTCAGATTTTGCAGGAGTCAGAAAAGAAGATAGTGCCGTTATGGGTTTCCGAAAAAAAAATTATTGAAGACACGATTGAGTATTGCGACAGTAATATCCCAAAGGCAGCAGCATTACTAGGCATCAGCCCGTCAACGATTTACCGTAAAAAAGAAGCTTGGAAAAAAATGGACAACAAGCCTGGCAGTAAAAATGACTAATCATTCAATTAATCAATTCTCGTAAACACCTGCATGACACAACTATACTTACAAGAAGGGATAAACATCAGTTTTGATAAGCTTGTAATGTCATCCTAAAAAAATCCAGTGCTATGACAGCTGCCCGTATCTGTTGTCTGGCTTTGGAACCGCTCAAGCGACTTTGTAGTGTCTTGACCAAACCTGATTGCTCATACACCACTGTCAGGATTACAACAGACTCCTGTTCTGAAACAGTCATATCACTCTCAATGTTCTGTACCGGCTCTTTCAACTGCAGTATCACAAATTCAGAATTATTTTGTTGACTGGTTTGCTCTGCAATCCGGATTGCTGTTTGCTGCAATTTCTGAGCATCAGGCATTTCTGATGCATCGATTGAGAACTGATTGCTCAACTGCTCCTCATGATTGATGACAACGGCTTGTTTTAACCAATCGACAGCTTGGCAATGTGCAGCAATCCGCCCTGCGCTGATTGTTTCGATAACACTGACTGAAGCCTGATCGCTCTGCAACATCCGGCCAATGACTTCAACCAATCCCCCGCCAGGCTGTTCAATTCCGTCGATACTGAATACTGAAGATCCGATGGACGATGCAAATTGATTCACGATCTCATCTCTTGATTGTTGAGGATAATCATTCGGGAATAACAATTTGGTCTGATTTTCCCAAGGATCAGCCCGATAGCTGAGGTTGACGGATTTCGGCAACTCCAAATGCTGTATTCTTTGTTGAATTTCTGACTCCCCAATATTCGCAGTCCTGATTACAACCAGTTGCGCCGGTTTTTGATTGAAGTGTTGACGCAATAACGGAGTGATTCGGTGCTGAAAAATCTGACGCATTTCATACGGCACACCAGGAACACAAAACAGCCAGCATTGATTGATATACATAGCAAAACCTGGTGCAGTTCCCCAGGTATTATCCAGACGCATTGCACCATCCGGCAGCAACGCCTGTTTGCGATTGATTTCAGGCATGACAGACTGTCTTTGACTGAAATAGGTTTGTATCTGTTGCAGCGCAACCGCATCTTCAAACAACGCACATTGAAACGCTGCGGACACAGCATCTGCTGTCAAATCGTCAGTGGTCGGACCCAACCCTCCACTGCTGATACAAACATCCGAGCGTTGTGTACAATCTTGTAATACTTGAACCAGATCATCAATTCTGTCACCAACAGTGGTATGGCGAACCAGATTGAAACCTTTGTGGACCAGTTGTTCGGATAACCAGGCGCTATTGGTATCGACAATCTGCCCGGTCAATACTTCTTCGCCCTGAGCAATAATTTCTGCGGTTGGTAAATTCATGACCATACATCATAAATGTTATGTATCTGAAATGGAAAAATATTGATCTTGACGATTTCAATTTCAGACTGGACCAGACTCTCAAATTCAGCTAAGCTTGAACAGATGTTAGATCCTAATTCCATAGAAGATATCGCAAAAAAACTGACTGACTCATTACCGTCTGTCGGCCCCATAAAACAAGACATTGAAAGTGGATTTCAAACCATTCTGGCGGAGATGTTGAATCAGTTGAATCTGGTCAGTCGTGAGGAATTTGATGTCCAGACTGCTGTATTGACTAAAACCCGAACCAGGCTTGAGCAACTGGAAAAAACAGTCCGTGAACTCGAGCAAGCAAGCCAACCAGATACAACCAGTCATTCATCACATTCCTGACTCAGGCTTACAGAGCCTATACATTCAATACGTTAAATCATTATGGCTCTGGCAGTCGTATACAGTCGTGGAAAACTCGGCCTGGATGCGCCACTGGTGACGGTGGAAGTGCATCTCAGTAATGGTTTGCCAAGCTTTTCCATTGTCGGTTTGCCGGAATTAGCTGTCAAGGAAAGCAAGGATCGTGTGCGTGGCGCCCTGCTCAATTCACGGTTTGAATTTCCGGCCAAACGCATCACTGTCAACCTCGCTCCTGCTGACTTGCCAAAAGAAGGTGGCCGTTTCGATTTGCCAATAGCACTTGGCATCCTGGCTGCGTCCAGTCAAATCCGTGATGATGACCTGGGCCAGTTTGAAATTTTAGGAGAACTCTCACTAAGCGGTGAAATTCGTGGTGTATCCGGAATTCTACCAGTCTCCATTGCCACTGCTGCCGAGCAAAAAGGGTTGATTCTGGCTACAGCAGATGCAGACCAGGCGGCATTGGTCAGCCAGGCCAGAATCTATCCAGCATCGCAATTACTGGAAGTCTGTGCTCACTTGAATCAAATTGAGCCGATTTCTCCGCGAAGCGGCCAACTTCCGCAACCCCAGAGCAGACAAAACCCATTCAATCTGGCTGATGTCACAGGGCAGTTTCATGCCAAACGAGCTTTGGAAATCGCTGCTACTGGTGGACACAATCTGTTATTTATTGGACCGCCTGGCACTGGTAAATCCATGTTGGCCTCCCGCTTACCGTCAATTTTACCGGAACTTGATGATAACCAGGTATTGGAAACCGCCGCGATCTGGTCAGTCAGCGGCCTGCAGCGTCAACTTGATGATTGGCGCATCCCGCCATTCAGAGCTCCACATCACAGTGCATCAGCCCCTGCCCTGGTTGGCGGCGGCAGTGTCCCCAAACCAGGAGAAATCTCACTGGCACATAACGGCGTGTTGTTTCTCGATGAATTACCAGAATTCGATCGCAAGGTTCTGGAAGTGTTGCGCGAACCACTGGAAACCGGACAGATCAACATTGCCCGGGCCACGGCGCGCAGTGAATTCCCTGCCAGATTTCAGTTTATCGCAGCGATGAACCCCTGCCCCTGCGGTTATCTGGGTGAGGAATCAGGCCGCTGTCACTGTACATCTGCTCAGGTTCAACGCTACCGGTCAAGAATATCCGGACCGTTGTTTGATCGCATTGATTTGCATGTTGAAGTTAAACGACTCCCAAAATCCGAAATGACCGGACACAGCAATGACAATGCTGAAACCAGCGCGAATATCCTGCAACGCGTGAAAATAACCAGGCAACGTGCACTAGACCGCCGCGGCTATCTCAACGCCCGTTTAACACCGGCACACATTAAATCTGATTGTGTAGTAGACAACGACAGTCAGCAGTTACTGGAACAGGCGATCGATACACTGGGGTTATCGCATCGTGCATTTCACCGTATTCTAAAAATAGCCCGTACAATTGCGGATATGGATGACAAGAACCGCATTGAATCCCAACATATCAGCGAAGCCATCTCTTACCGGCGCCTGGACAGAAGTTACTGAGCGACAGAACAGCAATGAATCAGCAAACAACACGGTGTTACTGGGCCAGTCACGGCACTGAACGCGAGCGTATCTATCACGATACAGAGTGGGGTATACCGAACCATGACGATGCACACTTATTTGAAATGTTGTTACTGGAAGGCGCTCAGGCCGGACTGTCCTGGGCAACGATTCTCAATAAACGCGCTGCATTCCGTGAGCACTACGATGCCTTCAACCCTGAACAGATTGCTTGCTGGGATGACAAAAAAATACAACAACTCATGAATGAGCCATCAATCATACGCAACCGGCTGAAAATCCAGTCAGCAATCGACAATGCCAGGGCTTTTCTGGCAATTACAGAACAAACCGGTCGTTTTTCAGATTATATCTGGCAGTTTGTCAATGGCGAACCCATTATCAACCATTGGACAACCCATGCTGATCTGCCCGCATACAGCGATAAATCCGAGCAAATGGCCAAAACTCTGCGTCAGGCCGGATTCAAGTTTGTCGGTAAAACAATCTGCTACGCCTATATGCAAGCTGTCGGCATGGTCAATGACCATACCACGGATTGTTTTCGCCATATCCAGTGCCAGAATTGAAGACAATCCATGCTGTTGATCGTGATTGATTCTGGTAAATTTCAAAATTGTATTATCCCACCACAAACCTACAAAAAAGCAGATTGTATAATCACCTCATATTCAACTGTTTGCCGACGTTTACACATTGTTCTGACAATTCCCAAACACAAACTATCTGCAATGACCCAAGCAATCATCTTGGTTAACTGATCACTGTGCCTGATCTCAATCCACAACAACAACAAGCCGTCGAAACCATTGACCGACCATTACTGGTACTGGCAGGAGCCGGTAGCGGTAAAACCCGTGTCATTACCGAAAAAATTGTTTACCTGATTCAACAGGGTTTAGCACGCAACCGAATTGCTGCGGTGACTTTCACGAACAAAGCCGCCCGTGAAATGCAGGAGCGCGTTAAAAAAAGCCTGAAGGGAAAACCAGCACGAGGGCTGCGTATTTCAACTTTCCATACCCTGGGTTTGAATATGATCCGCCGGGAACGTGACTATCTGGGATTTCGGGAAGGGGTATCCATATTTGATGACCATGACCGGACCACAGTGATCAAAGAACTGGTCAATCATGCCAAAGACCGCTATGACCCGGACAGTATCGATCTCTATCGACAGCAAATCAGTCAGTGGAAAAATGTGTTTCGGGAACCGTCTGCCGCACTCAAACAGGCTGAGGACTCAATCGAACATCAAATCGCCTTGCTGTATCGCGAATACAACCAGCAATTACGTGCATACAACGCGGTAGATTTTGACGATTTAATCATGATGCCGGTTCTCCTGTTCCGTGATCATCCCCAGAGACTTGAGTACTGGCAAAACCGTATTCAGTATCTGCTGGTCGATGAATATCAGGACACCAATATTACCCAGTACCAACTTGTAAAACTGTTGGCCGGACCACAAGGCCGCCTCACCGTTGTCGGTGATGATGATCAATCCATCTATGCCTGGCGTGGCGCAGAACCGGAAAACATGTTGCGACTGACCGAGGATTTTCCGCGCCTGAGTATCATCAAACTGGAACAGAACTACCGCTCGACCCAGCGCATACTCAAAGCAGCCAATCATCTGATCAAACACAATCATCATGTATTTGAAAAACGGTTATGGAGTGAACATGCCCCTGGTGCCATGTTGCGGGTTATCGACCAGGACGACGAGTCCGCAGAAACCCAGCAGATTGCATCGGAAATCATTCACCACCGGCTCCGCAACAACAATCGCTACCATGACTATGCCATCCTGTACCGCAGCAACCATCAGTCGCGCCTGTTTGAACGTGCGATGCGTGAACATAACATCCCTTACTATCTAAGCGGAAATACATCATTCTTCGCCTATGCCGAAGTTAAAGATGTACTGGCCTACTTACGACTCCTGGTCAATCACGATGACGACTGCGCTTTTCTGCGTGTCATCAATACCCCGCCTCGCGAGATCGGCCAAAAAACCTTACTGGCTCTGGGTAATTATGCAAGACAGCGCAAAACCAGCCTGTTCAGCGCTTGTTTTGAAATGGGTCTGACACAACACTTGCCGGATCGGGCATTAACCAACCTGACCCGCTTTTGTGAGTGGATCGTTGATGTCGCAGACCGGGCAAATCGCGGAGATACTTTTGCGGTGATCGAAGATATGCTTGATACAATTAAATATCTGGAATGGCTGAAAGATAACGCCAACTCGGAAAAGTCAGCGGAACGCAAGGAAAAAAACGTCTTTGAACTGATCAACTGGCTGAAGCGCATCGCAGACAAGGCAGAACAGGAAAAACCGCTCAAAGACATCATCGCCGATATCATGCTGGTCGATATCCTGGAGCGCCAAAACGATGATGAAATACTGGACCGGGTCAGCCTGATGACTCTGCATGCAGCCAAGGGACTGGAGTTCCCTCATGTATACCTGGTCGGCATGGAAGAAGAACTGTTACCTCATAAAAACAGTCTGGAACAGGATACGCTGGAAGAAGAACGGCGACTGGCTTATGTCGGCATCACCCGTGCCCGCCAAACACTCACCTTCAGCTATTGCAAACAACGCCAGCGCTATGGCGAAACCATCGATTGCGAACCCAGCCGCTTCCTGTCTGAACTACCGGAGGACGACCTGGAATGGCGAGCCAAGGCTCCCGTTGATCCGACTCAAGCCAAAGAACGCGGCAAAGCCAGCCTTGCTGGGTTAAAACAGTTACTCAGTGAAAGTTGACTGTTTTTATAAATCCACATGATCACCTATTGTAATTAACATCTATTGTTTATCACAAGATGCGCAATCAACATAAAATTGATTTTTTCAAAGCCTGATTCGATTTCCACAAATAAAAAACGATTGGAGCCCAGTATTAAGTTTCAATTCCTCTATTTGGAGAATTCTCATATTAGAACAGTCAACTTGCTAAATATGCTAAAAGTTGTAATTCTTCATAAAAAGACATCATTACACAAATAACCTCAACTGGCACAATAAAGTACTCAATAAATTCTGAAAAAACCCTGTAAATTTGAATTTTCCAGAATATTTGCCCAGTATTTCCTCATAAAGAAGACTACAGACATCATAAATTAAATCAAATACATTCACTTCATTGCCTTTTGTACCATGTGCTTGTAATGTTGATAAAAAAGAACTAAACAACCACCAGCTAAAAGCTGGTGGGTTTAAGTTTCGGACTGAAA
>JAHZJL010000194.1 GCA_022600935.1 Gammaproteobacteria bacterium
AGGCGAATAATCTCCCAGCGGGCGCCTTTTTTGGACGGTGAGACGTCTCGTGCATACCGTTCAAACGCATCACCAACCGTTTTATTGGGAATTATGCCGGTGTTCTGTCGTTCTAAAATCGCTGATTCTGTGACGATAGCCCATTCTCGGGCTTTTGCCATGGTATCAAATGTCGCAGATCGGCGTTCACCAAGCTTGTACATTTCTGCACGAATCGATTATCCACGTTTTCTGAATGTCACCGTTAATCTACCTCAGATGGCGTAATTTTGGCGTAAGGGTTTATCAGAAAAATGGGTTTAAATGAGTGAAAATACAAATCTCCATAAGCCATGGAAACAGATTAAGTTACTGTTATTCAATTAAATAGTAGGAATTGAGGAAAGATGAGAAATTTATAGGTGGTGCCGAGGAGAGGACTTGAACCTCCACGGGGTTGCCCCCACTAGCACCTGAAGCTAGCGTGTCTACCAATTTCACCACCTCGGCATAAGAGATTGGCCAGCCAGTTTATGCAATTATTTTTTGCTTGTCAATATACACTGATTGACACAAGTCGCATTCTTACATGCTGACAGGATGCCTGCTTGAAAAATTATAATTCTTTAAATCTTCTGTTTATCGTTTTTTCAGACCGTTATGCTATTCTAGCTTCACTTTCATTGCTAAATTTTTTGTTACTATAATTTTGATACAGAATTTGCTTACTCTTTTACAAAAGATCCTGTTTCAAACTTAACTTGCAGCCTTAACTGTAATTCTGACTGGCAACAAGACTTGCTCCATATTTAAGACATGCCGACCAAGCCTACGATACTTAACAAAACGCTTGTTGCATCTTCAAAGCTGTTTCACATTGAACAACTGGATTTAAAATTCAGCAATCAAGTCGTTCGACAGTATGAGCGCTTAAAAAGCACGTATTACCCAGGCGCTGTGATTATTGCGCCGTTGATCAAAACCGATACTGTTTTACTTGTTCGAGAGTATTGTGCTGGCGTTGATCGTTATGAGCTTGGTTTGCCAAAAGGTCGAATTGAGTCAGGGGAAACGATCTATGAGGCAGCTGATCGGGAACTTAAGGAAGAAGCTGGATTTGGCGCTCGAAAGTTCAGGTTTATTGCTCCATTGACTCTGGCCCCTGCGTATATGTCACACAGTATTGATTTGGTTGTTGGCTGGGAATTATATGAGGAACGCTTGGAAGGCGATGAACCAGAGCAACTTGATGTTGTTGAATGGCCATTGTCAGACATTCCATCTTTAATACAAAGCGGTGAATGCACTGAAGCAAGAACAATAGCTGCTTTGTATCTTACACTTGACTATTTGAAAAAGGACGCAATGCATGACGGAACTGAATTTGCAGAATTTGCTTGAACAAACCATCAAGCTATCTGTCAACGCCGGAGATGAAATATTAAAAATCTATAACACGGATTTTAGTGTTGAATCCAAGGATGATAAGTCCCCTTTAACTGCCGCAGATATGGCATCGCATCACTGCCTTGTTGAAGGTTTGCAGCGATTAACACCGGAACTGCCCATTTTGTCAGAGGAGTCATCAGACATCTCTTTTGAGCAACGACAACAATGGGAAACATACTGGCTGTTGGACCCTCTTGATGGCACCAAGGAATTCATCAAGCGCAATGGCGAATTCACTGTGAATGTCGCCCTGATCAGAAATCAGGAGCCGATTATGGGTGTCGTCTATGTGCCGGTCAGTGGAATCTGCTATTCAGCAGCTCAAGGGCTTGGAGCCTGGAAGCAGGAATTACCTAACCAGACAGAATCAATCAATGTGCGAGACCAGGCAATCAGCCCTTTTATTGTTGTGGGAAGTCGTTCGCATCAGACTGAAGAGCTGATAGATTTTCTAAAACGGCTGGGGTCACATGAGCTGGTCTCGATGGGGAGCTCGCTGAAAATATGCCTGGTTGCGGAAGGAAAAGCGGATTTGTACCCTCGTATCGGTTTGACATCGGAGTGGGATACCGCTGCAGCTCAATGCGTAGTTGAACAAGCTGGTGGACACGTGACTGATTTGTCAGGCCAGCGTTTGACGTACAATGCAAAAGAGAGTTTTCTAAACCCCTATTTTCTGGTATTTGGCGATGATTCTCAAAACTGGGTTCAATATGCAGGATGAGTTTACCCCCATCTGAAAACGTGCTATCCGAATCTTAATACTCAGCCAATTGATCCGCGACTGCCAAATTATCGGGCAGCGCGGAGAATATCTGCAATCGAATGATATCCCAGGCTTAACGCGATCTCTTCTGCCGTCTGACCGCTTGTATTATTAAAATTCATATCTGGTTTGTATTTCAGTATCACTTCAACAGTACGCTGGTGTCCGAATGAAGCAGCATGCATCAAAGCAGTCATTCCGCGTTTATCCTGACGATTGATATCGGCTCCGACATTCAACAACAGCTCAACGATATCAGATTGCCCATTCCTGGAGGCCAGCATCAGAGCCGTCAACCCTTTATTGTCATAGAAATTGAGGTCAGCGTCGTAATCAAGCATAAGCTGGACAATCTCTCGGTTTCCGAGCATTGAGGCAATCATGAGCGGAGTCTGCCCAAAGTGATTGACTGTATTAATGTCTGCACCCTTGCCTAGCAAACCCCTGATATCACCAGTTTTATTATTCCATACAGACAGAATCAGTGCGGATTCAACCTGCTCTTTTGACTGTAAATCATCAACTTTGTGTGCAGGCTTGTCATCAACAGCGAGAGCTTCAGTATTGGACTCAATCTCGCTTTGTTTTTGGATTTTCGAACTCGAATCAAATAAACCAGATAATCCGGTGAGCGACTTTTCCGGAGCAAAAAAATACCAGGATGCCAGTACAAGCATGGTTAACAACAAACAGGTCAAAACCAATGGATTCAATCGACTCATTGCTGGTGTCGAAGATTCAACAGATATTTCTGCATCTTCAGGATGCTTGGTTAAATAACTGTTGACTGCCGCATTCCACTCATCAGTAATGTCCGTAGCGTTTTTATTTACTTCGGATTGAACTGTATCCGATTGATTAATTAGAGCTTCCTGATCAACTTCAACACTTTCAGGATCGGATGTTTTTAGCTTAAATTCAGTGTCCTGTTCCCTTGACCCGGAATCTTGCCTGCGTTGATATTGTTCATTATCCAGCGACCAGAGCTTGAGCTTTTTCAAATCATCAGCGGCCTTGTTAACTAACGCTGTATCCATAACCAAATGATTTTGTGTCCTGGCCAAAAACAAGCAGAAATCACAAAGCCGATTGATTTTTTCAGGGATACCATCGGTATGCTTTTTCAAGGCATGAATTGACCCCTTGTCAAATGGACTTTTACCGAAATATCCGGAAACACGGCTCAATTGAACAAGATAGGCATGAATTTCGGCTTCATCAAGAGGATATAATTTGCTTTGCATGGCCTTGATATCGTTTTTCTTGACAAATGCGGATAAGGCAGAATCCAATTGAAAAACACCGGCAAAAATGATTTTAGCCAAAGGTTGCTTGCGCCAGCGTAGAATATTACTTAGCTTAATAACTGTCTCGAGATCCAGTTGCGTGACATTATCGACATATAAAACAGGTGTGTGTTTGTTTTTGATATCGTCTGCAAAGCGTTTTCTCAACTTGTTCGGATTTGACGGATCCCAGCGTAAACCATACGATTCGGCAAATGCCTGCATGACCATATCGACGCCTGGGCGTGGCGCTGATAACCAGATTTTTTTAAGAGAAGATATCGGCTTTCGATACAAGCGTTTGAGAATATGAGTTTTACCGATGCCTTTAACACCCCGCAGGAAAAAAACGCTATGCTGATGTTCTAGGCCGTCCGAAATTTTAAGAAACGCTTTCTCGTGGCTTTTCGCAGGATAAAATCCAGCTGTTTCTCTCTGGGATTGATCAAAAAAAGATGAAAAATCGATATACATAATATGCCTTATAGTATCAGTAACATGTTAGCCGCACAGTCAGTGAAGAGAAAACTCAGTCTCTTCAAATTCATTCGATGAATTCAACAGAATTGTTCTCTGTATTTGCAGAATTATTTCTACATGATGACGAAACTTAACGACCACTATTTTATCTTATATTTTTAACGCCAAGTCAAAATACACAGTAATGCTGATTGATTATTGATGTAAAAAATATTCTCTCCACATTGCCAATTTAGTGTTTATCTGTTCCACGACCTCATAAATTGATAATATTTGAGCCGGGGTTTTGAATTGATCCAGTTTTTTAGTCCTTAGCGATGCAATATGACGTTAACAATTGTTGACCATTGGCTTACACATGTAAATCAGGTTATCTCCCCTAACCATGATCATCGCCCGGATGAAAACGATATTTCTCTAATTGTCATCCACTGCATCAGCTTACCTCCTGGTGAATTCGAGAATAATTATATTGATCAATTATTTACAAATTGTTTAAATCCTGATGACCACCAATATTTCATAGCAATCAGTAATCTGACTGTATCCGCTCACATCCTGATTAAACGTAATGGACAAGTAACACAATATGTCCCGTTCAATCGGCGTGCCTGGCATGCTGGTCAATCTTGTTATATGGGACGTGCAAGTTGCAACGATTTTTCAATCGGGATTGAACTGGAGGGAACAGATAGCGGGTTATATACAAAGTCGCAATATAATCAGCTGGCGGACATTTCTGCCAGTTTAATTGATCGTTACCCGAGCCTGTCAATTAATCATATCACTGGACATAGTGATATAGCCCCGCAAAGAAAAACAGATCCAGGACCTGGCTTTGACTGGCTATATTTTTACTCAATTCTGAATAACATGGTATAGCCGAGATAAGCTGTTCAAATTAACGTTAAACACTGTCACTCAATACTACCTAAATTAAACAGAGGAAACCTGTTTTCTTGAGTATCCTGCCCCTGATTGACACACAGGGATTGCAACAGTTGTAAGAAAAAACAGTTTCTCAATGACACACAAAGGAAGTCCATGCAGCAAATCTATCAGGCTCAAAATATTGTCGATGCTCATTTGGTCAAAGGCTTACTCGAACAAGCAGGTGTTACTGCATTTGTCAGCGGTTATTACTTACACGGTGGAATTGGAGAACTACCGGCCTCCGGTATGAATGCCATCTGGGTTCACGATGAACACATCAGCCTGGCGGAACAAGTCATTGCTGATTTTCAACAAGAACACAGTGATTGATCTGTGCAGTATATGAAATCTGACAGTTTCAGGGAAAGACCCGGGTGTAAAAGCTGCAAATCTTAAAAAATACTCAATTCAAACTGTCGGCAAATCAGTCTTGGTTGATTCAAACATGAATTGACACTGTTTAACAAATTTTAGTCAGCACAACTCGTTATTTCTTTTCCAAATGACCGGCTTAATGAATACCAACACCGAATTTGTAGACCATTAAGCCTCCCAGATCAGCAGTCAGAAATATCATCAAAACCATACCAACGGCCAGAGTCAAATGTAGAAAACGAGGCAGTGAGAGTGTCATCAGACGTTCCCTGGCCAGCAATCGCCAGGCAGCAAGAATCAAAGCAATGATGATTGTGGTAATGGCATAGCTTTCATGCTGATCAATGATGGAATGGACAATTCCGGCGTGCGGCACAGTTTGGGCAGCCTGCCTGCCCAGAATAACAGCCACAACAGCAAATAAAATCCCGACAAACAACGTCCAGCTGGCTGCATGATAGATTCGATCGCTACGTCTTAAAATCGAAATCAGTTCCAGCAGAAAAAACGTACAAAACAGTGCTATCGGAAAATGCACAATTAACGGGTGCAGGTTAGGTAATGCATGGATACCCGGAAATGCTTTTGACAAAAAGGCCGAAAATCCTGATTCGGCAAGAAGATCAAACAGCGCAAGTATCGACTCCAGAAAGTGTCCACCACCAAAAGAATCACTACTGT
Source organism: Gammaproteobacteria bacterium (assembly GCA_022600935.1). GTDB lineage: Bacteria > Pseudomonadota > Gammaproteobacteria > Methylococcales > DRLZ01 > DRLZ01. The sequence goes on from JAHZJL010000194.1 coordinate 5,950, forward strand.
GAAGTAAAAAAGAAAGCTGGAAGCTTGATTCGAATGTCATGTTGATATGCCTTTAAATAATTGGGTCGTCTTGTTGACTCTCTAATAAATATAACGTGAAACCATGAATAGACAATATCCTGGATGTTTCGCCGGTGAATAAAAAAAAGAGAACGCATTTAAACAAGTGCCGCAATGTATAGCAATGTTTTATTGCATTAAACACAATATTGTCAATCCCGATGCAAGCCTTGAATGATCTATTAACAGGCATCCATGCCATTAGTGACAAAGGTCTGTAAACACTGTATAAACGTCTTGTTGTCTCAATCCAGAGCCCGGTTGTATTGAATCTTTTGTTTGACACCTTGTCTGTATTAGCAATTCATTCAAATTATTCCAGACAGTTATAGGCCAACAATTGCGCAGTCGCAAATGAGCAAACGCTGAATTGCCATGCTGATTGTACACAGGAGCACTCACAATGAATCGATGGTGTTTAATCAGCTTGTTGTTGCTAATCTATTGCCAGCCGTTATGGGCTTTACGATGCAGCAAGCGTGTTGTTGTCGAAGGCTATCACAAATCCAGAATACTCAGCATTTGTGGTGAGCCAGATTTCGTCGATGTCAGAACTGAATATCTGGACACCCGCTTAGGAACCAGAATCAGGGAATTGAATTCGCGCCTGGATATCAGTCACTTTGTTCCGATTGAGCTGGAAACCTGGACCTACAATTTTGGTCCCAACCGTTTGGTCCATCACTTGCACTTTCAAAATAATCGATTATTTCAGATTGAACCAGACGGATACGGATATTGAATAATGATTAAACCAGGAGAAATTAACCCGGATCATATGTAAACAAGCGAGTCGCTCGACATTCATGTTTCAGGTTTACATCATACAGACTAAAACAATCAATATAATGATGTCGCTTTACAAGTTTTTCCCGCACTTTTCGTGATTCAAGACGTTTCAAATTATCCGAATTTAGAAGCTGTCTGGTTAAAAAGGTTTCCGCTGCAAAGCCCTTGAAATCGGTGGATTGTTTCGCTGCTTCTCGTTAAACAGCACAACTGTTCGCCTCGAAGCATCAAAAAAATCCACCGATTTCAAGAACTTTTCGCTTGGGCATGTGTTTACCAGACAGCTTCTAAGCACATTTATTACATATAGCTGTTGACCTTCTGACATATTTCAGAGTATCATTCACCGGCTTTAGGACACGTGGTTAGTTACAATAAGGCATTTCGTCACGGGGTATAGCGCAGTCTGGTAGCGCGCCTGCTTTGGGAGCAGGATGTCGGGGGTTCAAATCCCTCTACCCCGACCAGTTTAAATGCGCTTGTAGCTCAACCGGATAGAGCATCGGCCTTCTAAGCCGAGGGTTGCAGGTTCGAGTCCTGCCAAGCGTGCCATTGAATCTTGTTATGGTGAGCGTAGCTCAGTTGGTAGAGCCCCGGGTTGTGATCCCGGTTGTCGTGGGTTCGAGCCCCATCGTTCACCCCACCTCGATTATGACAATTCACCGACAAGCATTGAATACAAGCGGCCATGTTTCCTGCTTTTAACAGTATTTGCTATCGCGCGACTGTACACATATCATTCACCTAATACAATAACTCTGTCTCCGGACAAGCGTTTTCATGTCAGACCGTACATCTCAAGTCGAGCGAAACACTCTGGAAACTCAAATTACGGTTTCCATCAATCTAGACGGTTCAGGCCAGTCTCAATTCGATACCGGCGTCCCTTTTCTGGAGCATATGCTGGATCAGATTGCCCGGCACGGTTTGTTTGACATTTCCGTTATTGCCAGCGGCGATCTGCATATTGATGCTCATCACACAGTCGAAGATATCGGTATTACTCTGGGCCAGGCTTTTTTACAGGCCCTAGGTGACAAGAAAGGAATTCATCGCTACGGACATGCCTATGTTCCATTGGATGAGGCATTATCCCGTGTTGTTATCGATTTCTCCGGACGCCCCGGTTTGACGTATAATGTAGAGTTCAAGCGAGCGCGAATCGGTGATTTTGATGTCGATCTTCTGCTTGAATTTTTCAGAGGATTTATCAATCACGCTGGCGTGACCCTGCACATCGATAATCTGCGCGGACTCAATGCACACCACATTGCCGAAACAATCTTCAAAGCATTCGGTCGCGCATTGCGCATGGCTGCGACACCTGACCAGCGCATGAGTGGAATTCTGCCATCAACCAAAGGTGCCTTGTAACACGGGCACACCTATACTTCTGTCAATGACCCAATAACACGAAACCATGTCATCCGTTGCTGTTATCGATTACGGCATGGGCAATCTGCACTCGATTGCCAAAGCCCTGCAACATATCCCTGCTAACCCGGATGTGACGGTTTCCGATGATCCGAAACGTATCATGCAGGCCGACCGAATTGTTTTACCCGGTGTTGGCGCTATCGGCGATTGCATGGCTGCCCTTAAAACCACCAGGCTGGATGAAGTCGTCCGCGAGGCCGCCCAACACAAACCTTTGCTCGGCATTTGTATCGGTCTGCAAATCATGCTCGATGAGAGCGAGGAAAGTGGCACAACGCAATGCCTGGGCATTTTCCCAGGACGGGTCAGTAAATTTCCCGAAAACAATGTTGATGATAATGGCGACAAGCTGAAAATCCCTCATATGGGATGGAACACCGTCACTCAGCAACACCATCCGTTATGGGATAACATTCCGGATAACAGCCGTTTTTATTTTGTCCACAGTTATCACGCCAGACCTGAACAGTCTGAACATTGTGTCGGCACATCATGTTATCCATATGAATTTTCCTGCGCTCTGGCAAAAGACAATATCTTTGCTGTCCAGTTTCACCCGGAAAAAAGCCAGCGTTATGGACTGCAACTGCTCGAGAACTTTATCCATTGGGATGGCCAATCCTGAATTCTTAAAACAACACCAATAACTGATCATGATACTTATTCCAGCAATTGACCTAAAAGAAGGTAAATGTGTGCGTCTCCGACAAGGTCGCATGGAAGATAACACAGTGTTTTCCGACGATCCGGTCGCTGTTGCCAGGCGCTGGATCGAAACAGGTTCACAACGTCTCCACATTGTGGACCTGGATGGTGCATTTGCCGGCGAACCCAAAAATGCCGATGTCATCCATGACATTGTCGAAGCTTTCCCTGATATCGATATTCAGGTCGGTGGTGGCATCCGTAGCGAAGACACTATCCAAACCTATCTCAACGCCGGTGTCCGTTATGTCATTATCGGTTCAAAAGCAGTCAGCATGCCGCATTTCGTGGATAATGTTGCCAGCGAATTTCCTGGTCACATCATCGTAGGTCTGGATGCCAAAAACGGCAAAGTCGCTGTTGACGGTTGGTCGAAGCTTTCCAATCACGATGTTATTGACCTGGCTCAGCAATTTGAACTGGCCGGGGTGGAAGCGATCATCTACACCGATATCAGTCGGGACGGCATGATGGGTGGAATTAACGTTGAAGCAACCGGTCGTCTTGCTCGTGAAATAAGAATTCCAGTGATTGCCTCGGGCGGCATCAGCAGTCTTGACGATGTCGAATCCCTGCGCCCGATAGCCAATGACGGCGTTATAGGCGCCATCACCGGAAGAGCGATTTACGAAGGAAAGCTTGATCTGGGCGAAGGCATCAAACTGGCTGCTGAATTCAACTCAAACGAATATTTTTAATTCATGGCACTGGCAAAACGAATCATCCCCTGCCTGGATGTCGATGCAGGCCGGGTTGTCAAAGGCGTCCGGTTTGTCGATATTCGAGATGCCGGAGACCCGGTTGAAATTGCCAGGCGTTATGATCGTGAAGGCGCCGATGAACTGACTTTTCTGGATATCACCGCCAGTTCAGGTAACCGTGAGACCATGGTGCATGTGGTTGAACAAGTCGCCGGAGAAGTGTTTATCCCGCTCACCGTTGGTGGAGGCATACGCAAACTGGAAGATATCAGACGTATGCTCAATGCTGGCGCTGATAAAGTCGGCATCAATACCGCCGCAGTGTTCGATCCCGAATTCGTCAAACAGGCTGCAAACCGGTTTGGCTCACAATGTATTGTGGTTGCCATCGATGCCAAACAAATCTCTGCTGAGAATCAACAACCCGCATGGGAAATTTTTACTCATGGTGGGCGCAAAGCGACCGGAATTGATGCCATTCAATGGGCTGTGAAAATGGTTGAATTCGGAGCTGGTGAAATTCTCCTGACCAGCATGGACCGTGACGGAACAAAAAGCGGTTTCGACCTGCAACTGACCCGGGCAATCAGTGATGCTGTCAATGTTCCGGTGATCGCTTCCGGGGGAGTCGGCAATCTTCAACATCTGGCAGATGGTGTCAAGATCGGCAAAGCGGACGCTGTGCTTGCCGCAAGTATCTTTCATTTTGGCGAATATTCAATTCTGGAAGCCAAGCAATTCATGGCTGAGCAGAATATCGAGATGCGACTGGAATGAGTGAACAATGGCTGGATAACATCTGCTGGACTGCTGACGGACTGGTTCCGGTCATTGCCCAGGACTGGCAAACCAATGACGTACTCATGGTGGCCTGGATGAACCGCGAGGCACTGCGATTGAGTCAGGAAACTGGTCATTCCGTGTATTGGTCAAGATCACGCCAGAAACTCTGGCATAAAGGCGAAGAATCCGGTCATCAGCAGAATATCAAGGAAATCCGTCTCGACTGTGATGCCGATGTCATTTTATTGAAAGTTGAACAAGTTGGTGGAATTGCCTGCCATACCGGGCGCAGACATTGTTTTTTCCATCAGTTGCAAAACGATGAATGGCAGGCTGTTGATCCGGTTTTAAAAGACCCGCAATCGATCTACTCCTCTAAGACATAACACCGTATCTAATCTGCAGTCAATGAACTCAATTCTGGATCAACTTGCCGACGTTCTCGAACAGCGTAAAACTGCCGACCCTGACAGCTCTTATGTCTCCAGTCTCTATGCAAAAGGGCTGGATGCCATTCTAAAAAAAATAGGCGAGGAAGCCACCGAAACGGTGATGGCAGCCAAAGATGGCGACGCAGATAAAATCGTCTATGAAGTCGCTGACCTCTGGTTTCACAGCCTGGTGTTGCTGAGCCATCAGAATCTGTCGCCAGATGATGTACTTGAAGAACTCGGGCGACGTTTCGGTTTATCCGGTCTTGAAGAAAAAGCCAGCCGCGGCAAAAATTAGATCGTTATTTGCCTTGTATTCATTACTGGTCCATTTCATCTTCAATCATATCGTCCCGAAAATTGTCCTGCTCATCAATCTCAGCATGTCCTTCTTCAGCAACATACTCATTATAGAAGTTGCTGGACTTATAGAGTTCATGCCCATGGCGCACCAGTACCATGAGCACAGAGGCTACAGGCAAACCGAGCAACACACCGGCAAAACCGAACAATTGCCCCCCAGCCATAATGGCAAAAATGACAGTCACAGGATGCAATCCGACTTTATTGCCGACCATTAACGGAGTAAACACAAAGCCTTCCAGTAATTGCCCCAGACCAAACACGCCGGCAGCAAACAACACATGAGTCCAGTCCTGATATTGAACCGCAGCGGCAAGCGTAGACAGCACAAGACCCACTGCCGACCCCAGATATGGAATAAAGCTGATCAACCCGGAAATCATACCAATTAAAAACGCATAATCTAGACCGACCAACGATAAGCCCAGACTGTAGAATATCCCCAAAGCAATCATGACTGAAAACTGACCACGTAAAAATGCCCCAAGAACCTGATCAGCCTCTCTGGTCAAACGACTGATGATCCCTACCCTGTTTCTGGGTAACAATTGCCGGATTTCTTCAACCAGCACATCCCAATCTCTTAACAAATAGAACGTGACGACTGGAATAATCAATACATTCATCAACCCGGATGCGATAGCAATACCGGATTTGGATACTGAGGCAACGATTGCCGATGCAATTCCGCCTGCTTGTTGCCAATGTGCTTTCAATAGCTCAATCAACTGGCTGGTATCCAGAATTTCCGCTTGTAAACCAAATCGTGCTTCCAGCCAGGGCAATACCCAGTTTCTGATAGTGATGATATATCCCGGAAGGTTTTTCAATAGCTTGGTGATTTCCTTTTCCAGCGCAGGAACCAGCCAAAGCAATACCGCAGTGATGAGCAGGACGATGGTTGCAAACACCACAACCACCGATAATGTGCGAGACAGCTTGCGATTCTCCAGCTGATCTGCCAGCGGATCAAACAAGTACGCCAGCAACGCACTGAATAAAAAAGGTGATAAAACCGGACTCAGCAAATAGAATAACCAGCCGAAGCAGATTAAAGCGAAAATAATCACTACATATTGATACTGGTTATTTGATTGCCCAAAACGTACCATTAGCACTCTCCCGTCATTGTTATCATTACCGAATCTATGGATATTATTACTCAGATCGCCAAGGAACTTTCAATAAACACCCAGCAGGTGAATAACACCGTCATTTTACTTGACGATGGTGCAACTGTCCCCTTCATTGCACGTTATCGAAAAGAACGCACCGGGGGACTGGATGACAACCAGTTAAGAGCGCTGGAGTCGCGCCTGATTTATTTAAGAGAACTTGAACAGCGTCGAGACGTCATTCTGGATTCAATCAGACAACAAGGTAAACTGACTGATGAGTTGCAACATTCAATTGCAACAACACTGAGCAAAACCAAGCTCGAAGACTTGTATTTACCCTTCAAACCCAAACGTCGCACCAAAGCACAAATCGCACGTGAAGCGGGTCTCGAACCCCTGGCAACTGCTTTGCTTGATAGCAGACTTGATGTCAATCCTCTGCAACTGGCGGAAACCTATATCAATCCTGATCACAACATCCAAACCGGCGAAGATGCCTTGCAAGGCGCCAGGCAAATCATTATGGAGCAATTGTCTGAAAATGCCGAGTTACTGGAAACTTTACGTGATAAAGTCTGGAAAAATGGTATTCTCAAAACAACTGGCAGCGACAACGAACAACAGGAAAGTCTCAAATTCAAGGATTATTTCGATTACTCTGAACGTTTGACGACGATACCTTCTCATCGAGCTCTGGCAATTTTACGTGGCCAGCGCCTGCAATGTATACAAGTCGACCTGCTCCCGGCTGAAGGGGAGTCCGCAGATTCCGCCTATCTGCAACTTATCGAGTCCGAGCTGAATCTGACTCAATTTCAATCTACACAGCAAAACTGGTTACAGGAAACAGCCCGCTTAGCCTGGCGCATCAAGTTATTCACCCGCATCAAACTCGACTTGATTCGGCGCTTGCGGGAAAACGCTGAACACGAAGCGATGCAGGTTTTTTCCAAAAACCTGCGTGCGTGTTTACTCTCTGCGCCTGCCGGGACACGGTGTACACTGGGACTCGATCCGGGACTGCGTACCGGTGTAAAAGTCGCTGTGGTTGATAATACCGGAAAACCAGTTGCCACCGAAACAATCTACCCGCATCCACCCAGAAAACAGTGGGATCAATCACTGGCAACATTAACCCGCTTATGTCAACACTATTCAGTTGAACTGATCGCAATTGGAAACGGCACGGCATCAAGGGAAACTGACCAGCTGGCTTCCGAATTGATTCAACGCAACCCGGACCTCAAGCTAACAAAGCTTATGGTTTCAGAGGCTGGCGCATCCGTGTATTCGGCATCACAACTTGCCAGTAACGAACTGCCAGATATGGATGTCTCGTTACGTGGCGCTGTGTCCATTGCGCGGCGCTTACAAGACCCGCTTGCGGAACTGGTCAAAATTGAGCCGAAATCGATTGGTGTCGGACAATACCAGCACGATGTCAACCAGGTCAACCTGTCCCGGGTGCTGGACCATGTTGTCGAGGACTGCGTCAATGCTGTTGGAGTCGATATCAATACAGCTTCAGTACCATTACTCAAATCGGTATCCGGACTCACACAAACACTGGCCAGCAATATCGTTCAATATCGAAATGATAACGGCGCATTCAACAATCGGAAAACCCTGAAGAAAGTTCCCCGGCTTGGTGAAAAAGCATTTGAGCTGGCTGCCGGATTTCTGCGCATCAACAATGCAGAGCACTGCCTGGATGGATCAGCCGTCCATCCTGAAGCGTATTCACTGGTCGATGAGATTGCAGAGAAAACCGGTAAACAGATTGCTGATTTAATCGGAGACAAATCTACTCTAAGCAAGCTGAATGCAAATGAGTTCACTTCTGAAACGTTTGGCTTGCCAACTGTACAGGATATTATTGCGGAACTGGAAAAACCCGGTCGCGACCCCAGACAGTCGTTTAAAACAGCCACGTTTTCTGAAGGCATCGAGAAACCAAGTGATTTAACAGAAGGCATGACACTGCAAGGCATCGTCACTAACGTGACCAATTTTGGCGCATTTGTCGACATTGGCGTCCACCAGGACGGTCTGGTTCATATTTCTCAGCTTGCCGATCACTTTGTCAAAGACCCGAACCAGATTGTACAAACCGGAGATATCGTCAAGGTCACAGTGCTCGACGTTGACCTCAAACGCCAACGCATTGCATTAACCATGCGCTCCAGGCAAACTGCAGAAAAACCCTCCAAACCTGCTCAAGGTGAGCATGAAAAGAAATCCACCCGACGCCCTAAACAACAACCTGCCCGCAACAATCAACAGGGTACATTCGGAGATGCTTTACAAGAGGCCTTGAACAAGACAAGTTAACATCAACAGTTACACAACCTTGTGATTGTTCGAACCATTGGTTACAGGCTCATTAAAAACAAACTACTCCAAAGGTTCATCAGGATCTGGTACCTGACTCAGTTCAGGTTTACTGGTTTGAAATATAGACGCTGCATCATGAGTGATGGGAACCAATTTTGGCTCCTGTTCCGTATCACCATTGACCAGTTCATTAAATTGCTGACTGACCAAGGATTTGCTGGCATCAACGCCGATATGGTAGGCGGCAAACCCTGGCAGAACAAATTGATTGAGCGCCATACCCAGGATCCGGCCACCGACATTAGCATGTATTGGCGTTCTTTCATTACTGATGGGGTTACTGATCCAGCCCAGAAGATCATTCTGAGCAACTGAATCACCAAGTTTGATCTTAGAAATCAACACACCTCCATAATCAGTACGAATCCAGGTCGAGTTATAATAACGCGGCTGTGGTTCCGACCAGAGTCGAAAGCGCTTCAACATATCCAGCTTTGCCATTAATGTTTCAATCGCTGCGATTCCGTACTCGACATGCTTAATCTGGAGTGTTCCAGGTTCACCCAACTCAAATGTCACTGCCGGGATCCCGGCATCGATGGCCGCTTTTCTCAACATTCCAGGATTCCCGCTATGATGCATGACCACAGTTGCGCCAAAATTCTGGGTAAACTGATAGACATCGGGGTCATTCAAGTCAGCTCTGAGCTGTGGTAGATTGGTCCGTTTACCGGAACCGGTATGAAAATCAACGAGATAATCACAATGTGTGATGACCTGGTGGAAAAAGGCATGCGCGATTCTGGAAGCCGCACTACCGCGGACATTACCCGGGAAATAACGGTTCAAATCGCGCCGGTCTGGCAAATATCTCGAATTTCTCGTCAATCCAAGAATATTGACGATTGGAACTGCGATAAGCGTTCCTCTAAGCTCTTTGGGTTTAATGCTGTTAACCAGTCTCAGAACAATTTCCACGCCATTCAATTCATCGCCGTGTACTGCTGCAGTCAAACATAACTTGGGACCGGGATAGATACCGCGAATCACCACAACCGGAGTATCGATACTGCGCCCGGCAAATGATTGCCCGGCACTCCAGGCAAGACGCTTCTTCTCCCCTCTGGGGATGACATCACCTAAAAATTTAAAATCGACTGGCTCGCTAATACGTTCAACTTCCATTGGCTGATCGGTTTTAATACAATCAAGGTGATCAGTCTCAATTTTAGATTGTTGCTGAATATCGCTGCAAGGTACGGGAATGTTACCCATGACAGGTGTATCGATGACCGTGTCCGCTTGTTGCATGTCACCAGTGTTGCCTTGCTCCATTGCATTCTGAGCATGGCTCATATCGTTTTTCAGATCTGTGCTGTTATTTAATTGAGGATCTAGCTGTTTCTCATGATTTAAGTCACTGTCTCTCTTGGTAATGGTCGTCCCGACAACTTCAGATGTTGTATCTGCAGATGTCATTTCTGCAAATACCGGATTGAGCACCCCAATAAATACAAAATAAACAATGGCTTGCGGAAAACTCGTGGTGTTCATCAATTTTAAAAAGACCTGGAGACAGTAAACTAACATAATTGTTATGAATTAATAGAGGGTTATCAAGACTTGATATTAAAGTCCGAAATGAATCATGGGATATATCCTATTAACCGCACAAAGTCTAAACACAGTTGACTGTGCAGCCAATCTGATTGTACAGACAATAATCTAAATTAAGCTACTGAAATTATTATATTTTTGTTAAAAAATATTCTAGTAAAAAATTGTTGCCTGCAATCATACAGATTGCTTGCCTGACACATTGAAAGCACTGAAACAATCGAATTCTAATTAGTTATTTGCGCCAAGACCTGCACTCAATAAATGTGTAAATCAAAATTTGTCCGGTATGAACAGGCATAAACATTATTGCTAGGCCAATCACAAAATCGGATAAATCATTAATTTGTTATTTTTTTTATCGATTGCTCAAGTCTATACTCTAGGTATCGATAACTTTACCCGGGTTATCCCTAAGCTTGTCTACAATCCATTGCAATTATAGCTAAGTTATTAATTTATTGAATTTTTTATCATCGAGTCTACCATTCATTACTGATCATCATGGCAACTGCAACGAACCAATTGATTCCATTACATTTTAAAAATGGAGTGAGTTTGCTCGAGCTGTTGGTCGCTCTGTCAATTTTGTCAATTACCATGTTGATTGCCATCCCAGGATATCAATTTATTCATAAAAACAGTGAAAATTCGGCTGCCATGACGGATATCCGCGAAATTGAAATGGATATTGAACGATATCGTCTGATCAATAATCGGTATCCGGATGACTTGAATGAACTCGGATTTTCCAAGCTGGACCCCTGGGGAAACCCTTATCAGTTTCTAAATTTTGACAATGTGAAAGGTAAGGGTAAATTCCGTAAGGATAAAAACCTGGTTCCAATTAATAGTGACTTTGACCTGTATAGCATGGGACCTGATGGACGAAGTGTATCACCACTCACTGCCAAACACAGCCGTGATGACATCATTCGCGCCAATAACGGAAAGTTCATTGGTGTCGCTGAAGACTATTGAGAATTGTTACTATCGTGAACATTGAATTATCATTTTTAAAAAGCAAGGTTGCCAAACGGATTTTCAGTCTGTTGCTGGTTGCATCGTTGTTACCCATATGCATGCTTGCTTTTTTTTCGTTCAACCAGGTCGATACACTGATTACCGATATTTCGAAATATCAACTTCGACAGGAAGCGAAACGCTACGGTTTGTCCCTTCTCGAACGACTGATTCTGGCTGAACAAAAACTGGATTTTATCGGTTCAATCTATTCTGATGGCGCACATTATTCAATCCCCGGCACCGATAACAATTTGTTTGAGTATTTTCAATCCATCAATATCATCAATGCGGATCAAGCCATCCGCACAATTCATGGGCCAGGTCATAAGTTACCTGAGTTGTTGGAACAACAAAAACACCGACTCAATAACGGTGAATCTGTCATCATCATCAGCAATAACAATCGCACGGCACCGCAGATTTGGCTGTTAAACTCCAGATTAGACAATACTCAAAGAGGGACACAAATTACCGCTGGTCTGTTGGACAGTAATTATCTCTGGGGATTGTCTGAAAATATCGATTATAAAATCGGTATTTGTACCAGACATGTTGATGCTGGTTTGTTGTTTTGCACCCAACCATCTCTCGCATCAACCATCAGCAGTTTTCTCAATCAAAACCAACTGGCTGGCCTGCTGGACAACTTCGATTCAACAGAACAGAATGTTTATGTTTCATCCTGGGATTTGTTTCTGGATTCCCGATTTTTCACGTCTGACATCACTATTTTCTCAATTTCAGATACATTACAGGCAACCAGGACATCCCAGTTTCTCAAGAAAATATTCTGGTTCGTGACTGCATTGACAATAGCTGTCATTATCTTCTTCAGCTTGCTGTTAATACGGCGCAATATGATTCCGCTGGAAGATCTGATGGAAGGTGTTAAACGCATCTCCAACAACGATTTCAAACACAAGGTACGGGTCAGGGGAGATGATGAATTTGGCTCATTGGCTCATTCATTTAACACCATGAGCGCCAAACTGGAAAATTCTGTCGAAGTATTAAAAACCTTGTCTGAAATTGACCGGTTGATTTTATCCAATATCAAGCTCAAAGAAATTATCAAGATCACCATCACACGATTAAGCAATGTCATCGATTGCCTGACGACAAGCGTTGTGTTGATTGAGTCCAACAATAAAATCAAGATATATTATGAATACGGCAAGGATTCCGGAAAAATTGTCAGCATCGAAAACAGCACCTCAGACCAGCATATTTCGCGGGTTTTTGCCAGCTCAACACTGCTGGTTGATAAGACTGAC
>JAHZJL010000195.1 GCA_022600935.1 Gammaproteobacteria bacterium
TCGATGATGAGCAATTGCCAATCGGCATAGGGATCATCAGCCTGGGTTGATTGCCATAATAATCGGGTGCGTTTGGCAAATGCCAGTAATCCTGGAATCGCGTTGCGCTGTTGACTCTCTTGTCGTTGTCGACCGGTCACAAATGCCAGCGCATAGTGAGTATGGAGCGTCAGGCTGGTATCGCTTCGCAACACACCGGGAATTGGTGGTGTGAGTTTACTTGAATCCATCAGTTCTGGAATATTGGCATTCACTGTGGTCATTGGGTCGGGTTGTTTGGATTTTGTGTGCAAATGACGGGTTCGCCATCACGCCTGAGCGTTACAGTTTTAAATTCTTCCATCGGTTGTTTCGGTCTGTTTTTTGGGGTGTTGACTGTGTTTCTTGTCGTATCTCTTGCTCATGTTGTCGCCTCTCAGTCTCAAACTGCTCGATGGATCGTTGTGCAACCTGCTCGATGGTTTGTTGCTGTTCACGCTGCTCCTGATAACGCACTGACAAGCTGGTCAGGCGATTATTACCTTGGCTGTACTCACTGCATAACCAGTCCAGATACCCGATAGGGTTGCGAATCGGGTTCTGGGTCTGGCGTTTGCGTTCGATTTGAGCGGCGGTTTCATCCAGAAACGGTTGGCGCAGTTCATCTGGCAATTGATCCAGTCTGCTCAAGGCCAGGATAATTTCAGCAGATGTGAAGCTGGGAGGGAAGTGAAAATCGTTCTCACGCGCGCGCGGGTTTTTACATGTAGTAGTTTTATATAAACTACTACTACATAGCGTTAAGCCTAAGTCCACATTGTGGACCTTGGCTGTATCAGATTGATTTTTAGGGGCTTTTGAAATCACTCCTAAGTCCACATTGTGGACCTTGGCTTGCCCTAAGTCTAGATTGTGGACTTGGGGATTGCCTAAGTCCACATTGTAGACTTTGGCTTGATCGTCACCCAAAATGGATCGTGCCAATTGTCGAATATGAGCGCGTATATGCTGTTGTTGGCGCACGACAAACTCCATGTAGTTGGGATCCAAGGCTAATGTTTCAGTGACTGATAACGCATGATCATGGATTGCGTAAACATGACCCAGTGGGTGACCTGCTGCATTGCGTAGTGTTTGGCAATAGGTAATCCAGCGACTAAGCCGCAACCCACAGAGGATGCAAGACACCGTGGTTTTGGAATAACCCAGTTGTTTTTTCAATACCGTATGTAACGACAGTGATACGGATTGATTCCTATCCAGTTGTGTTCTGATCAATCCCAGGGCCCGGACATCAATGGCTTGAAGTGCCGGGTCATACCAGATGGCACGCGGAATAGCATCATGTTGATGTCCCACATACACAAGGGCATCTTTATCTGGTTGGTCATGTGTTGCCATGCGTTGAATGGCGGCTTGAATTGCGCGGTAATCGTTCATCGTGTGACCTCACTAAAACGTGTTGTTTGAATTTAAAAACCAATCAGTCACATACGGCCAAATTGATCGGATCGGGATGGTTGTGTGTTGATGAAGATGTAGGAGCTTTTCTGCCAGGGTGGGTTGATTGGAGGTCTGCCAGAGTCGATACACATGGTCTTGTTCCGAATCACTCAGGACTCTGGGTCGGCCTTGAACCAGTGGGATGTGTAATTGTTGGCGTAATCGGGCGACATCTGCACTGGTTAAGCCGTACAACCGATTCAGCACTGGTGCGGATGCTCCGGCGTTGAGTAAGTGTTCAACCAACACGCGATCAGATTGGTGATGTTGACAACAACACAAAACACGGTCGAGTTGTTGGGGATTGATGCTGAGTTGAAACAAGTGATTAGGAATATGATGGGCGATGCGCTCTAAATCCCCACAATTCAATCGACTTAAAGCCGCATGATGGGTGGCATTGAGACCCAGTTGTTGCAAGTGTTCGAAATCACCATTGGATACCAGGGTCACCAAGTAACGAATGACTTGGTAACGAAATTCAACATGATGCGAGTTCATGAGTCCAGACCATTAAAGATCTCGGGATGACGCACCAATGTCTGTCGAGGGACCATTTCCAAGCGACCTTGGCTGGTTTGTGCAATGTGTTGCGTCATGTGCTCGATTTGCATGGCTAAATGCGGACTGGCTAATCGATGACCACCGGCTAGTTGATACAAATAGCCAATTGAATCGTTGCACACGACAGCCACATCAACACGCTCGTGTTTGGTAGCGAATTTGAGAAAGTCTTTCAGTGTCATGCGCAACAAATTAGCACTGTGCTATATATTAATCAAGCCATTTGCTGGGATTTATTATTATCATACTGATAAATTTTATGATACACTGCACCCATGTCTCGAAAATTACAACGCTATCGACTGGAGAATCTGGAACGTTTGATTATCGAAGCGGGCTCTGCAGAGAAGCTTGCGAAACTTGCCGATACCAATAGCTCTTACCTGAGTCAAGTTCGCCGTCAACGCAACACTGAGAGCGGGACACCGCGCGGGATTGGAGATGTCTTAGCAGTCAAACTGGAAACCGGCATGGGGAAACCACTCGGTTGGATGGATGAACCCCATGAACCGCAGAACCAACCCAATACACTAAAAGGACCCACAATCCATCGGCAATTACCGTTAATTAACTGGGTTCAGGCAGGTAACTGGACTGAAATTAGCAGCAATGATCAGCCGCTGGAGGTTCTGGAATACTATCCGTGCCCGGTCAAATGCAGTCCACGCTCTTTTGTGTTACGGGTTCAGGGTTCCAGTATGGAACCTAAATTTACCGATGGGGATTTAATCTTTGTCGATCCTGATGTTGAGGCGGTGCATGGGAAATTCGTGGTGGTGCAGCTCAATGGTTCCAATCAAGCGACATTCAAACAACTGATTGTGGAAAACAATCAGCAATTCCTGAAAGCATTGAATCCAGATTGGCCAGATCGGATTATGGCGATTAAGGAAGAAGCCACCATTTGTGGGGTTGTGGTGTTTAAAGGGGAA
>JAHZJL010000196.1 GCA_022600935.1 Gammaproteobacteria bacterium
AGTAAATTCTACCGTATCTATGCAACTGTCAGTTAAAAATGCGCCAGAATCTAGCACGACATTGAATCAAAAATTGCCGAAAATTGTGTTTTATAGGAAATTACGTGGTGGATGTGGTTGTCAATAATCTGTAAACAGGATTGGTTGTTGAATTGTGTTGATATA
Source organism: Gammaproteobacteria bacterium (assembly GCA_022600935.1). Taxonomy (GTDB): domain Bacteria; phylum Pseudomonadota; class Gammaproteobacteria; order Methylococcales; family DRLZ01; genus DRLZ01. The sequence continues at coordinate 166 of JAHZJL010000196.1, forward strand.
ATAGCGTGATTACGGTGAACCAAAAAATTGATTCAACACTCTATGTAGAGTCATTATTGTTTTAACGTGAATGTTTTCGGCCGCTGCTTAAAAGGAGGAAATGGGATGCGGTGTATTTTATTGATTATGAGTTGTTGTATTGTGGCTGGTTGTAATTCTAACAAACAAGCAGTCAAGAAGCTGACTGAGCAAAACGCTGATTATTTAATGCGCTCGCCAACTGGAGTTGTCGTTACACAAGAGGATTTGGAGACGGCAATCAGAGCAGCACCTATTGATGCTAAACATTCCATTCTTGGTAATGGTGATATGTTTATGAGTTTTGCCAATAACCAATATCTAAGAAAACAACTGGTTAATCATGCGAAAAAAAATAGCCTGGATGAAGATCCGATACTATTGGCAAAAATCACGGATTATAAAAACAGGTTGTTGGCAAATGCAGCTGTAGAAAATTTGATGTCAATCAAAGACATTCCTGATTTCAGTGAGTTAGCCAGGGAGCGTTATTTAGGTAATCAAGAAGACTACAAAGAACCTGAGCAGATCAGAATCTCACATATTTTATTTCGAATTGATGCAAAAAATACGGCTGAAGATTCGTTAGCCAAAGCTGAAGAGGTGTTCAAAAAAGCTAAACAAGGACAAGATTTTGCCAAACTGGCGGTGAGTTATTCGCAAGACTCCAGTTCTGGCAGTGAAGGTGATCTGGGGTGGGTTAAAAGAGGCCAGATGATAAAGCCTTTTGAAAAAACGGCATTTAATCTTGCTCAACCTGGTGATATAAGCGAGGTAATAAAAACCAAGTATGGTTATCATATCATCAAGTTGTTCGATAAAAGACCTGAAAGACAATTATCCTTTGAAGAGGCAAGGCCCGGTATCGTACAACAATTAACAGCTGAACATAAAAAGGAATTGCAATCGCAGATTATTGTCGAGCATGATGTGTCTGATCAGACAGAAATCAATAAGGATGCAATTACGAATCTGTATGTGAGATTAAAAAAGTCATTGAAAAAGAATCACTAGAGGCAGGTGTGGACATCAATATATTTACGCTTAAAAGGCTGAAACAAGAAGATGGAAAAAAATGGTGTTGAAACTTGACTTTCAAGCCTTTTCACAAAGAGAAATTCTGTGTAATTTGTGAAAAGGCTTGAGAGAACTATCAGCGACAGCTTCACCAGGTGAGTGATAAAACAATCGAGTTTATAACCCTGCTTTTAAACTGGCCTCGATGAATTGATCGAGGTCGCCATCCAGAACGGCCTGGGTATTGCCGGTTTCCACGCTTGTGCGCAAATCCTTGATTCTGGACTGGTCCAGCACATATGACCGGATCTGGCTGCCCCAGCCGATGTCAGATTTACTGTCTTCCAATTCCTGTTGCTCGCTGCTGCGTTTTTGCAGTTCCAGTTCATACAATTTTGCTTTGAGCTGTTTCATGGCCGTCGCCTTGTTTTTGTGCTGTGAACGATCATTCTGACATTGCACGACTGTATTGGTTGGCAAGTGAGTAATTCGAACCGCTGATTCAGTCCGGTTAACGTGTTGCCCACCGGCTCCGCTGGCTCGGTAAACATCAATCCGTAAATCGGCTGGATTGATATCGATATCAATATCATCATCGATTTCAGGCGAGCAGAATACGGCAGCAAATGAGGTATGACGTCGATTACCGGAATCAAAAGGTGATTTTCTGACAAGTCGATGCACACCGGTTTCAGTGCGTAACCAGCCGAAAGCATACTCGCCATCAAATTTAATTGTGGCGCTTTTGATGCCGGCAACTTCGCCGGGTGAGACTTCGATCAGTTCAGTTTTAAAACCTTTTCGTTCTCCCCAGCGTAAATACATTCGCAGTAACATATCTGCCCAGTCCTGGGCTTCGGTGCCGCCAGATCCGGATTGGATATCGAGAAACACATTGCTGGTATCCATTTCTCCTGAAAACATCCGCTGGAATTCGAGTGTTTCAACTTTTTTCTCGATGTCTGACAAGTCATTAACGACTTCAGTAACCGATTCCTCATCATTTTCTTCCAGTGCCAGAGTGATCAATTCTTTAGAATCATTCAGTCCTTGCTCAATATCCACAATGGTGTTGACGATCTGTTCAAGCTGGCCGCGCTCCCGGCCCAGGGCTTGAGCTTGCTCATGGTTTTCCCAGATTTTAGGGTCTTCCAGCTCTCTTAAAATCTCGACTAATCGTTCATTTCTGGTTTCGAAGTCAAAGATACCCCCTAAGTGACTCGGTGCGTTCTTTCAAGTCTTGCATCAATGCATTAATCTGATTAATTTCCATATTGCTGTAATGTCCTGATCTGTAAGTTTATTGTAAAAACAGCGTATTATATCTCAGTGAGCAAAGCGTCGGGTTAGAAAATGAGTTCCGGTCTGTTGGTTTGCAAACAATTATATCAAGGGTTGGTGTTGGGTATTCATGAGTCCGTACTGCTGAATCAGTTGTTTTTTGATCGTCCAGTGTTTGTCCTTTTCAACGTTTGTGAGAAAGACAACGGATTCAGAAGCCAGGTAAGCAATCGCTTGACCATTTTGAAACAGAATTCTGTTACCGGCATGGGCACTGATTTTTTCACCTGGAGTAATGATGCCAACCAGATTAAGTGGATCTGTGGCATTAATAATAATTGCTTCATCACAGGGTTTGGATTGTCTCATTTTGTTTAATTGTTGGACGGCTTCAGGCAGAGCAAATTGCTGTCCGAACTGACCATTGATAAAACGTCCACTGCGGATTTCTCCACTCCATTCCATGCGCTTCAGTACTGGTAACATGGATTGCCAAAGGCCTGAGCAGTGTTCTCTTGTCAGAATGTTCTTGAAAATTATTCCATAACGTTTCAGCAGACATAACGCCAGATAACGCATTGCTGTGTCATGATCACTGTTGCTGGTTTGTATTGATTCATGCTCGAGTGTATGAATCAGACTCCAGCGTCCACCACCAGTAAAACTGTTTTTAAGACGTTTACGACGTGACGCAGGCTTATTGAATAGATGAGTCAGGCCGGAGTATAAATCGCAACTGACCAGCCCCAATGTAACCAGTTCTCTAATCGAGTCATCAAACTGGCTTTTCAAATATCCGCTGCGTGACTGAAGTTCGTCATAAAACAATGCGCCACTGTCCTTTAGAATATCAGCCAGACGCTGGGCGCTGGCAGACGTTTGCGGCAATTCTTGTGTTTTTGTGCATGACTGCCAGTGGCTCAGTGCATGGCGAGGAATAAATGTAATTGGCGTGGTTTGTGTGAGCGTTTGCGAGCCATTGGGGTTATCCAGTCTCAGCCACAGGTATTGTCCGGAAGAGACCAGCGCATCCAGCCAGAATTGTAAATCACTCAAGTCTTTAATGCGGTTGTGAATCAAATGTTTTTGCCAGACACAGATAGGAGCTGGATACCCTTGTAACTGATCCAGTACGGCACCGATTGCCTCAGCTCCCTGTAACTGTTTTGATCTGGTGAGATGCTGCCAGTCAAACAGAAAGCGATAATATTCCTGAGAGCTGACTGGTTCAACTGATTGGCGCTGTTGACGGATCGATTGGTGGTGGCTATTGGCTAACAGCGTGCGTTCACACCATTGAATATGATGATCTGACTGATTTTGATCAGTGTGTTGAGGTTGTTCATCGCGAGACTTTGGCAGCCATTTCCCGCGCAGGACTGTACCTTCATTTTCAAGATGCAGTAAAGCGACTTCCACATCTGAGACACTGATATCCAACAGTTGTGCTAATTCCTCGGTACTCATGGGTATGCTGTGAGTCAGTCTGCTGCGTAACACATTGACGATGGCTGTTTCCCGGGACGGTGTTTCATCAATCAGCTCTTTGGGCAGTATTAACTCAGGGGAACACTGATAGTCGGGGTGTATGGTGCGCATTTCATGCAAACGCTGAGCGCTGACCCAGAACATTTGTGCTTGATCGGACTGTATCAATCGCGTTGCTCGGCCTTGGCCGAGCAATATATCGAACATGATTGTAAAATCACCGTCGAGTTCCGCAGGAATGGATAGAAAACCAAGTTGATCCAGCAAATCACAACACTCATCAGCGGTTCGTATAGGGGGTTTGCGTTGTTGAACAGCGTGTTTGATGGAATCCGGATTAACATGAGCCAAATCAGTTGCTTGTGCAGGATCCAGCCAGGGTTTGGTGTTGACGGCACGAGTGCGGCGCTCTTCTGCCGGAGCATCGTCCAGAAAAGCGTAATTGGCTGCAGTCAGAATTTCAGCAGCTAATGGAGATGGTTCAATCAGGTCTCTGGCAATGACTGCAATAGAGCCGTCTTCAAGGGATGTGAGCAATTCGATCAATCGCTCGAGGTTCATTGCCTCAGTCAGGCAATCGTGAATGGTTTGCTCAACCAGAGGATGGTCCGGGATTTCACGTTCACCCTGAATATTTTCAATACAGGCGAGCTGATCCGGGAAAATACTGCTGACCAGGTCTTCTGCTTGCATTCTCAACAGATAAGGTGGAGCTTTACGTCCTCCCTGAAAGCGTTTGATGGCCAGTGCACAAGTGGCATTCCAGCGCCAGCGCACAGTGAACATGGGTGAATCCAGCATGGCCTGAATCAGGATTTCGCGAACAGTCGCAGACTTGAGAAAGCGGGCGACGCTGGCCAGCTCAAAACTTTGGCTGGTGCCCAGTGATAAAATGATGGCATTTTCGGTAGCAGCGGCTTGTAGTTCAAAATTGAATGAACGAC
>JAHZJL010000197.1 GCA_022600935.1 Gammaproteobacteria bacterium
CCTGACTCATCAATAGTGTTCATCAAATCGCCATGCTCACTTTTCATAAAAGCCAATAACGCCTGTTCATAACTTTGTGCCTTATTGGCATCAAATCCATCTAGGTAACCATTAGACACTGCATAGAGTGACACGCCAATCTGACCAACAGTGAGCGGTTGATATTGAGGTTGTTTCAGCAACTCGGTAATACGCTGTCCACGTTCAATTTGTTTTCGTGTCCCTTCGTCCAGATCCGATGCAAACTGGGCAAATGCAGCCAGTTCTCTGAACTGGGCAAGCTCTAAACGAACACCACCACCAAGTTTCTTGATCACTTTTGTTTGTGCAGCACCACCGACACGAGACACCGACAACCCTGGATTAACAGCAGGGCGGATACCCGCATTAAACAAGTCAGTTTCCAGGAAAATCTGGCCATCTGTAATTGAAATCACGTTCGTCGGTACGAATGCAGACACGTCGCCACCTTGTGTCTCAATAATTGGTAATGCTGTCAAAGAACCTGTTTTTCCTTTCACCTCACCATTGGTGAGCTTTTCAACCGCATCTGCACTAATTCGAGCAGCACGCTCCAGTAACCGTGAGTGGACATAGAAAATATCACCCGGATAGGCTTCTCGACCGGGTGGCCGACGTAATAACAATGAAATTTGTCTGTAAGCCCATGCTTGTTTTGTTAAATCGTCATAAATGATCAGTGCATCTTCACCACGATCCCTGAAATATTCACCCATTGCACAACCAGCATACGGAGCAACATATTGTAAGGCTGCCGGATCAGATGCTGTTGCAGCAACAATTGTGGTGTATTCCATAGCACCCGCCTCTTCTAACCTGCGCACAATGGCTGACACAGACGACTGCTTTTGTCCGATTGCAACATAAATACATTTAACACCAGTGCCTTTCTGATTGAGAATTGTGTCAATTGCGATTGCTGTTTTACCGGTTTGACGATCACCAATGATCAATTCACGCTGACCGCGGCCAATCGGTATCATTGAGTCAATTGACTTCAGCCCGGTTTGTAATGGTTGATCAACAGATTGCCTGGAAATAACTCCTGGCGCAATTTTTTCAATCGGCGATGATTCCGTTGTTTCAATTGCGGCCTTGCCATCAAGCGGATTACCCAACGCATCAACAACCCTTCCCAGCAGCGCTTGACCCACAGGAACTTCGAGAATACGTCCTGTACAATAAACCGAATCACCTTCGGAAAGATGCTCATAGGCACCCAGCACAACAGCACCAACCGAATCTCTCTCCAGGTTCAACGCCAAACCATAAACCTTGCCGGGAAACTCCAGCATCTCGCCCTGCATCACTTCAGACAAGCCGTAGATACGCACGATACCATCGGTAATACTAACGATTGTGCCTTCTGTTTTTTGTTCAACACCAAAATCGAAACCTTCCAGTTTCTGTTTGATAATGTCGCTAATTTCCGCTGGATTTAATTGCATATTCCTTTCTCACTCTGATTAGAGTATCTTTTCAAGTCGATTGAGGTTTCCTAATACTGAACCATCGATAATCTGATCACCTGCTCTGACAATCATACCCCCGATAATTGAAGCATCGACAGTCGCATCAAGTTGTATAGTCTTGTTCAGGGCGGATTGTAATGCTGTTACGATGGTATTCCGCTCATGATCTTCCAAACCATACGGGACTGTTACCTGAACATTGACAGAGCCTTCGTCATTCGCTCTGTATTGCTCAAACAGGGCCACGATATCCGGCACTATTGACAGCCTCTTATTCATGGTCAAAAGTGCTATCAAATTTTTAGCCTGGTCTCCGACATGCTTCTCAGCAATTTCAGTCAGAACTTGTGAAACCTTGTCTTTACTACTCTTGGGAGACTGTATAAACATCTCCATTTCGGGATCGCTTGTCAGTATGTCCAGATAATTCAGCCATTCAGACCATTGTTCAACCTTGTCTGAGAGTTTGGCCTGGTTAAAGATCGCTTTAGCATATGGCCTGGCAAGTGTGATCTGCGCACTCACGAAGCAGAACCAAGTTTACTGGCAACATCTTGTAACATCTGCCGATGTTTGCCTTCATCTACTTCCTGACCCAGTATTTTTTGCGCTGCGTTGATTGCCAGTCGGGACACATCAGCTCGTAAAGTTTCTGTTGCCTGTTCGACTTCACGGCTGATTTCAGCTTGCGCAGTTTCAGCGATTCGGTCTGCTTCACGCTGAGCAATTTGTTTGGCTTCTGCAACAATGTCAGCAGACTGTTTACGCGCCATTTCAACGATACTTGCAGCTTCTTTCTTGGCTTCGGCATAAGCGTCTTGTGCTTGTTGTTCAGCTGTTGCCAATTCTTGTTTTGCTTTATCAGCAGCAGCTAGCCCGTCAGCAATTTTCTTCTCGCGCTCCTCCAATGCCTTCAGCAACGGAGGCCAGATATACGTCATTGAGAACCAGATCAATACCGCAAAGGTTATCATCTGCCCAATGAGTGTGGCATTTATACTCATTACTCTGCGTCCTTCAGGTTAGGTTGCACTTTTGATTTGTGTGTCTTGACTAGCCACCGGAAATTGCAGATACAAACGGATTCGCGAATGTAAAAAACAATGCCAGACCAACACCAATCATGGTGACAGCATCCAGCAAACCAGCAACGATAAACATTTTTACTTGCAACATTGGAACAAGTTCTGGCTGTCTTGCCGCTCCTTCAAGAAATTTTCCTCCCAGCAAACCAAAACCGATTGCAGTACCTAGAGCACCCATCCCTAAAATCAGCCCGACAGCAATCGCTGTCAACCCCTGTATATCAGCAATTAAAGCTGCGTTTTCCATGTTACC
>JAHZJL010000198.1 GCA_022600935.1 Gammaproteobacteria bacterium
CGTCCTTGCTCAACATTTTTCTGAATCATTGTATCCAGACCAGGCTCGTGGATCGGAACCATACCGTTATTCAGTGCATCGATTTTTACCGTATCAATATCTATACAGACCACATCATTGCCAACTTCTGCCAGACAGGCGCCAGTCACCAACCCGACATAACCTGAACCAAAAATTGTAATTTTCATAGCAGGTATCCTCTTTCAACAATTCATATTCATTGCCATTAAGTAAATGGACAATTAACAAAGAAAAGTTCAAGACTGCGAAAAATAAACAGATATTCTTAACAAAAACCATTAATACCAGATTTATCAAAGTCCATTTATCAAGAATCGAACATTTCATTAAAAGTTGTAATTTGCCTTGAACAAGACCAGGTAAGCTAAATTACCTTCCAGCTCACCATACGCCGAACCCGCTCTGAACATACCAGCAACAAATTCCAGCTCAAGATGTTGCCACTCCTCCAATCCGATTACTAAATCCCATTCATGGCCTATTTCGCCACTGGTTCCGGTTAAATCAGCGGAAATTCGTGAACTGCGCATAACATCACGTGCATTGACTTGATGATAGTAGTGATAGACAAACTCAACAGAACTGTTGTCCAGCATCGGAATTCCAGTTGAAACAGTTCCAATATGCAAATTGGCCAGTTCAGGCCGCAATATCTCACCGTAATAGCGGAAACGGTCAACGCCATTAAAACGGTTATTATTGTCATGCAATCCTGTTTGGCGGAAATCACTCGATCCAATCGCGTATCCAAATGTGAAGCTTGGATTAAGAGGCAACCCTGTTTCCCAGGTTAAACCAACATCAACTGCCCAGCCCTGGATATGTCGACGATCAATGCTTTCGACACGTATCACACCTTCACTCACGTCTTCATGATCAAATTCAATTTCCTTACCGCCGACCCAGGCTGTATCCATCCAGTAAGCAAATTCACCAATATCATCAAATTCAAGTTTGCCGAGTGAGCGAAGTCCTGCCCAGGTCATCGTTGTATCATTTGCGTCAACATACTCTTCTGTCACCAAATCACCTATTCGTTCAGTTTTAGAATGATCATACTGGTGCAGAAAAAACACTGACAGGACTTGTTTGTCCGCCCATTCCCAACGAGCGCGCCCCAGCGCTCTTAATACATTCCTCTGTTGGGGATCAATCCGTCCTTCATCGGTAGCCGTCACTGCAAATTCCTGCGCGACAGCCAGCTCAGTATGGAAAAAAGGCTGATTATAATAGAAGCGAATTGAATCAAGGTTTTCATCCCACCACCATTCACGTCTATCCTGGTAATTTTGGCGGCCGATCTGAAAACTTAAACCGCCACCACCAATATCGCCCCAGAACAGCCAGGTTTCACCTCGACCGAGTGCACGTGTAATTGATCGGTCACGGCCACCTTGCCGGTATATTTCAGTATCACTGCCACCACCCAATTCAGCAAATAGAAACAGGTTGGACGCCAGCTTGTAAAACAGTTCAAGCTGAAAGTCGGCAGTCAGATCCAAACGATCATCGTCGCGCTGTGGATCCAGTCTTAAATCCTTTCTAAAGCGTGAATTAATACCGACCTCACCACCGATCACCAAGGGTCTTCCAAATAATTGGACTGAAAGTTGATCTTCCGGACGACGATCATCCTGACGTCGGATAAGTTGTAATGACACGCTGGTTAACTGTTCGGGTATGCTGACATTGGTTCCCAGGATCATTGCTCGGGTCGAACCGTCTACAAGTGTCTGAGTATCCGAAATATTACCGATAATCTGAACTTCTCCAGGATCCAGATCAGATGGACCAGGAGTCAATCGATCAGCAATCAAAACACCGTAATCGCTTAAATGCACACTCACTTTGATCGACTTTCCGTCAACCAGTTCGTCTTCGGTAATACCAAGAAATTGCGTGCGTTTATTCCAGGCTATCCCTATTCTGAACGGGCCAATACTCAGGCGTTTTTTTTTTGGATGACTTTTTTCAATAACGCCGCTAATTAGCCCGCGATCAGGATTCTTGCGTGCAAATTTGTACCTGAGTTTATTGACCTGAAATGCCGCACCATCCCACACTCCGTATAGTTTGACTCTGCGATATTCAAGATCATTGCTGTATGCAAGGCTTGTAAACAGAAACATAAACATAAACAGGAAAAGACAAACAAAAATATTGTTTTGATCGTGCCTGAATGTCATTCAGAGATTTCCTTCATCAATGACAATTGTATGGATTCATGCGTGCTCAGCAAATTCAGCAGTTCAGCTAAAACAACGCGTTCATCTGCGTTGGTAATCTGATGGTGCAACATAATACCCAGGGTGTTGTGTTGTTGAATGTGTTCGGCCACTTGTAAGCCAATGCCATGGAAATCAACACGCACGCCCTTGCGTTTGCAGAACCAGTCAATATGCACTGGTATTTCCCGGAGCTGGCTGATTTGCAGAGGTGAAGCGCTGCTATCCCGCGACAATGCACTAAACCCAAGTGACTCAAGTACATCGACCGTGGCCTGGGTACAACGATTCCAGGGTGGAGTAAATATCGGTTGCAAATAATCATTAAAAGACTCTTTGAGGATACCTTGTCCAATGACAATATCGCTGAATTGTTCCTCCGGGTGACGACTGCTACCAAACTCGCATTTACGCCCCTCAATCTGATGATTGGTGTGACTGTAACCATGTTGATGCAAACCGATTTGCTGGCCTTGTTTGTAGATACGCATCATCAGGCGACCGATCAGATTCTTGCTCAGGCTCGTTGGTATTACTGCAAGATCAATGGGAACCTCATACTGGCGAAACAGATTCAGCAGTTCAAACAAACCCTGGTCATCCCAACCCGCATCATCATCGCGAAAAAAACACTGTACCGGACTTTGGGTCTGCTCCAGCACCTGGCGCACAGGGTCAAGCCACGCTGTCATGGCGATGCTCCCCTATTGAATCATTGAGAACGGTGTTATTTAGCAATGTTTCAATAATGGTTTTAGAGTGTTCAGCGCCGTCTAAACTTAACTGAATTGCACTGGGTTTAAATTCAAGTAATTCAAGGGTCTTTTCGGCAAGTGTTGGAGCTTTAAGTTGCTGCTCTGTTAATACCCTCATTGTCCCCAGAGCTGACAGCTTGTCAGCTCTGCGTTGTTGTTCGTTTTCACCTGGTCCAGAAAATGGCACAACCAGTGAAGGGATTCCGGTATCCAGTAAATCCATTGTTGTGTTGTAGCCACATTGGCTGATTGAAGCGCTGGCTATGCGTAATAATGCTCGTAAGTCTGGAACTGAGCGATGTACGTATAAATTGGTGAGTTGTTGACTTTGATCCTGAAGATACTGCCAGTCTGCTTCTGGTAAAAAAGGACCGGCAACAAGAGTAATTGGAATGTTGCGTTGTTGCTGTATCAATGGATACGCTTCAATTATGCAGCGAAATAGCTGAGCACCAACAATCCCACCACCTGCAGAGACGATAATATGCCGCTGAAAGCTATTTTCTGGAGTCGATTGTAATTCAGCTTGTTGTGGTTCAGGCGAAATAAAACCTGTATGAAAGACCGGCGTTGATAATAATTGACGAGGTTTGAATGACTCTTGCAACCTCATAAAATGCGGGTCTGAGTGTACCAGCACAGCATCGAAGTACCGGTCAACCAGCCAGCGTGCCCTGTCATCATAATGTTGTTGATCGTCCCGCTGTGTGACCAGAATGTCTCTTACACTGCTAACCACAACAGGTTTGGGTTGACGACGGTTAACCTGACGCAGTAGTGGCAATAATTCAAAAGCGAATTTCTTGCGTCCGAAAGGAAACAGCTCTATCAACACAACATCAGGTGCAATTTTGTCAATAATGGATTGTATGCGTTGTTTGCGTAAGATCTTGATTTGTATCAAAGTATGGTCTGCCTGCCAGTGAATCAATTGGCCGTCAGATTGCATCCCCAATGGGGGCAAATTAACCAGCTCAATACGATCTGGGACTGGAATGGCATTGGGTAAACGGCCACCATTCAAAAACACTACACGAAAATTGGATGATAATTGCCTGGCCAGCGTCAGTGAACGAATCAAATGCCCCATTCCCAATGAATGCTGACAATAAAACAATAAACAGGGTTGTTTTTTCATACCATGGTCTCCTTTAATGCTTGGTGAGCAAAAGCAAGATGACGTTGGGCTTTACGTGCACCGTTAGTGCGAATTGAACGCGCTGCTTTCAGCGCTTTGGCAAGTCGTTTATGGCTGCGATACGCTTGAAATAACTCGCTATCGAGTTTTCCGGCAATACTTTGATACGCATCCAGAAAAACCGCATTTAACTCGTCGACTGGGACAATTTTGCGATCTTCGAAATCCATTTCACCAATAAACGTTGCTGCATCCAGCTCTGGATCACCAAGGCAAAATCGATCAAAGTCGACTAGGCCTAATTGCTCTCCACAATCCAGCCATTGATGCGCATGTGGTGCTCCGTGAATCGGCTTAAGTCTGGAGTGATCCGAATGCTTGGCATGAATGTGTTTCAGTGAATGTAGTAGATTAGATAAGCTGTCTGTAAGAACAGGTAAGCGTTGTGTAAGCTCATTCGCATACTTTTGTGTGCGTTGCATTTGTGCCTGACCATCAAAATACAGCATCGGCTTCAGTTGACTGGTTGTAAGGCTCGCTGCAGCTTTACCAATCCTTTTGGCAACAACTTCCCCGTCGCTGCTGAACAATTGATCAACCAACGGTTTACCATGGATCGCTGTTTGCCATACAGTGTTGGTATGAGCATCCCAGTTCATCGGCTTTGCAACCTGAAATTTTAACTGACCAGTATTAGCCGCTTTCCATAAGGCCAGGCTTTCATGATGAATTGTCTGACCACGCTGATCAGCAAACATTTTGCCAAACACTGGTGATGCGCTACCTGTTGTTTGATAGCGAAACGTGCAGCGTTTGTAAGGCCGATAGCGTAGCACCTCAAAATCATCTTTATATTCTGAAAAGACAGCAGGCAGCGCACTTAGAACTGGGTCGTTCGGAAACCGTCGGATTTTAATCCACCCCAACACATCATCATTGATTAAGACAAGACCGCCATCGTTGGCAGGTTCCTGTAATGATATTTCAATCAGACAAATATGCCGGGAACACCCTTTTTCTTGCAGTTGTAAAGACAAATAGGGTTGATCATGACTGTTCGGATCAAATCGACTCCAGCAAGTCTTCCAAACGCTGGTTTGATTCCACTCAGGCCAACGGATGCTTAAATAATCGATGATCCGGTATTTCCATTGATCCGAGCTAACAAGTACCAACTGTTGACGATATTGATCATAAACATTCTTATCCACACTAGTACTCAAGATGTTTGCCTGCTGTGTTGGCGGGATTGCAGAATGTCGGGCTGTGATTGATCGCTGATGATGCACCCTTTTTCAAGTCGCAACAATTGGTCGGCAGAATTGATCAAGTTCAATTGATGCGAAACCACCAAACAGGTTTTGGATAAACGAATTTGATTCAGTGCACCCACAATAATACTTTGCGATTGCGCATCGATATTGGCGAGTGGTTCATCCAGTATTAGGATGGGGCGATCCAATAACAGCGCCCGCGTCAGCGACAAGCGTGCACGTTGCCCACCTGAAAAATTCTGTCCGTCTTCATTCAACCTGGTATCCAAGCCTGCTGGCAATTGCTTGACCATGTCTTGTAAATCCACTTTGGATAATGTTTGCCAAATGCGAGTATCATCAATCATGGTCTGGTTCAGCCACAATGCCTCTCTTAAACTCCCAGAAAACAAATGGTGATGTTGCAACATCACCGCAAACTGAGCACGTAATGAGCTCAGGGAAATCGTTGTCGTGTCCTGCCCATCAATCAAAATCGAGCCTGAGGTTGGCGTTAATTGACGCAACAGCAGGTTAATCAGTGTGCTTTTACCGCTGCCACTGCTGCCAGTCAGCACAGTCAACTGCCCGGGTTCCAGACTAAAGTTTATTTCCTCGAGGACACTCTCTCCGTCTTGTTGTTGAGGATATGAAAAGTCAACGGAGCGGAAGGTAATAACTCCCTTGCCATGCGATAACGACTTTACGTGTGGATCATCTTGCACAGCTGGTTGTTGATTGAGCAGATCAACCAACATTTCAGCCCGACTCAAGCCCCGACTCACGCCAGATGCCAGTTCATTGATTTTTTCGACTGGTTTGAGTAGCTGGATCATATAGGCAACGAACACAGTTAAATCCCCCACTGTCAATTGACCCTTCAGAACAAATGTCGCACCCGCTCCCATGATTAAGGCGACTGCAAAGCCGTTAATCATCTGCATATTGCATTCCATGTTGACGGCTTCTGATGTTTCAGCCAGTCCGGCGCGCAAACTGGTACGGTTAATCGCGTGAAAACGCTGTTTGATGTGTTGTTCTGCTGTCAGCGCTTGAACAGTAGAGACGCCTTTGACTAGCTCTTGGGTAAATCCAGCCACCTCCCCTTCTCTTGCGCGTTTGGTGCGTGAAGCCCGGCGTAACCTGCCACCGTGATACAACACCAGAACAGCCAGGATGACCACCATTAACACTCCTGTTGCTGCCAACCAGGGTTCTAGCCACAGCATCACAGACAAGGTAAATAGTGCGACAATACTGTGGCGGAATATCAACGGCACAGTTCTGCTCAAAAAGCGCACCAGTGCATACACA
>JAHZJL010000199.1 GCA_022600935.1 Gammaproteobacteria bacterium
CATTTCCATCAGAACAGTTCTTGGCCAACTCTATAGTTGGTGATGAATTCAATGCGAGTTTTAATGTTAATGCCAGTAATGTTGCTGGTTTTTTTGATAGCCCAAGTAATCCTGGTGGTGTACCGGCAAGCGAATTTATTTCACCAACAGTGAGTTTTACCGACAATTCAGTCACTGCTTTTTTCCCGACATTCAACGCCCAACTTGCCGGAGATGGTCCAACATTACGTTACGATGTTCAATCAGCGCCGGTGCCTTTACCAGCTCCACTTGTATTGATGGTTAGTGATTTGCCGCTACTGGTAGTCTATTTCAGGAAACGCAACACAAGTTAGTCTGACTGTTAACACAAGCCCGTCTTTTTTTGAGCTATAAGCGAAAAAAGATGGGCTGCCTATTCTGTATTTACCTGTAATTCAGTTGGTTAAGACAATGCGATTCTTTCATTAAGAGTTGAATTATTGATTGCTGTTCAGTGTCTAAAAAAAGAGGCCAACTACCGTTGGCCCCCGTTTTCTCTTGCAGAAAGAGAAGGAGGGCGTTATGAACAGAATACGAGGATTTTATCCGCATACAAGACTATCTCAACTCTTTGCCATTATCCTGATTTGGCTGATGGCTTACAGCTCTGCCAGTGGTCGTATGTGCTGGGTGGATTTGTATGAATATCCGCAATACATTGGTGCGCATATCCGCATCTCTGGGCCAGTACAATTACCCCATCTCAATGATGTCCACGGAGTAAACTGGGAAGATCGAATCGACAGTCTGGTGGTCGGCAAAGGTGCACGCATCACTCTGTATGATCAAATTGAGTTCCAGTTGTCAAATGATGATGTCTATCTTGATCCAATTCATATGCGCGGACTCGGGATGGCTAATGACTCACTTCAACAGCCGGGTTTGACGTTCGGGGCTGCCGAGCAGGTTGAGCATCTTGGTGTGTGGGATTTTCACAAAAAGACTAAATCGTTAACCATCGATTGTGTGAAATAAAAAAAAGCAGGGTTAACTGAGATTATCAACCGTTGTTTTCTGCGAAGCTTGCATGCTTCGCAGGTGATTCTCTTGTGCTGGAATCGGTTTGACCAGCATGATGCAACGCTGAGCTGTTAAACCTCATAAACGCATATTTCGAATGTATTGACATAACAGACGGTCAAGACTGTTGTTCAATATAATTGGTGATCCATACAGTCTGATAGGGTTGCAAGGTGATATGTTGTTGCAAATCGTTATAGCGCTCTCCAGACAGTAAATCATGCCATTGATTGATTTCAATCAGGTTAATATCGGCCAGAGAGATGGTTTGCCTGATGTCAGACACGTTGTTTAAAGCAAAGATACTTTGTTCGCGCTGAATACTTTGCCGCCAGAATGCGAATATCTGCGGCTGAAAATGCATGGTGAATTGGGTGGCGTTGGGGTGAAAAGCCGGTTGCCGTTTACGGATTGCAATCAGCCGTTTGATGCCGTTCAAAACTTGATGGGTGTTTGATTGCGCGTTCACAAGCAATTGAATCAATTGATCAGTGTATAGCTTGGAGCGGTTGATGGCACGGTTATGGCCAGTGTGTCGAACCCGGTCATGGTCATTCGGTGTCGCCAGAAAACTGTGCAGATAAATCGCCGGAATGCCTTCCAGGGCCAGCATAATGGCATGCGCGCACAGAAAACGCTGGACCTGCCATTGATCCTGCTCGCCGCTGATTGTACCTTGCATGGCATCAAACAAGCTGATGTTGATCTCATAGGGTCTTTTCTGGCCTTGTTTCAGCGCACGCCATGAAACATGTCCACCAAAAGACTGCATGGTCTCGATCAGAGTTTCAACTTCTTTTTCACTCAAAATCGCTTCCACCGGACGTAACCCGATGCCATCATGAGAGGCAATAAAATTCAGGAAAAAAGTACCCATTTGCGCTGGAGGCATGGACATCATCCAAGTTTTCAGATGACTGCAATCACCGGTCAGTAACGTATGCAGAAGCAACGGCGGTAATGCGAAGTTGTAAATACCGTGGGCTTCATTGCTGTTGCCAAAATAAGACAGGTTTTCCCGGTTGGGGATATTGGTCTCGGTGATGAGAACCGCGTTTGGATCATAATGCTCAATCAGGGTTCTCAACAAACGCACTATTTCATGCGTTTGCAACAGATTAATGCAAGACGTTCCGATTTCCTTCCAGATAAACGCCACAGCATCGAGCCGAAAAATACTGATGCCTTGCTGCAGATACAGCGACACAATGCGGACAAATTCAATCAGAACCTGGGGATTGTTGAAATTAAAATCGACCTGGTCATGACTGAACGTGCACCATACATGACGTGTTCCCCGGCTGGTCTCGACGTCGTATAACAAGGGGCTGGTGCGTGGTCTCACCACAGCTGATAAATCCTGGTCAGGACTGGATTCGTAAAAATAATCAAGCCCGGGTTGGCGACCAGATTTATAATTTTCGAACCAGTGGCTGCGCGCTGAACAGTGGTTAATGACCAGATCCGCCATGATTTTGAAATCTTCAGCAATCGCTTTAATGTGTTCCCAGTTTCCATGTGCCGGGTTGACTGTTGAGTAATCGATAACAGCAAATCCATCATCCGAGCTGTACGGAAAGAATGGCAGAATATGTACAGCAGTAACATAACCTTTGAGGTTGTCATTCAGAAAGCTGTGTAAGGAGTCAAGCGGCTGATGATGGTCGTTATTGATGGAATCAGCATAACTGATAACGATGACATCGTTTTGATCCCAGGAGCTGTTAAACTGATTTGGAGTTAAACATTCCGGCAATTGCAAGGCATCGATTATTTGTCCGGCAATGGCCTGGTGATCTGCCTCTGGATAAATCAGTTGCAGATGAGTGATAACCCGGGATTGCAGGGCAATCATGCCAGGATGCTTCAGATTGATGGTCAAACACTGTACTCCTGGGTATCGGCTTTAACTGCATCAATCAATTGATGTTTGATCTCGGGTAGAGCGCTGTCAATGCGGTTCCAGGATGGAATAAACGGAGTTTCCATAGGATTTTCCAGGAAGAAGTTTCCGGCCTTGAAAATGTTTTCAGCAAACAGTTCCACAGCTTGCTCTTCACCATGAATATCAAGACTCATACCATTGATCAAGGCATCATGGTAATACGATTCAACAAAGTCCAGGCCGATTCTGAAATAACTGGCCTTGATGCTGCGAAAGGTCTCATGGCTGAACACGACACCATGGGTTGCGAGTTTTCTGAAAATGGCTTTGGAAATATCGATGGACATTTTTGACAAACCACCCTGGTCGTTATCTGCAGACAAGTCCTGGTGTTTATGGTCGTAATCATCAGCAATATCGACCTGACAAATACGATTGGTTGAATAGTTTCGATGCATTTCTGAAAGTACTCCGATTTCCAGTCCCCAATCGCTGGGGATGCGCAAATCGTTCAAGACATCGAGACGCATGGAGAACTCTCCGGCCAGGGGATAACGGAAACTGTCCAGGTAATCCAGATATTCTATAGGACCCAGGACTTTTTTAAGCGCCCGCAGCAACGGTGTGACCAGCAACCGGCTGACCCGTCCGTTTATACGTCCACCTGCGGTTCGTGCATAATAACCTTTGCAGAACATGTATTTGAAATTGGGGTTGCAAACCGGGTAAAACAATCTGGCCAGCAGGTTGCGATCATAAGTCAGAATATCGCAATCATGCAGGGCAACGGCCTGAGCCTGTCCGGAAGCCAGGATATAACCAATGCAATACCAGACATTACAGCCTTTACCCAGCTCCTCGGGAGCCAGATGGCTGGTATGAAGCATTTCACTCAACGCTTGCAAGCGCGGTCCGTCATTCCATAATACATAATGGGTTTGTGGTAACCTGGAAAAAAACTGAAGCGCTTCGCGATACTGGTCTTCATTGGCGCGGTCGAGTCCAATAACAATTTCACTGATGTATTGAACCTTGCAAAGCTGATCGATAATATCGGAAAGAGCCGGTCCGGACAGTTCCGAATACAAACATGGCAGAATTAATGACATTGGCCGCTGCTTGGAAAATGTCAGCAATTCTGCCTCGATTTCATCGATGGGGCGATCGACAAGCTGGTGTAACGTGTTGATCACGCCGTTTTGATGAAAGTCAGCCATGGCTCAGGTCCTTGTTGTGTTACGAGAACCTGTTCAGGATCTCACTGAATGGTGTATTGCAGCGTTAAAAGTGGACTCAAAATGCGCACAGACTCCAGTATGCTGTGCTTTATCCCCCACTGTTGCCTTGCACTCCTTCCGTTGATCAAGATCTCGAACAGGTTCCAAGCTCTATGTATGATGATTGTTGATAATATCCAGCATGGCCTGGTTCCAGCCGGCAGGACCAGTCGAGGCAGTGGTGATGACATGCGTATGGTTTTCAAGCGTCAGCACCGGATTGACTGGTGAGCGCACAACAACTGCGGTATCAGCAACGTTCAACATGGCCACATCATTGTGACTGTCTCCAGCAGCAATCAATCGCGGTGAATGTTGCCAGAGCCGGGTATAACATTGCTTGAGCCAGAGTAAGGCACTGCCTTTATCTCCGCCACCAGAAATATGAAAAAACCGTCCCCCGCGCAAGATTTGCAAACCGGTTTGTTCAACATATTGGCTGAATTGTTGCCAGTTGTGGTCACTGTCCAGCCAGACGACAGGTTCGGAAAACTGGCGGTTTTTCGCCAATATTGCTTGTTGATTTGACAGCCCGGTCCGCTCCCTGACTTCTTCGACAGGCATTTCGGAGAACCCGCGAAATATGTAACCATGACGGTGTTTTAATTCAGCCAGTACACGCAGGATCTTCTGTAAGTCGATACCAAATGATTTAAGCAACATATTGTTTTTTGGTTGCAGTGTTTCGCCTTCAGTCAGGTTTTTTGCATCGCTGGGGATAATCACTCCAGCGCCATTTTCCACGATAAACGGATCAGTAATCCCGAGCTCTGTGCGAATTTGCTCTACTTCTGACCAGGTTTTACTGGAATTCAGAATCAGCGGTATACCTCGTAATCTGATTGCATTTAAAGCCGGAAACGCTGCTTCAAAGCTATAATCATGATGGTCGAGCAATGTCCCGTCCAGATCAGTTGCAATCAGTAAGTTACGTGGATTGTTAACCGGCTGCATTCAATCTCGTAGTATAAATGATATTATTCGGGAAAATATCCGGTTTCAGGAACACTGTGCAGATCACACAAGTCACTTGTCATCTTTCACACCCAGCCTTGTAATTCCTGCCTGATCAAGGTTGCCAGCATATCAATCCCGGTGCGTGAATCATTGAGACAGGGGATCACATCGTATTGATTTCCGCCATTCGATAGAAAAAGTTCCTTGTTCTGGATGGCGATCTCCTCCAGAGTTTCCAGGCAATCGGCAGCAAAACCAGGAGTGATGACAGCAACGTGTTTGGTTCCTTGGCCGGGCATATCTTTCAATGTCAGGTCAGTTGCCGGCTCCAGCCATTTTTTTGGCCCAAAGCGGGATTGAAATGTCATCATAATCTCAGGTGTATCTGTCCCCAACTGTTCTCTTAACAAGCGGGTTGTTTTGGAACAATGGCAGAAATATGGATCGCCGTTTTTAACGCAAGACTTGGGAATTCCATGATACGAGGCAATGATTGTATCCGGCCTGGTACTGGATTGTTCAAGATAGGTTGTGATGGACTCTGCAAGTGCAGAAATATAAGCGGGATGATCGTAATACGGGGGCAGCGTCCGTAATGCAGGCTGATGCCGCCATGATTGCAGGATTTCAAAGACCTTGTCACTGACAGTCGCCGTTGACGTTGCACTGAATTGCGGGTAAAGCGGTACAACAAGCATGCGTCGACAACCTTGGCGTTTGAGTGTCTCCATGACCGATTGAATCGACGGCTCACCATAACGCATTGCCCAGTCTATATACAGATCATTCTCATTCTCAAATACGGATTTGAGTGTTGCAGCCTGCTGTTCCGTATAATGACGTAAAGGTGACGTATCCTGGTCCATCATCCAGATGGATCGATACGACTCAGCGACTTTACCCGGACGAGTGTTCAAAATCACCCCGCGTAAAATCGGCTGCCATAACACAGCAGGTAATTCAATGACGCGCCGGTCGGATAAAAACTCACCCAGAAACCGGCGTATCGATGCTTTATCATAACCAGAAGGAGTACCCAGGTTGACCAGAATGACTCCAATTGCCGATGGTTTTATTGCATGGTGTCGCGATGTTTGCTGTTGAATATCAGTTGTCACGGTTGCGTCCTGTTGATTGTCCCAGATGTATTATCTAACACGGATTCTATACAAAAAAGTGCTATGATACAGCCAGTTTTGCTGCTTTGATGAATTCAATTCCAAGCCATTGAAGAAAGAGTCATCACGCTTAGATAAATTCGGAGAAAGACCATGAGTGTAACAATCTACCACAACCCGCGTTGCAGTAAATCCAGGCAAACCCTGCAACTTCTTAAAGACCAGGGTATCGAGCCAACCGTCATTGAATATCTTAAAACCCCTCCAGATTCACAGACCCTGGATTCAATTTTGACCATGCTCAACAAAGAACCCAGAGAACTGATGCGCAAACAGGAAACAGAATACAAAGAACACGGACTGGCAGACACTGATTTAACTCGAGAACAACTGATTCAGGCCATGACTGAATATCCCAAAGTCATCGAGCGACCAATCGTCGTTAACAATGACAAAGCTGCTGTCGGACGACCCCCGGAAAATGTTCTGGAAATTTTGTAGTGTTGTCAACAAGCTCTCGGATAACATTTGAATGAACCTGACAAAGCAAAACAAACCAATGCGGGAATGACTCAATCAATAATTTAAACAGACTGCTTGAACACAACAGTAATTTAATAAATTTGATGTAATTGAATCCAGTCATGCACGGCTTGAGTCACCAGGTAACGGTAACTTTTCCTGTCAGCAATTAACTGTCGAATACGTGAGGAAGAAATATCCAATGCCGGAATTTCCATAAAATAAACCATTCCAGCAAGGCTTTGTTGTAACTGTGCAGCTTGCTGAGTGATTCGTGTGGAAACAAATTCCGTCACATTGGAATTCGCGGTAATCCGGTACCCCGGTCGACACACCACAATGACATGCGCCAGCTCAAATAGCTGTTGCCAGTGGTACCAGCTATTCAGATGCTGGTAGGCATCAGCACCGATAATCAGAGCAATGGCCTGGTCAGAAAATTCACGACGCAGATCAATCAGGGTATCAACCGTATAAGAGATTCGACCCTGGCGTAGCTCTCTATCATCCACAAGCAAGCCCTGCTCTTCTCCGACAGCAAGTTCCAGCATCCGCAAGCGCTGTTCGGATGTGGCAATCATTGACTCCCGGTGTGGAGGGTTACCGCAAGGAATCAAACGAACCTGCTCAAGCTGAAAATGATCCCGGACCTCGATGGCTACCCGCAGATGGCCGATATGCACCGGATCGAAACTGCCGCCTAAAATAGCGATCATGTTGGTTCTGACTGTTTGAATCGTAGTTATTTGCTGGTTATTCCCGAATCTGGCCATCGCCCAGCACAATAAACTTCTGCGTGGTCAACCCTTCCAGTCCAACCGGGCCGCGCGCATGCAGTTTATCGGTACTGATGCCGATTTCAGCGCCCAGTCCGTACTCAAAACCATCGGCAAAACGCGTCGAAGCATTGACCATCACCGAGCTGGAATCCACTTCGCGTAGAAAGCGCCGCGCTCTGGTATAATCCTCGGTCACAATCGTTTCGGTATGTGCCGAGCTGTATTGGTGAATATGTTCGATTGCTTCGTTCAAATCAGCAACCACCTTAATTGCCAGAATCGGCGCCAGATATTCTGTCTCCCAATCTTGCTCGGTGGCAGGCTGACACTCGCTGACTAAACTGCGGGTTTTCTCACAACCGCGTAGTTCAACACCTTTATCCAGGTATTGACGGGCTAGCTCAGGTAACACATCAGCGGCAACCGCCTCAGCAATCAGCAGGGTTTCCATGGCATTGCAGACACCGTAACGATGGGTTTTGGCGTTGAATGCAATCGCAATCGCCTTGTCAGGGTCGGCCTTGTCGTCGATATACACATGACAGTTACCATCCAAATGCTTAATCACAGCAATCCTGGCATCGCGCGAAATTCGCTCGATCAAGCCTTTGCCGCCACGGGGAACAATCACATCCACATACTGCTCCATCTGGATCAGATAACCCACTGCCTGACGATCTCTAGTCTCGATCACCTGCACACAGTGTTCCGGTAACCCGGCTTGTTGTAAACCACGCTTGATACACTGGGCTATCGCCTGATTTGAATGCAACGCTTCCGAACCACCGCGTAATATGCAGGCATTACCGGATTTTAAACACAACGCCGCTGCATCGGCCGTGACATTCGGACGCGATTCATAAATAATCCCGATCACCCCCAGCGGCACCCGCATTTTGCCAACCTGAATCCCGGAAGGCCGATACGACAAATCATCGATCTCACCAATGGGATCAGGCAACGCAGCAACCTGGCGCAAACCTTCTGCCATCGCTTCGATGCGTGACGGCGTTAACTCCAATCGGTCCAATAACGCTGTATCAAGCTGATTACGCCTGCCAGCCTCAAGATCTTTGGCATTCTCGCTAATCAATTCATCCGCACCAGCAACAATCGCATCGGCAATCAGCAACAATGCCCGGTTCTTCTGTCCGGTCTCGGCACTGGCCAAAGACCGAAACGCAGCAACAGCTTGTCGCCCAATATTAGTCATGTCGTCATGTAAAGAGTGCATGGGAATCATCCTTGTTGTTCAGTTAACAACACATAGTAGCGTGATCAGACAGGATTTGGCAAAACCAGGTTTGCCTGTCTTCCCTCTCGTTTCCTCCTCATTCCCAAGTATCACTTGGGAATGCATACCAAGAAGCTCCAGCTTCGAGTCAATACCCCCGGCTATTGACCATAACCAAAAAACCTGAACATCAATCCAACATAGAGAATTACCACTAAAACCATGATATAAAACAACACAAACCATCAAATTTCTGATTTTTAATCCGCTAAAATACAGACACTAATAAATCGAATCCAATAACATTTAATACCGAATTAAACCACCCCATGAAACCCGCTTTAAAAGAAATCGCAGATAACAAAACCAGTTTTGGAAAACTGTTATCTGTTCGTGATAATCTGGTGCCATTCATCGGTGCCGGGTTTAGCTGCCCGATCTGTCCAGGCTGGAGAATGTTTCTGAATGATTATTTCACTTCTATTTCAAGCGAGTTTCTCACAGAACAAGATCGGCAAGACTACAAGATTATCCAGTCCACCAATAACCCGGACCGGTTTGAAAAAATGGCGGATTTTCTGGCCGGGAAAAGTGGTCGCCGCAAGTTTGCCGAGCAATTACAAAAATCATTTGGTCAATCTTGTCCGCTAGATCAGCAACAAAATTTTCATCTGTTGCATCAGGTGTTTCCCGGTTTAAAAATCACCACCAACTACGACCAGCTGATCGAAAACAACCATCCCAATGGGACAAATGTTGAAATCGCGCGTGGCAATCGACCAGAAGACCTGGAGCGTTTATTCACTTCCAACAAAACTTCTTGTCTGCTGAAAATTCACGGGGGTTTAAATGATATGCAATCCATTGTGTTATCCAGCCAGCACTATCAAACTCTCTACGGTGCTGAGCAGGGTTTTGATCACGAGGTTCCATTGCCTGCGTTTTTAAAACGCTTGTTCACCAACAGTTCGGTGCTGTTTATCGGCTGCTCGCTGGAACATGACCGAGTGTTAGCTGTTTTGCAATCCCTGGATTATGTACGACCCCATTTTGCCTTGATGAAACGTCCTGGCCCACACGATGAAGATGAAGTGGTTGCCATTAATCGTCGTTTATCCAAGTTTCAAATCACTCCGATCTGGTTTAATGAATATGCTGAGATCACTGAACTGTTGCAATGTCTGCAACCTGTTTCGATTACTGAGCATACAGAGGAACCTGTCCATACCTTTATCGGTCGTCAACAAGAACTGAATCAGATTGAGCAGGCTTTAAGGCGCAATCAAGGCAATGTTCAAATGATATCCGGCCGTCTGTTTAACATTGAGGGCGCAGGCGGAGTGGGCAAAACCACGTTAGCGCTCACTGCGGCACAACGTTACGGCCATTTGGCCGAACATGGTGTACTCGGGCCGTTCAGAGCTGATGAAATGAATGCGCCAAGTTTTGCAGTCGCCTTGGCGCGCAAGCTTGATATCAACATCGAAGCACCAGCTGATGAACAATCAGCACAGCAATTAATCACTCACCTGCTTAAAGACCGGCATTGTCTGATCATTCTGGATAACGCAATCGACTGGCAATCATTGCGCTATATGTTGCCCAAACAAAGCCGGGCCACGATTATTGTCACCACGCCCGACCGCGATATGGGAACACGGGTTCGCAGCCATTTCCAGCATGCCATGAAGGTTGCAGAAATCCAGTTGCATCACTTTACCCCGGATGAAGCCCTGGATTTGTTTCGTGAATTATTAATGGACAACTATCGGCAACAAGATCAAGCACTTTACGCCCGCATCGCCAAAGAGCTGGGATATTTACCGATTGCCTTGCGGCAGGCGATCGCCTTGATGAAATACACCCCTCATTACAGCGCAGCCCAGTTAGTCGAGAAACTGGCTAACGATGGCCGCCTTGCCGTGTTACGCAAGGGCCAGGCCGCCGATGACAGTGATGAACGCAGCATCGATGCAATTTTCGATCTGGCATCTCCAATGTTGAGCGAGGAGATGTTAAACGCCTTGCAATTTCTGGCAATCTGCGCACCCGGCCCGATTCCACTCAGTTTTCTGCAACGTCTCAGCCAAAACCAATCGATTCAAGACATCTTGGAACAACTGCATACCTATAGCTGGTGCGAGCGTCGCACTAGTGAACAAGATGAACAAGAACGCCATTACGAACTGCATCAACTGGTGCGTGAACTGATTATCGAACGTTTCGACAGAACCTACAGCGAAGCCTTTTTAGACACAGTTGAAGCCGTGTTCCTGGATGAAAGCGTCCATTTTACGGTAAAAGATGACTTGATTGCCCAACTGAGTGAAGCGCTGCTTAGAGCTAAAGAAAACAAAGATCAGCGTCTGAAAAGTTGGTTGTACAAGCTTTATGTTTATTGTACTTATCGCGGACATCTTCATCTCTATTTCCAGCTAACCGACATCGTCCAACAACTTTTCAGCGATGATAAAAAGATATTTTCTGCAGCTCTTTGCAACCAGGCGCTGATTCTTGCAGATTGGGGCAAACTCGAAGACGCCATGGCCTTGCATCAAAAAGAGCAAGCACACTGTGAGACATTGGGCGATCAGGAAGGGTTGGCGAGAAGCTATGGCAACCAGGCGCTGATTCTAAAAGCCTGGGGCAAATTAGAAGACGCCATGGACTTGCTTCAAAAACAGCAAGCACTCCGTGAGACATTGGGCGATCAGGCCGGGTTGGCGAGAAGCTATGGCAACCAGGCGCTGATTCTCAAAGCTTGGGGCAAACTCGAAGACGCCATGGCCTTGCATCAAAAAGAGCAAGCACTCTGTGAGACATTGGGCGATCAGGAAGGGTTAGCAGCATGTTATGGCAACCAAGCGCTGATTCTCAACGCCTGGGGCAAACTCGAAGACGCCATGGCCTTGCTTCAAAAAGTGCAAGCACTTTTTGAGACATTGGGCGATCAGGTCGGGTTGGAGATAAGCTTCTGGAACCAAGGAGTAATTCATGGCAAGTTGGGCAATCAACACAAACAAATCGAACTCTTGCAACGTTCCATCAAAATCAACCAGTCCATCGGTATTCCAACTGAAGAGTACGAAAAAGCGTTAAAACAATTACTTGACTAGTCCGACTAATACCAATGTTGCCATCAAGCTGAACGACCAGTGGTTTCGCTCAATACCTACACGACCCGCCTCGTCCCACGCTCGTTCCCAAGTATCACTTGGGAACGCATACCAAGAAGCTCCAGCTTCGAGTCACAACACCCACAATAGACTATACTCAATCTACCCGAATACCACTCCATCTAGAACAATGGGCAAAAGCCGCTACCGCATAACAGTCCCTCAAGCACCTCATTTCTTCACAGCCACCATCAACCAATGGATTCCAATCTTCACCCGCCCTGCAACAGTAAACATCATCTACGGCTCCTGGCATTACCTGCAACAAACGACAACATTTCAACTATATGGGTATGTGATTCTGGAAAATCATATCCATTTTATTGCGCAATCTGATCAATTGAGTAAGCATATCCAGAGTTTTAAATCATGGACCGCTCGGTCAATTCTTGATCGTCTGTGTGAACACAATGCTGATTTTTTATTAAAGCAATTCGCTTTCTATAAAAAATCCCATAAAACCCAATCCCAATACCAGTTCTGGCAGGAAGGTTCTCATCCGCGAATGATTCAAGATGAAGTGATATTACGTCAGAAACTGGAGTATATCCACCAGAATCCGGTCAAGCGAGGGTATGTTGAGCAACCTGAACATTGGCGGTATTCAAGTGCCAGGAATTATGCTGGGTTAAATGGGTTGATTGATGTGTTTATTGATTGGTGATTAGACTCGAAGCTGGAGCTTCTTGGTATGCGTTCCCAAGTGATACTTGGGAACGAGACAATCCCTATACCAGTTCTGGCAGTAAGGTTCTCATCCGCAATTGATTCAAGATGAGGTGATATTACGTCAGAAACTGGAGTATATTCACCAGAATCCGGTCAAGCGAGGGTATGTTGAGCAAGCTGAACATTGGCGGTATTCAAGTGCCAGGAATTATGCTGGGTTAAATGGGTTGATTGAAGTTTTTCCTGGTTGGTGATTAGACTCGAAGCTGGAGCTTCTTGTTCTTGGTATGCATTCCCAAGTGATACTTGGGAACGAGGCAATAAAACCCAAACCCAAGCCTTAACACCCAAATTCATTCATTATAACTATGCGGTTACAATGACTGTTAATGAAATGGAAAACCTTTCAAGAGAAACTCTGCAGCCTGGATCTGGAAGCGGATTATGATGGCAATATCTTTGCTGTTGGCGCAGTTTTTCAGAATAAGACTTTTCAGCGAAAAGCGCCATTTGCCATTGCCGCCGTTCTGAAAGATCTGGACCAGTTCATCAAGCCTGCTGAGTTTATACTTGGTCATAACATTCTGCGCCACGATTTGCCGGTTTGTCAGGCTATCAATCCTAACCTGGTTCTGTTCGATAAGCCGGTGATCGATACCTTGTATTTTTCGCCACTGGCATTCCCGGAAAACCCGTATCATCGCCTGGTTAAAGACTATAAACTGGTCCGTGACAGTTTGAATGATCCATTGGCTGATGCGAAACTTGCATTGACGCTGTTTGAAGACCAGTGGACTGCATTTCAGCAACAACATGCCGAAACCGGATTGCTATCATTTTATCATTTCGCGTTTTCGGACAACCCGACTTACACGGGATTGCAACTGGCATTGTTGGCAATGGGCGCCGAGCCGCTGAATATCGATTCAGCAATTGCACTGTTTCAAAAATCAACCAGGCACAAGGTTTGTCAAACCGTATTCGATTCGGTACTCAACACCAATATCCCCGACCCTGAGCGGCGCGTAAATCTGGCTTATTGTCTGGCCTGGATACTGGTCGCCGGCGGCAATTCGATATTGCCTGCCTGGGTTCACAAATCGTTTCATCATGTCGCTCCGATCCTGCGACAACTGCGTGATATTCCCTGTCAGTCCGCACACTGCCAATACTGTCGTGAAACACACGATCCGGTTGCCCAGTTACAGCGTTATTTCGGTTTTTCAGCATTCCGTTCCGAGCCGCCCAATCCTGCTGGCGGCAGTTTGCAGCAAAATATTGTAGAAGCCGGAATCAGCGATTCACCTGTATTTGCGATTCTACCCACGGGAGGTGGTAAATCACTGTGTTTTCAGCTTCCGGCGCTGGTGCGCTATCAACGCCGCGG
>JAHZJL010000200.1 GCA_022600935.1 Gammaproteobacteria bacterium
AACTGGTATCAGAGGCTGGAAGGAAAGAAGACAGGAGTAAGTTTTGCATCTCCGGGACCACATTGACTTGAAGTGATCATACTGGCAAGAGGATAACAGATGCCTCAATAGTACTTCTAGTTGCTCAGTCACTGAAACGCTGTCATGTCAACAACTTTGCGTTTGCTCCCCCAAAGACCCGGCTGCTCTTCGAAGTGGCCGGGGATTAATGTTCCACATTGATCACACCGACCTCGTTCATCGAGATTCCAGTCAGATAACACATACCAGTTACGTCCGATAATGAGCTGTCCACATTGATGGCAATATGTACTTTGCCTTTGCTTGTCATGTGCATTTCCAACATAGACATACCAAATGCCATTATTCCTGGCAATATCTCTGGCTTTAATCAAGGTATCCAGTGAAGTAGACGGTTTATCCTGCATCTTCCAGTCGGGATGAAAAGCCGTAAAATGTATTGGTACATCGGGCCCCAGGTGTTCAACAATCCATTGAGTCATTTGCTGTAATTCATCTTCTGAATCATTTTCTCCTGGAATTAACAACGTCGTAATTTCCAACCAGACTTCGGTTTCGTGTTTCACATATAACAGTGTTTCCAGGACTGACTGGAGATGACTGCCTGTAATTTTTCGATAAAAGCGTTCACTAAAGGCTTTTAAGTCGACATTAGCAGCGTCCATGTAGTGAAACAGTTCTGCTCTTGGTTGCGGGCAAATGTATCCGGCAGTCACTGCGACAGATTTTATCCCGGCTTCACGGCATGCTATTGCTGTATCAATTGCATATTCATAAAAAATCACCGGATCGTTATAAGTATAAGCAACGCTGGTACACCCAAGTTGTTGTGCCGCATTTGCTATGGCAATCGGATCAGCTCGATTCATCAAGCGATCCATATCCCTGGATTTGCTGATATCCCAATTCTGACAAAACTTACAGGCCAGATTACAGCCTGCGGTACCAAACGATAAAACAGGGGTTCCTGGGTAAAAATGGTTGAGTGGTTTTTTCTCAATGGGATCAATTACAAATCCACTGGACCGACCATAGCTGGTCAAAACTATCTGGTTATCGATATTGGCTCTGACAAAACACGCGCCACGCTGGCCTTCATGAAGTTGACAGTATCTCGGACACAACTGACATTCTATGCGACCATCATGTTTAACTGACCAAAACTTTGTTTTAACTGAATGCTCTGTCTCGTGTTGCAGCATCTCGGATCTCCTTTGAAGCGAATTTTACACAAACAATGACAACATCCGGAATCTTGATGTGAAACCTCTGCTATGCTTAACAGTCTTAATAGATCATCAGCAATTCTGAGGCCATTAATTGCTATCTCGGTTTAATCAACAACGTTACATTGAACATTACACTCAATCTGTAAAACACAATATCTGGAAACGTTTCAAATGACAATTATCCGCGAACCTGCTGTCTCGGGTTTATTCTATCCGGCTGACCCTGAGCAGTTAACACTATCAATCAACCACTTTCTGGCGGGAGCCATTACACAGGACCAGACCCCAAAAGCGTTGATTGTTCCACATGCCGGATACCGTTATTCCGGCGCAATTGCCGCCAGCGCCTATCATTTACTGAAGCCGGTCAGCAAGCGTATTCGCAGAATTATTTTAGTCGGCCCTTCACATCATGTCGGTTTTGAAGGCATTGCCGTACCTGTTGCTGAGTGCTTTGCAACGCCTCTGGGTCATGTGCGTTTAGACAAGACAACCATCAATGAAATTCTCGATTTGCCATTTGTTCAGGCAAGTGATGAAGCTCATCAACTTGAGCACAGCCTGGAAGTGCAACTGCCTTTTTTACAAACCATTCTTGAGGAATTTACTGTGGTTCCGCTACTGGCCGGTCGCTCAACACCTGAGCAGGTGGCCAGTGTACTCGAGCAATTGTGGGGAGGAGAAGAGACTTTGATAGTGATCAGCTCTGATTTAAGCCATTATCATGACTACGCCTCTGCCAGACATATGGATCAGCGGACCTCAAGAGCAATTGAACAGCTCCGTCCTGACAAGATTGACAATGACTCTGCCTGCGGTCAAATACCTGTTAACGGCTTGCTCACCATTGCCAAAAAACTTGGGCTCAGCGCCAGCACTCTGGATTTGAGAAATTCAGGTGATACCGGAAGCAGCAAGGATAAAGTGGTTGGTTACGGTGCTTATGCATTCCATTGATCAATTGTCACAAACAGATCGAGTCACTTTACTCGATACAGCCAGACGTTCTATTCTGCATGGACTTACACATCAATTACCGTTACCAGTTCACATTACTGATTATACAGAGACATTGACTGTCAAGCGCGCATGCTTTGTCACTTTATTGAAAAACCAGCAGTTAAGAGGCTGCATTGGGTCTTTGCAGGCATCCAAAGCATTGATTACAGACGTATCCAATAATGCGTTTTCAGCGGCATTCAAAGACTTTCGCTTTGACCCTGTTAACAGAGAAGACATCGATCTAATTTCAATACACTTATCCATCCTCAGTGAGCCCGAACCGATTATGTATGATTCGGACCAGGATTTAATCAACAAAATTCGCCCAGGAATCGACGGACTGATTCTCACTAAAGCTAAGCAAAGAGGCACATTTTTACCATCCGTTTGGGAATCAATTCAGGATCCAGAACAATTTCTGCAACAATTAAAATGCAAAGCTGGTCTTGACAAAAATGACTGGTCTGAACAAATCAAGATCTCGCGTTATACAACCGAGACTATTCATGACGACACATAGCTGATTGATCTATATAACTTTATAATTTGTATTCTGTTCACAACAATGCTTGTAAAAACCCGACGTTGATATCAACACCTGTAGATTAAATAGACGCTCAATGCATTAATCAGGACATCTCATACACCAAATACCAAAGGCTGTTTTATTCCTGCGACAGGCTGCTCAACTTTAGTATCCCGCCGATTAATCGTGTTACATACAATTAGAACCTGACCCAAATTTCCTTTACACATCCTGAAATAAATCAAAAAAATTCGATTTATTTCAAATAAACAAACATTTATAACCTCAATTCCTGCAATCCTCTACACTTCGACTAAAATTAGAAAGTGATTTGCTATATTTCAAAATAGTTATTTATTTTGTAATGACAAACTAATTCTGATTCTTGTGCATGTTCAACATTATTTTCCTTATGACTGAATATCGATTTAAATACCTGTTTTATAAACAAACATTAATGACATATCTTATTGTTACATCACAGCGAAATACACCATTTTCGATCAGGCTCGGCAACATAAAACCGGGCATCAATCAATAGCCTCCATTGTTCGATCAATCACAAATAACCGTCTGTAGCAATTTAGTGCTTGACTAATCATGAGTCGAATCGATCCTTCGCCATTAAAAGTTTCCTTGCATGGAATGAGTTCGCGCATGCAAAAAATGATGGAAGGATATTTATCCCTGGTTTGCAATGACATTGCCTTGCTGGCAAACGATCAGGATTCTCAGGCTGAAATTGTTGACCTTGATCTTCCTCAATCGAGGACGCTTTTGAAAGAACGCATTGCTAAAAGTCCTTCCAAACCAATCATTGTCATATCTTTATATGAGGTCGCATCATCTGAAGTGATCTATGTCAAAAAACCACTGGTTGTATCGGTTTTTATTCATGCCTTACTGACAGCAAAAAAGATGGTTGACGGTAAACAAACCAGTCAGTCGGAGCAGCTCAAAGATAAATCACCTGTCATCCTCAGGACATCTGGTCAATCTGCAAAATACAAGCCCGAGCAAAAGAGCCGAAAGAAAACGTCCTCCAGATCATCCACAAAACGAAAACGACGGTCAAGACGATATAAAATTGCCAGAGAAGCAACAAAATTACTCAGTGAAATGAGTGCTGTCGAAGAGATTACGGAGTTACAACCGCATAAAAATCAAAGAGAAACTGTACGGTATATTTTTGAAGGAATTGAGGGGTACATAAAAGTCAAAACGCTGATTGGGCACAACGATCATGCCATCAACGTTCTGGATATCAGCAGTAAAGGCGCTTGTATTCACTGCACAACCGATCTTAAAACACAGTTAAAATTAATTCTGATCATCAATTTGAGTGATCACCCTGAATTTAAGATCAACGCAAGAATTATCAGGAAAAACAAAAAGAAAAGTTGTTATGGATTAGTGTTTGACAAACACTATCACGACTTGATTGACTTACTGTTTGAGACAGCACTGCCTTATAAAATGATCTAATCGTAAACTGCTTTCTGATCGATGAGTTTGATAATCATGGTTTTGTTCACTTATCAAAAATAAATACTGGTTTTACACTATTCATTTTACTTGGCAATTCCCTGATCTATGTCGCAACAAACCTGACTCAATTCCCAGATTTTTTCCACTGCGGCAACGCAACACTGTCAATGCACAGCATTGCGCCCCTCATAATGAAACATGTGGAATTCACGAGCCAGTGCTCCACCTTGGCAGACCGCTCAAAGTAACTTTAAATATCAACTTGATACAACAGCTGCAACAGTATTGTTTTCCAGGTTACTGGCCATACCGGTATTCAGGCAACTTGAATACAGTTTTGAAACATGGACCATTTGTTGCTCTTGTTGTTCTATGGGTATCACAGTGTTTTTTACCTGATTGATCAACGCATTCAATTCGGGAAGCAACCCGGTTAATTTGCCATTGGTAACAATCCAGACAACAGGAGAAATTTGCACCTGTTTTGAAGTAAAAAATCGTTTGACCACATGTCGGGCAAACTCAAGACATAGCGTATCTGGCTGTTCAGGGTTCGTTATGCGCGTCACATAGAGTTCACCTCGGACTGGAGCAATCGCTATCAATTGTTCGGAATCCAAACACTGATGCGCCTGTTTTAGCAGTTTCTGGCTCAATAACGCCTCACTGCAATAATAATCTCCTCGCAAAACGAGGCCAGTGGATTTCTCTGTCAATTGATCATTGTGGTTAAATTCAACTGTTTTCCATTCAACCTTTGTTTCAAATCTCGATTCCAGATGACGCATCGCCTGGTTGTGAAGCTGATCAATACTCATGGAATTCTGTAGCGATTCGGTGGATAAAAACTCAACCATATCCTGTAAATCGACAGCATAGGCGATCACAGGTAATAATTCATCCTGACTGACTTTAATATCGATAGTTTTAATCAGGGTTCCGCTCTTTGTATACTCAGCCCATTTAGCTGATTTTAATACCGGATAAATTGCACTGTTTGCTTCTGATAGTGATGCAAATGGTTTACTACTATTGTCACTGAATTCATTGTCCAAATGACCCACACATTGATGATCCTCTGATGAGCCCTGGTAATCTTGTAACAAACCGAGTAATCCAGCGATTACGTTGATTGATGCCTGTTGTTCATCACTAATTTTACGGTTAACAAACCGATCCAATATCGACCTGTCCGCTCTGGCTAATTCTTCTGCAAGACGAATCAAAGTTGCCTTGTACAACAATGCTGCATGTTCTGACAAATAAATATCGAGAATTGAGCACACCAGCTTTAATTCCTGATAGGGATCAAGTGACTTGTCTAATAGATCATCCAGCAATTCTTTTATATTCGTCTGAGCCTGAGTAATCAGTGCTGACAGTAAAGAAAACTCCTTGCTTGTCATTAACATCAGAAATCGTTTTAGTTTTTTGCTGTTGATATTGCCATCCGAGCTTGCAACCAGCATAAACACCAATCCCGGAGCGCTGGCCAGACATCTCATTCTTTCGGTTTCAGACTTAAACATGCTGACATTTTGCATTGTTAATTTCTCTTATTTTGAATGTTTTTAAATCTTTTAGTTTCAACTTGAATGAAATTGGAGATTTTGACTCAGTGGTTTCTATAAAAATTCAACATAACTGATTTATTGAAACACCTGTAAATTTCCATACACGTTGAATTGAGAATCTGTCTTGTAAAAAATCTATCGATATCAATGGCTTTGCAGCAGATATTTTTTAACCAGACAGCTTATGAGTTTAAGCATAGATAATCAGCTGAATTAAGACGTGAACATGTACCGAAATCCTGATAAAAGCCGGTTTTGTTATCTAAATTGTGAAGTCAGTGCAAATTTTTGACGTATTATCAAGAAGATGTCCTGCTCAGATGTTTCTCGATATCCTGTTTGGAAAAACCAATTTTGCTGGCAATCCGTTGTGCATGACTGAGTCTGGAAATTCCCGGTATCAGCCGATATGTGGGGCCGGATAATGCTGTACCATCCTCAACAAATTCAACTTGCCAAGCCTGACCAATGTCTTGATCGATAAAATAATCAACCAGTTGATGATTATGAGTAATTAACAACGTTGCATTGTGTTTGCGTTTAAATCCATCCAGGATATTGACCGAGGTCTCCATGCGCTCTTCGTTAGTCGTTCCTTCGGACAATTCATCCAGAATGACAAGACTATGTTGTGTTGAGTGTATAAAAATTTCCTTGGTTCGTTTTAACTCAGCTCCAAAACGGCCTTCTCCATCACTTAAGCTGCCAAAGGATGGTGCTTGATAAAAAATATGATCAACCACTGATAATAACGCCTGTTCAGCAGGCACTTTACAACCAATTTGCGCCAGAATCTGAATTTGAGCCACAGTTTTACAGAATGCTGTCTTGCCTCCACTATTTGGTCCGGTTATAAATAACAGTCGCGTTTCAGTCAAATCCAGATGGTTGCCAACGTAACTTGCATTCGATACAACCAGAATCGGGTTTTTGGCCTGTTCGAGACGGAGCGACAATTGTTCCGATGCATGGAATTCAGGTTGTGTCATCGGACCTTTGATCTGGTCTGCATAAGACTTCATTGACAGCAAAATATCCAGTTTGCCGATCACTTCGATCAGATTTTGAAGTTCTTCTGATTGCCTGAAAACCTGCCGCAAAGGATAAATACAGCTATCACGGTCAAATGTTCCGACTACCGGTATATAAGCAAGCAGCAACGGTGCAGCAACAAAAAACGCCAATTTGCTGACAACTGTTGGAATACCCATCCATTGCAAAATCGGGAAAAAATAAAATACCGAACCAATGCCTATCAGAAAAAGCAGGAAAAACGGCTTGAACAAGGTGGGCCGGAACTTTAATGCCGGAATCCAGCGCTTTTTCTCATCGCGTGTTTTCACTCCGCTTTCGGTGATATAAGCCGGCCCATTCATAAGAGCATAGATGCGGGATTGTGAAAACCCTTTAACATCTTCAATCAGTGCTTTCAGATATGCGCTTTCAGGGCTTGGGATTGAGTGCATTGTGTTAACAAATTCGACAATACAACGTGTTCCTCGTCGATATTGCTCATAACCATAGCCTTCAAATTCCTGCTCAATGTTATAGGAACCGAACATTCCCAAAAATGTACCGTACAGTAAATCGTACAAATCGCTTTCAGTGTCTGCGACATCTTCCAGCATTTTAGTGATAGATTGGGATAGCTGATTCTTGTTATCAAGCTCACTCATGGCCTGTTGCACCTGAGTGATGTCATCATGGGATCGATACGGTTGCAGCAATCGCCTCCACAGCGCAATTTCACCTGCTCTGGTCTGGCAATGATTAACTGCATCATACAACGCTTCAATTTCTATGGTATTCGCTGTTGCTTCATCAATTAACCCGGTTCCACAAGTTAAGGATTTGAAAGCGTCTCTGGTTGGAGGTGTTTTTGCGTCTATTTCCAGAATGCAAGTCATCACAGTCGATCTTTGTATTGGTTAATTTGGATTATCAACGATTATCCATTGAATTAATGGAAAAGATTCAGATACCATTGACCGACAATCAAGACTATCTGTAATCAATCTTTGCAGACTAATCCCCGAATCAAAACCAGTAACACGGGATATCGGGAACACGGCACTTTTGATTCTATCATCAAAAACAAGGGACAAGACAATGACTGATCATATATACAAACATATTGAGTTAACCGGCAGTTCACCGATAGGCAGTGACCAGGCAGTTCAAAACGCCATTACCAAGGCACACCAAACTGTCAAAAACATGCACTGGTTTGAAGTCGTGGAATCACGCGGCTATATTGACAATGGCAAAGTGCAACACTGGCAAGTCACCATTAAAGTTGGCTTTCGGGTTGATTGAGTGTTCTAAAGTTGTTTTGAACAAGTCAATCTTATTCAAAACATTGACTGAATGTCGTTGAATGGATTGAAACTGAACTTTGCTGTGACCTCAACCTCTCTGTGAATCTTGAGTGTCTACTCAATCCAGATGCCGTAAAACCGCTAACCGGTTTGAATACGACTTCTTGCGCTAAACCCGAGAATGAGATTCAGTACTGTTCATCCATTCATAAATCTCGACATCTTGCGGAGGGCATTTACTGCATCCACCTGAGCAGGGTGTTCCGGGATCAAGTATACGCAGGCAGCCCTTATCTATCAGACGCTGCAACATGACTCGCAAGGTATCCGGATCAATATCAAACCTGTAGCTTAAATCCTTTAGCGGGACACGGTGTTGATTCTGGAGATAGTGTTTGATTTCTGTAAGGATCATGGATGAAAATACAAATTAAATTTACCCGGTGGCTATTGCCGTTCTATTGACTGCAGGTCTCAGACTTGGTGAATTCGGTCAAACAGACAGCTTATATGTCAAGTGGCTTGGTAAAACTGATTGTTTTGATTGTAATAACGCCCGGTAACCCATAAACCCGTCACAACAACCAAAAACGCGCTAATCAGCAATACTGTCCAGGTTGCTGATTGCTGAGGGTGCTGGTTCCATGTTGCTATCTGATAAAAACCGGTTGCGCTGAGATAAGCCAGTCCGGTTGTCCAGAAACCTATAAATATGGCCCAGCCTCTCCCGGCTTCGCGATACACAGCCGCAATAGCTGCGACACAAGGCATATACAATAAAATAAACAGTAAATACGCAAAAGCACCTTGGCGCCCGTCAAAACGGTGTTGCATTGCTGCATATGTTCCGACATCGACACCTTGTATCTCAGCGTATTCTTTATGGTCACCAGCTTGCTCAATACGCATACCGAGCGGATCAAGTAAAGTGTCTACAATTCCCGACAAATTCGCTGGAATGGTTGCAAAAGCATCACCGATACCTTGAACAATATCAGGTGCCTGGTTGGCTGAATCATTGATATTGTTTACGACGTGCTGAACGTCGATCTGACTGTACAAAGCGTCCAGCGTTCCCACAACAACTTCCTTGGCCAAAATACCGGTAAAGATACCGACAGCTGCAGGCCAGTTTTGTTCAGTGATGCCCATTGGCTCAAATGCTGGGACCAGATGCTTGCCGATGACAGCCAGTACAGATTGTCCATCAGTTTGATGATCAACACTGCCATCAAAAGCGAAGGTATTGAGTATATTCAAAACCAGTACAACCGGAACAATAACTTTCCCTGCGCGCATCACAAAACCCTTGAGCCGGTCCCAGGTTCTGAGCAGCAAGCCGCGTATAGTCGGCAACCGATACGGTGGTAACTCCATCAGGAATGGACTCGATTCACCACGAAACAGGGTATGCTTCATAATCAGGCCAGTTAACACAGCAACAAAAATTCCGAACAAATACAACACAAAAACAACATTCTGACCGTCAAGCGGAAAAAACACAGCCGCAAACAAGGCATAAACAGGTAATCGGGCACCGCAAGACATAAATGGATTCATGGTGATGGTCAAAATCCGGTCACGCTGATTTTCCATGGTGCGAGTCGACATAATTGCCGGAACATTGCAGCCAAAACCGACAAGCAACGGCACAAATGCTTTTCCAGGTAAACCGATCACGCGCATAAAACGATCCATGATAAAAGCGGCGCGTGCCATATAACCTGAATCTTCCAGAAACGACATAAATAAAAACAGACATCCAATGACCGGAATAAAAGTCGTCACAACTTGAATACCTGCTCCCAAACCATTCGTAATCAACAGGTTTATCCAGTTGGGAATACCTGCTACCTGAATCCAGTAGCTGGGTGCTTCAATCAACAAAACACCGAAAAAGTCATTGAAGAAGTCGATAAACGCGCTGCCGATATGTATGGTGAACAGAAACAACAGGTACATCACCAGCAGAAAAATCGGGATCCCCAGGATTCGGTTCAGAACAATTGCATCAATTGTTCTGGTCAATGATTGATTAAGCTGACCTGTTTTACTGATTGCAGAGGATACAACTGATCTGGCAAATTGATAGCGCCCATCGGCAATCAGAATATCCAGATCTTCATCTGTGGCTGATTCAATTTGATGGATGAGTTCACGACATTTGCTTTTGATATCATGACTGGCAATACTGTCTGCCCAGCTATCTTCTTCTAGAATTCGAAGTGCCAGCCAGCGCGGGTGACAATGATGCGCTGTGGACAATTCAGATACATCATGGATCAGGGTTTGCAGTGCTGATTCAACAGCTTCATGGTATTGAACGATCGGTTGATCATTAAACTGTGAGTTGTCAGGCTTGAATGTCGTGATCAACGAGATTAATTGCTTAATCCCTTGAAGCCGGGAAGCAATGATTGGAACAACAGGACATCCCAGTTTGTCCTGAAGTTGATGGACATCAATCTGCAAGCCTTTCTGAGTGGCTGCATCCATCATGTTCAACACCACAATCAGCGGAACTTTGGCTTCCAGCAGTTGCGCTGTTAAATAGAGATTACGCTCCAGATTGGACGCATCGACGATATTGAGGAAGACATCTGCCGCTCCCGACACCAGATAATCGCGAGCAATTTGTTCATCGACTGAAATCTGGTCAGTCAATGCATCAATTGAATAAATACCCGGTAAATCGACAACCTCTACGACTTCATTCTGATCGAGCTTAAGTGTTCCGGTTTTTCTTTCAACCGTCACTCCGGGCCAGTTTCCAACTGACTGATTGGCACCAGTCAGTGCATTGAACAAGGTGGTTTTGCCACTATTCGGGTTCCCCACCAGGCCAACAGTTAAGGTCATAGCAGGTCCGGTATTACAACCGTTCAATCACCAGTGATTCAGCTTCAGCTTTTCTCAGGCTTAATGAATAATCACGAATTTCAATTTCAACCGGATCACCTAATGGCGCACAACGCAGCATGGTAAACTCGACTCCGGGGGTCAATCCCATTGCCAACAGCCGCTTTCGGTATGTTTTGTCACCTGGTATAAAACCGGCAACTCGCCCTTTCTGGCCTATAGCAATGTCTTTGAGACGATAAATCATAATGATTCCTATATGGACTTGTATCATTTTGGATACAAGCATTATAGCAAATCTTAATGCGAATCGTTATCATTTTTCTCTTAACTGCTGTTAAAACCTGCCCAGATACCAATTAACCAATTGATCACCCCAGAATAACGCCAACAAACCAGCTCCAGCGAGATACGGGCCAAATGGTATCGGAGTTTCTCTGCTTCGCTTGAAAAAAATAATCATGGTTACCCCAATCACTGCGCCAATTGCAGAAGATAGAAAGATAATAACCGGCAATACTTTCCAGCCAAACCAGGCACCGAATGCAGACAGTAATTTGAAATCACCAAATCCCATGCCTTCCTTGCCTGTCAATAATTTGAATGCCATATATACAGACCACAGACACAAATAACCGGCAATTGCGCCTATCACAGCGCTGCGGGTATCGGTAAAAACATCAAACAAACTGACGAACAAACCCGTCCAGATTAACGGCAAGGTAATACTATCCGGAAGCAAGTGGTGATCGATATCGATCAGACTCAGTGCAATCAGGCTCCACAGCAGAATCAGTGCAAACATGGTTTGTAAACCATAACCGAAATGCCAAGCGACTAACACTGACAACAATGCAGTCAGGCCTTCAATCAATGGATAACGTTTAGAGATCGATTGTTTGCAGTTAGCGCAACGGCCACCAAGCAACAGATAACTCAGTACCGGTATATTCTGCCAGGGTTTGATTGACTGATGGCAAGAAGGACAGGTTGAATTCGGTGTGTTCAGATTATAGGGCTGCCGGTCCCGTTCTGACAGAACATCCGGCATTTCCAGAAATTCAGCACTCTGAATTTTCCAATCACGTTCCATCATCACTGGCAGTCGGTAAATCACCACATTCAGAAAACTACCGACACACAGCCCAACAAGACCAATGACTATAGCAAAAACCACCGGGTCTTGCCGGATCAATTCTAACAATGGATTTCCTTTTCCGCTTGAGGATGATTAACTGGCTTTATACAACAGCGCCAAGTTTAAATATCGGCAGGTACATCGCCACAACCAGACCACCGACAACGATTCCAAGAAACGCCATCAGCATCGGTTCAATCAGGCTACTCAGGGAATCGACAGCGTTGTCGACTTCCTCTTCATAAAAATCAGCAACTTTTTCCAGCATACTGTCAACCGAGCCTGATTCCTCTCCAATGGAGACCATTTGAATCACCATATTTGGGAACAATGAAGCCTGTCTCATGGATAGCTGCAGTTGCTGACCTGTTGCAACTTCTTCACGCATTTTCAACACCGCGTCCTCGTATACAATGTTACCACATGCACCAGCTACAGACTCCAGAGCTTCTACAAGTGGCACACCGGCAGCAGACATGGTTCCCAAGGTTCTTGAGTATCGGGCAATCGATGATTTGTTAAGAATTTCTCCAATGGCGGGAATCTTAAGAAATACTCGGTCCAAAGTGT
>JAHZJL010000201.1 GCA_022600935.1 Gammaproteobacteria bacterium
CAAACGTATGCGTAGACACAAGGCTCGTGCGGTTAGTTGGCTTCGTGAGTATTCTCAACGAATGCCTGACTTGTTTCCGCACTGGCATGTGGTCTCCGCAGTTTAGCTGGATCAACGGGAGCCCGGTGAGCCGAGAGGTTCACGCCGTGGTTCTGCGAGCAGCCGAGGGGGCAGTTCCCTCGGTTGACTCACCTTAATTGTCCACAAAAGCTGTGGATAACTCTGTGGATATCGTGGTTCAAAATGACCAGATTCAGCCTGGTAACTGGCTTGTCATTAAAATGTAAAAATAATGGACAGCTATGCCTGGGTTGTAAAATATTTTTAAAAAATGTGCGTGAGGTCTCAATAATTGTCAATTTATTGATCTTGAATTTAAGTGAAATTTAAGGTAGGGCTACATCAATAAAGACGATTTTTGTTGCCATAGGGTTCATTGTTTTTTCTGTTGATAACTTTGTTCAGGTTTACTTAGATCGGGGCACGTTACACGCAAGCTGTATAAGTTTCAATTCCGAGGGCAACACGTTCCTGGCAGGAAGCCGGAATGGATTTAATTTTTTTTACATGCTCAAGCAGCTTGTTTAAACCCAATTGATTGGCAACCTGAATGCTGAGTCCTGGTCTGGCATTGATTTCAAGCATTAATGGGCCGAGCTCGGCATCGAGGACAATATCTACGCCGATATAATCCATGCAGGTTAGATCTTTACATTGGGCGCATAAACTGAGAATTGTTGTCCACCCAGGTATTTCCAGACCTTTGATATCGTGACCTGTATCCGGGTGATCCTGGAATATTTCTTCATTATAAACACCGGCCAGTGTTTTCCCAGTGTCGAGT
Source organism: Gammaproteobacteria bacterium (assembly GCA_022600935.1). Classification (GTDB taxonomy): domain Bacteria; phylum Pseudomonadota; class Gammaproteobacteria; order Methylococcales; family DRLZ01; genus DRLZ01. The sequence continues at coordinate 845 of JAHZJL010000201.1, forward strand.
TGTATACCAACTCCAATTGCCCCTTGGTGTAGGTTGGCTTTTCCGTCTGATAATCGGGTTGGTAAACGCAACATGGATAATACCGGGATACCCCGGTACACGATGGTTCTGATATCGGGCACACCCTGGTAGCTGATCTGTTCGAAAATCGGGTCAAAATTAACCCGGTACTCAATCAAAGCTTTGTCTGGTTGACCACCGAGACTATACATACCACTGAGTATGTTTGAGATGTGATAGCCGATATCGTTTAAATCCAGCAGAACACCATTAACTTTTCTGAACTTATTTCTTCGTCTGCCACTAATGATCAGGATGCCTTCCCCGCCGCTTCCATGCGAGGGCTTTATGACAAAATCCTGGTGCTCACCGAGCAGGTTATTGAGCTGTTTAATTTGATGCTCGGTATCAATCACTGCGTATAAATCGGGAACAGCGATATTGTGTTGCTGTGCCAATTGCTTGGTCAACAACTTGTCGTCAACCAAGGGATAATATTTGCGTTGGTTAGAAGGCAGAATATAATCGCCATTGCGCTTGTTGATGCTAAGAATACCAAGCTCTTTTAGGCGTTTACCCGGTTGCAGATAGTGTGTCCAGCTCATGTTAATCAGGGGATTTCAACAGTGCCCTGAAACGCCATAGCTCTACCAGGCGGTAACCGGTATATCGACCCATAACGAGAGTGATAGCCAGTAACACCAGCAGCAGTTCAGGAAAAACAAAAATCAGATATTGCAAATCAGGGATATTCATTACGTAATAAGCGCAACTGGCCAGAAACAAGGTGCCAACACATTGCTGGATAGCATCAATCGGTCCTTTTTCCTCCCATACCAGTGACATGCGTTCAATAGTCATTGCCAGAATGACCATCGGAAACAAAGCAATCGATAACCCTCGTTCTACACCAAGTTTGTGACTGAACAGACTGATAACCAGCATCAATATGATGACAATAATCAATACCGAAGTCAGCCGGGGAACAAGCAATAAGTGTAAATATTCAAGGTAAAAACGGATCAGCAGTCCCAGAGCGATAATCAGGGAAAATAATGCAATGCCCCAGACAAGCTGGGTTTCGCGGAATGCCAGCGCAATCAATATCGGCATGAATGTGCCAAAACTTTTGACACCAATGAGGTTACGGAAAAACACCATCAGCACGCATCCAAGTGGAATCATCAATAACACCCGATAAACATTCTGAGTCTGGATAGGCAGGTTGAACAAGGAGAATTCCAGAGCCCAGGAGTGATTGTCTTGTGCTTTTCGCAGCGCGATCATGGATTTATCCTGAAACTGCTGATAAGCAGAAAAATCAACTTTCTGGTGTTTACTGTTTTTGACAGATAGTATCGGCGTTGTACCGATTGACCAGACTAAGGTGTTTTTTGGGTATCCCTCGTGTGCAGAATAGGGATCGAATGCCATCCATGATGTGCCATTATGAACTTCTAACCAGGGAGTTAATTGACCATGGGTCAGATTATCTTTTAAACGCAGTATATTGACTTGTCTTGCAGGAATTCTCGCACCTTGTAGAATGTCAATGACGCGTTGTACCCAGGCGACTGAATTGGTTGTGCCTTTTTTCAATAACTTGACAGTGTCATCAGGGGTTTTTTCGTTAAGCTTGACCAGCAGTTCGTGAGTAAAGGATTTAATATCAGCAGATTTACTGCGCACATCACTTAAAACCGATTCAACTGCGGTTTGCATCAAACCGCTAAACTGTTTTTTCTTGGGAAAACTGACAGGCTGATTGTCCTCATGGGATTGTTCTGTCGGGATCAGCTGTAAACGATAATAAAGGTTTTGCATGCCTTTAGGGCGTCGCAATGTCCATTGTGCAATACGTTGCCTGTTTTTTTTCTCAATCCCCAGGCCGTGATGTCCGGAAATAAAATTTTCATCGAGAATGTCAAATCCGAGCGGATGTTTCGGAGGTAACATCAATTTGACTTTGGTCGACTTTTTTACGGCTTTATAGCTGACATGGGCTTCTACTGTCCACACCGGGGAATGAGCTTCCTGGGAGAGGGGAAGATGCAATATTGAATTTTTGTAATAACAGACTGACAACCCTGAAACCGACAACAGCAGTGCCAGAACGAAGACATGAAGGTTTTTCAAATTTAATTCCAGAGTAAATACTTAGTGAGAATAGGATCCTGAATCAGGATTTATTCTTGGTCGTTTCGTGTTGTGGTTGTTCGTTGATGACTTTGATATTCAGTTTTTCCGGATCAGGCTGGCAGTTCACCAGTTTCTCTCTTGGACTGTACTTGAATATCGAGCCCGGATCAACCAGCACTTTTTTCTCCAAAAAACGGCGTCCGAGCAAAACCGGGTAGTTGTAATTACCCCGGTCCGCCAGAGTAAACTCTGTTGTATAAAAATGGGCGTTCAGGCAAAATCCCAGTTTCACCACCGGGCGAGTGACAGATTCAGTATGGTGACGTTTAATTGAAACATCTCGAGCCAGTGGCGCTTCCACAGTGTGTGCCTTGTTGTCTTCTGTGTGTAATATGAATCGCAGCCACTGTTGTTCATCACGCGTGAAACGTTCAACATGTTCAGCGTGAATGGATGACGTTTTAGCGCCGGTGTCAAGTTTGGCGCGCAGGCTGAATTGCCAGGGCGCAAGTGTAATACGCTCCAGCCAACCGGCGACAACAACATTGCCGTTATGTTCGGCGTGTGCTGCCGTTGCAGACAATAGCAGGATTAACAAGAACTGAGAGAAGAAGAAAATAGATTTCATATAACCTGAAGATGAATAGTTTTGGCAATACGATTCACTGAATCTGAATTGGTTCAATCCAGCAGAGAAAATTTCTGTCAGTGAAAACTTTGTCAGATGCGTTAGACAAAGATCACAATTCTATCAAAAACACAGCGTGTGTTGTGAATTTCAATACAGTATAGTTATTACCCAGGTCAATCTGAAAATATCAGGTTATTTGAGACAGGCTTGTGCGGATCAGAATAGATTATATGTCTACTGTTTTAAAATATTTCTTAACCCTGAATCAGATCCATAAATATTACTGAACTCAGATTCAACATTTCATGAGAAGTATGGAGACTAATGAATACAAGATCGCTATCAATGTGAATTTGATAGATCACAGTATCCTGAAAAAAAGAAGGGAAACTATAAAACAATGAGGAGAGTAAAAGAAAAGCGGTTTGTCACCGGGACAAACCGCGTAATGGTAAACCTGATCAGCTTTTTTTGTTTTTAAAGCGAATAATGCCGATCAAGCCTGAACCAAATAACCAGACAGCTGCTGGTATTGGAACTGGTGCAACATCCAGATTACTGATATAGAACTGCTGTGAATTGGACACATTTGAACCACCACCAATATTTGGATTGGAAAATATAAATTCCTGCCCTGTTATTGGGGTCGAAAATATATTGGTTAATGCAATTGTCATAGCCGGTCCGCCATCGATGGATAACTGGAAATCTCCATCAAAACTTGTACCATGACTACCATTTTTAAAGACAGTTTCATTGATAGTCACTTTTTCATTGAAAATCAGTTTAAGACTTTCGTTATAAGTGACATTATCATCAGAACCAATTCGGCATTGGTCATTATCACCGTTTAATTGCTGACAGACTCCCAATCCGGCATTCCCTGAATCGAGATATGCAAAATAATCAATGGACGGAGTGTTTGTATTGAATCCACTTGTTGTTACACTGATTCCGTTTTTGGTGAATGTCAGTGATGATGCGCCTTGTTCCCGTCCATCCACTCCATAGCTGCTGTCGCCATCAGCGATTGCCGAAAAATTAAACGAGACACTTGCTGACATGACCGGAGCTGAAAATGCCAATCCCATTAATGCAGAAATTGTCAAAAAATTTTGGACTTGTTTTAATTTCATTGAATAACCTGTGGTGTTCCTGAATGATTTGTTTGAATAACACGTTCATACTGCATGTGTTTAGCCATACTAAAATGCAAAAAAATGTATCGTTTGATTCATCTGTTCAAACTGAGCAGGATTGCCAGTGCTTATTGACAATGGACTTCAATATGGAAAACTGGATGTTGTTTAAATGAATACAGGCCGGTTATTTGTGGTGTCTACGCCAATCGGTAACATTGAGGATATGACGTTTCGGGCTGTCAAGGTTTTACAGTCAGTCGACATGATTGCTGCTGAAGATACACGCCACAGTCGGCGCTTACTCAATCACTACGGCATATCCAAGTCATGTGTTGCATTTCATGAACATAATGAAACAAGCATGACGTCACGACTGTTGAACGAATTGCAATCAGGCAAATCAATTGCTCTAATCTCGGATGCCGGAACACCCTTGATTCGTGATCCTGGTTTTCAACTGGTTCGAGCGGCGAAGACCCAGGAAATTGATGTGGTGCCAATACCAGGTTGTTGTGCTGCCATTGCCGCTTTATCGGCGTCGGGTCTGGCAACAGACCGCTTTTTGTTTGCCGGTTTTCCACCACGGACGCAATCAGCACGACAGGCATTTCTGCAATCACTGGCCAAAGAAACTGGAACGGTAATTCTGTATGAGTCGAGTCATCGCATTCGTGAGTGTTTAGGCACCATCAGTGATGTTTTCCCCGGTACACGCCAGGTTGTTATCGCCCGTGAATTGACCAAACAACACGAATCCATTCAGTCAGTCAATGTGGCAACGATTACCAGTCTTTTCGAAAACAATCCTTATGCAGAAAAAGGAGAATTTGTGATACTGATTGAAGGGCATAATCCCAAACAAACTGATCAGACCATTGATCAACAGTGTCAGGTGATGCTAAAACGCCTGCTTGATGAATGTTCTCTCAAAACAGCGGTTGAATTGACAACTGAATTGACTGGAGCAAAAAAAAAGCAGATCTATCAGATGGCATTGCAGTTAAAAAAACAGAATTAAGCGGAGATATCCATGTCGATCTGGATTCAAAAAGACATTAAACTACAGCCTAAATCACGCGGTTTTCATCTGGTTGACCATGAAATTCTTGATCAGGTCCCTGAAATTAACACCATTGCAATCGGGATTGCACAATTTTTTATCCAGCATACTTCTGCTTCGCTGGCAATCAATGAAAATGCCGATCCGACAGTTCGCGTGGATATGGAAGCCTATTTTCGCCATTCAGTGCCGGATGATTCACCCTATTTCAAACATACACTGGAAGGCCCGGATGATATGACAGCGCATATCAAGGCAGCAATGATTGGTGAAAGCCTGAGCATACCAATCAGGCAAGGTCGATTGGCGCTTGGAGTCTGGCAGGGAATTTATCTGGGAGAGCATCGCAATCACGCTGGCAGTCGTCATGTCATTGTAACCTTGAATGGACAAGTCTGAAGCGCCTGTTATGCACATTCGAATGTCGAAATCTGTGATCAAACGATCAGCAATGCCACGCTTACCTTGGTAAAAAGAACAATAAGTCTGCAATACTGTCAATATAGACATAGCACGATTTAACAGCCGGTTCTTTCGATTTAGCTGCAATCGCTGACTAAACCATCTATGCTTACTGTAATCCAAAAACTAAGAATTTAATTTTTAAGGGAGTGATGATGAAAATTATTGAATATGGTTTACTCGTTTTTCTTGGCAGTGGCTTGATACAATCAGTTCATGCCGGGAGTATCTGGGATCAACCAATTGAAAATGCAGTCGATAATGTCAGCGCCAAAGTCTATAGAAGTGCGACATGCGGTTGCTGCAAGAAATGGGTGCAACATATGAAGCAACAGCACTTTAACGTTGAGGATATTGTACTGGAACAGCGTGCCTTGCAGCAGTTCAAGCATCAATATGGCATTGCTGATAATCTGCAATCGTGTCATACCGCTGTTGTCGGTTCCCATGTTGTGGAAGGGCATGTGCCAGCTGCCGATATCATGCGCATGGTCAAGGAAAAACCGGCAATTTCCGGGTTGTCTGTGCCGGGAATGGTTACTGGTTCACCAGGAATGGAAATGGGTGGACGCAAAGACCCGTTTAATGTTGTCAGTTTTGATGAGTCCGGAAAAGTAAGTGAATACAACAGTTACACGGATTATTAAGGATAGACCGCTTGCAACATGATCCTGATCTGATTCTGGCCGGGGATGTTGGTGGGACCAATACCCGGCTTGCTTTATTTAGAGCCAATCAAGACGCCTGCCTATGTCTCAAACATGAGGCCTATTTATGTTCGAAATATGATTCCCTGGTCCAGATTATTCATGAATTTTGTGCTGGGCTGGATAAACAACCTGATCAAGCCTGTATCGGTGTGGCTGGTGTTGTCATCAAAGGTCGCTGTGATGCCACCAATCTGCCCTGGGTACTGGATGAATCCGAGCTGGCTTCAGCGTGTAATTTCTCGACGGTCAAGTTGATCAATGACCTCGAGGCTGCCGCATATGGTGTGATAACACTGGACAGTGAATACCTGGTAGACATCAATCCATATGCCAATCAACAGCAGCAGGGTAACCAGGCGGTGATTGCTGCCGGGACAGGATTGGGGGAGGCAGTCTTGTATTTTGATGGGAATCGCTATCACCCGTTTGCGACTGAAGGCGGACACTGCGATTTTGCGCCAGCCGATGACAAGCAGTATGAGTTATTGCTGTGGATGCGAGAGCGCTGGGGAGCGCATGTCAGTTATGAGCGGATCGTCTCAGGCCCGGGGTTGGTCGATATTTACCGCTGGTTGATTGATACTGCCCAATTTCCTGAGTTGCTCGAAACACAGGCAGCTGTGCAGTTACAAGATTTCGCTGCGGTGATTTCATTGCAAGCCCAGCAGAAGCAGGACCCGGCGTGTCAACAAGCGCTGACCCTGTTCGTTCAAATCTATGCCCAGGAAGCCGGTAATCTGGCGCTTAAAAGTCTGGCCAGAGGAGGGGTCTACCTGGCTGGAGGGATTGCCCCCAAAATACTGCCTGTTTTACAAACTGATGAGTTTTTGCGGAACTGGCTCAATAAAGGCCGGTTTTCCAGTTTACTGAAATCAATTCCTGTCAGAGTTGTTACCCATCCTCAAGTTGCATTGATTGGCGCGGCGAATTGTCTTAACAGAGCTTAACGTTTATTCTATCCCTGAACGTAACACAGCATTATCCCGACCGTTATAGCTAACTATTTGGCTTAAATAAACACCGTTGATATCGATCAAGTGAATCAATTCATTGAGATGTGCAATCTCGGCATCGGTTGTCTGATCCTCCTCGAGCCTTAACTGTTTACCTGGCCCAATGGTTTTCCAATCATGATTCAAATGAATCGAATGGCCTGAATCGGGTTGATTGATGGTCATCCCGTTATCAGTAGACAATGGTTCAGTCAGCCCCGAAATCAACAGATAACCAACAGTTTCTTTGACATGGCCGGTTAATCGTTTCAAATCTTCTTCTATCAGTTCAACTTCCATGTAAGCGTTTGTGATTTTTCGAACACGGACACTGACAGCTTCAGTGCCATTCGTTGTTTGTAATGCGAGAAATACCAGAGGCGGTTGCTTGAACGGTTTGCTAAAGCGTATTGTGTTCCAGATTTCACGATGACCATTCATCGCAAGGCCGGACATATTCCTGGTATTGACTTCAATTTCAACATCTCCATATGCCCATCTCCCTTTATTCAGCTTGATTAGGTCAATCGTTTCGTTGCCATGCCATCCATCGAGATTACTCCACTCCTGAAGTTTTAATTCAGCGAATCCGTTCTTTCTGCGCATTCTGACAACACCACGGTCAGGTCCTTGATGGGTTGGTGCTGAGTATAAAAAAACGCTGTTAATGGCATCAGGGTCGGCAAGTCCTTGTTTCCATTGATGGTTAATTGTTAAAGGGATGTGTTCCACGGATAGAGGTGTACTTGGCAGAGGATTGAATTTACTGTATTCCACAGTTCCACTATCATCCGCTACTCCTAAATCGTCAAAGAAATACAAAGTTGGAAAGCCGTAAACGGGATGGTATTCAGCCATAAATATTAATTCATGACTGTTTCTATCGATGTCGGTTTGGATGAATTCAAATAATCTGTCTACTGATGAAGTAGTTAAGTTATTAAGGCTCTTATTGCAACGTTCTATGGTGTTGGAATTTTCTATATCGGAACACTCATAATACCCTTTGACAACAATATTGTTCTGGATACGGAACCGAACAGGGACATTGTTTGCTATCAAGTACTCGGGGCTTACAATACTACGTGAATCCGTGACTTCAAAGATAAGCTATCGACGAATAACCGTATAATCTACTGATTACTATCAGTTATTTTGGTAAAATATTGGCTGTACTCCACTCACCCAGCAGGTG
>JAHZJL010000202.1 GCA_022600935.1 Gammaproteobacteria bacterium
ATACCATTTTTTAATAGTATTCATTCATTAGCAACATTAAATTGATCAGAGCCAACGGCTTTACCTGGTTGGGTTCTATCACAGATAGCGCGTAACATATTTTGATACGAATGAGCCAAATCTGGCCTGGCACCTTCATGCTTTGCTTGCTGACTGGAGTTTACCTGTTGGCGCTAAGCTGGCCTAGCGAAACGCTAGCATTCTTAGAGATAGACGAGTAGTTTTCAATATTGCGGAATACACGTATTATTTTTTGGCTTGATTCAATTACACTTACTGATAACGTGGTAATCAAGACAACAAATTGTTCAAGTTAACATAATCCTGTCAGGGATAATATCAACGATATTTTTCAATCAATTTGCAACTGAACAAACTCGAACAAGAAAAACAACGTCTGATGGCCCTCATGTCAGAATCGAAGGTTTATCACTTGCGAAACAAGCGATTTCACGATGAGATATCAAATTGAGTATACTCATTAATCATCCTGCCAATCTTAAAATGCCAACACAAGCTCTTGAAACTGGTTAAACACACTGAAAAAGACAATATGACGACACCCATTTCCCATCGTTACTTTGGCATCGACTATTCCGGCGCACAAACTCCGAGTTCCAGTTTGAAAGGTCTTCGGGTTTATGAAGCCAGCCGGGAATCCTTACCGGTGGAGGTAGAGCCGCCACCCAGTCCGCGTAAATACTGGACCCGAAGCGGACTGGCTGAGTGGCTGGTGATGCGGTTATCCGGGGATGAACCAACTCTGGTTGGTATTGACCACAGCTTTTCGTTTCCGCTGCGTTATTTCGAGACCCATCATTTAGAGCCGGATTGGCCGTCTTTTCTTGATGATTTTCATGAGCACTGGCCAACTGACGGGATGCATACTTATGTGGATTTCATAAGACATGGTATGAAGGGTAAAGGGGATGCACGGTCTGGCAATCCCCGTTGGCGGCGAATTGCTGAAGAGCGTTGCGGGGCTAAATCCGTGTTTCATTTTGATGTGCCGGGCTCGGTGGCCAAATCGACTCATGCCGGGCTTCCGTGGTTACGCTATCTACGCAATCAGCTTGGTGACACTATTCACTTCTGGCCTTTTGATGGTTGGGATATTCCTGTTGGCCGTTCGGTCATTGCTGAGGTGTATCCCTCTCTTTGCAGTAAAAATTATCCGCGTAACGGCCGTACTCCCGATCAGCACGATGCGTTTTCAGCATGTGCCTGGTTGAGGCAAATTGATCTGGATAGCAGTTTGACCACATTCCTCAATCCTGCGATGCTTCCGGGAGAATATCAGGTCGCTCAAGTTGAAGGCTGGATTCTTGGTGTTATGTAGGCATGAGCGAATGTATATAAAGAATATTTTTCAGAATACCTTGTTACCCTCGTATTTTTTCAGTGTTCTGCTATCTTTATAAAGTATCTTTCTAGAATTGTTTTAACCAGGGGATTGGTTCCATGAAATTTTTGCAGTCAATACACTATGTAGCCGTTTTAGCATTTGGCTTGATGTGTCAATTTACTTTATTTTATGCATCAACTGTACAAGCAGATATCACTGATATCACCAGCCTGATCAGTGCCAATAATTATTGGGAATGCATTCTGGATGATATGCAAGGTGTGAAAAATGATCAGGCCGCCAAAGCAGTGGCCGCCGCTTGCTATTCAAAATTCCCGGATACTTCAGAACCGGTTGATGTGAGTTCACCCTTGTTCGGCGCGCAAACCCGTGATGAATGCTTTGCTGAATTTGGCAAGGAAGCAACCAGTTTCAGGGCTTTGAAACAAATTCGTATGGCTTGCCATTTTCTGTATCCTCAAGTGGCTGATCAAGATCCGGAAAAATACTTGCAACCGATTTTAGATCTGGCTGAATAACATTCGTCAATCGTTAGCAAGACAATTTTAGCGTCAATCCTGATTTTAAAACATTGTGATTTAAGGAATCATTCCTCAATGTCTTCACTGATTTGACCTGAGACATCAATATAGTCAACTTCTTTTTTCATATCTTCAGGATACTCTTTAAAAACACCCGTCAACTTGCGCTGGAGTTCACGCGTGAATTCCAGAGCGTCCTGCCGATGTTCGATAACTTTGGGTGTCATTAATACTATCAGTTCAGTCCGTGCGATACCTTTTGTCGTCACACCGAATAGCGGACCAATGAGCGGCAAGTCCTTGAGAATTGGTATACCACCAACGCCCCCGCTTCGCCTTTCCTGAATCAAACCACCCATAACAATTGTATCGCCGTTCTGAACAGCCAATGTACTGGTAATTTTACGCTGCCTGATGGTTGGTGCATTCAAATTTGATGTATCTGTAGATACTGCCGTATCAGATGTTTGTTCAACTTCCATGATGACTAGCCCACCTGGGTTGACGCGGGGCGTGACTTTCAAGGTGACACCGGTATCCTGGTACTGAATCTGATTGGTAATAACAGTACCAGCATTTGACGTGCTATTGGTATTGGTCGCCTGACTGGTTGGAACAGGAACACGATCACCAACATTTATGAAACCTTCCTGATTATTCAGCACCAGTAGCGAGGGTGTAGAAATAACATTCAGGTTATTATTGGCAGCCATAGCATTCAACTTGGCTTCGATTTCAAAACCATGAAATATCCCATACGTAGCCAAAGCATTAGCAACACCTTGAATTGAATTAAAATTACCGACACTGTTTTCTGCGCCGTCCGGATTAGTAATACTGGGTGTGGTAATCGGAGGTGGTGTAGGCGTTGGTGTAGGACCTGGTGTTGGACCTGGTGTTGGACCTGGTGTAGGGTTTGGTGTTGGACTTGGACTCGCTGGAGTTGGAGATGCTGTCAAATTAGTCCCCCAGCGGCCGCTCCATTCAACACCATATCTCAGGTTATTATCAAGGGAGACTTCGATAATCTTCGCATCAACAAGCACTTGTAACGGCACTACATCAAGCTGTTTAATCACACCTTTTATCGCTTCATATTCACTGGGCGATGCGGTAATAATCAAGGCATTGTTGACTTCGTCCGGGACAATGCGTACATCGGTAATATCCCCAGCACTGACTCGTCGATTCTGGGTGCGCTTGTCCTTGCTGGTAACTTTTCCTGCTTTGGCGCCAGGCGCTAGAGAGGCTTTTTTGTTTGTACTCTTTTTCTTGCCGCTGAAAATATCATTCAATGTATCAGCAAGCTCAGTGGCAACAACGTTAGCCACCTTGTAGACATAGACTCCTTCGCCTCCTAAACCATCAGGAGCCAGTTTATCCAGTCTGGAAATCCAGGTTTTTGCCTTACGCAAATACTCCGGTTGCGGAGTAATCACCAAAATAGCATTCAGGCGTTCCAGAGGAACCATACGAAACACTCCGGCAAGTGGCCCGTCCTTGCCGATTCCCATAATTTGTTCGATCTCGCTCAGTATTGTTTCCACTTCGGTATGCTGCAATGTAAACAAACCGGCCGACATACCTTTCATCCAGTCCACATCGAACATATGGATGGTGTCCATGAGATTGGTCAATTCTTCTGCCGTGCCAGCCAGCATCAACAAATTTCTTGCCGGGTCGGCTCTCAGTATGGCCTTGGGGTCCATAATTGGCTTGAGGATGTCCTGAATCTCTTTGACCCCGACATATTTCAACGGGATAATTCTGATCTGAAATCCAGTCGGTATTTTTCTACCTGCGGCCGCCAAACCCGGTGCACTGATACCCCGCAGTGCGTTGGCAGCCGGTTCTATCTTGTATATTCCCTTGCCTTTGATGAGCGCTGCATTGTTCATGCGCAGCAACATCTCTAGCGATGGCAATAATTCAGCGCGGGTTAATGGCCTGGATGTTTGCAACGTAACCCTGCCGCCAACACGTGGGCTCACCACATAATTTTCTTCCAGGGTATCACCGAGAATGACCTTGATGACTTCAGCAAGGTCCACATCTTCAAAATTAAGCGTGTACTTACCATTGGCTGGCGGTTTTCGGTGTTTTTCCGGGTGAACATGAATTGTTTCGCCTGTTCCTTCCCATATCTCTGGCTCGATGGGTTTTAAGGAAGTCTGATTTTGATCCCCGTCACCATAAATATTGGATTTTTCTTGTTCAGGCTTTTCCTCGGTGATAACCGACAACGGTTCCAAGGGGATTTTTTCTGAACGGTCGGGTCCCATTAGTTCACATGCTGACAGAACCAGCATGGATTGAATAAGCAAGGACTTGCCTGTTATGTGTTGTCCTTTTTTAACGTCACTGATGATTCGGGACAGTCTTTTATAATTCATTGAGTTGTCTCCAATAATTTCAATGTAGGTGAGACAATGCTTGTATTACTGATCATCATAGACTGGTTAATCCTGGTTTAAATTTAAGTAGTATCTGGTTAAAAGTCATCATCTGATCAATCTGTTGTTTAGTCTGGTTAATTGTTTTTATCTGGCACGGCTGATACGTTTATTCAATTGCCTTCGACGTGCAGATGCAGGTGTATCTGGGCGATTCCCGGTAATTGGTGGTCTGCCCGTCTGAGCTGTTGGCCTGGGTGTCGTCCGCGGAGTTGTGGCCGGCTGCATGACACGCCGTGGCATCGCGGTTTGATTGGGCCTGGATTTCTGTTTCGGAACACGTAATAACAATTCCTCGAATGCTTCGCCTTGCTTGAATATCACCCGATCCGGATGGAGCTCGATCAAAGTCCAGTCATTGACCTGCTCGCCTTGATAGATACGGTGATATTTTCGGGTTTTGATATCCTTGATCAAAGCAACCTTGCCGCCAGGCATATTGATGTATCCGGAAAATTTTGCCGACAAATCAGTTTTGGGCTGTACAACCGCATCTTCAACAATCTCACCGTCAGCTGCTGATTCCGGTAATGGTTGTCTGGTAGCAACAAACAACGGTCTGCTGATAATCTCTTCAAAGTTTTCCTGGGTCTCGAGCTGTAAATTATCTTCAGGAAGGTCAGGTAACGTCATTTCTGTGCTGACCGGCTGGTTTAATCCTAGCCTGACATCGTCTTTCTTGGCGCCAGCCATAAACCATTGCCCTGCCAACAACACAGCAGTGACACAACATAATCCTGTCAATAACACAGGTAACCGGTAAGCCTTGGACAACACTGCCTTTTATACCCCTTTGTGCTGCATATAGCCGGATACCTCAAGAGTAATGGTCAACTGGTCTGTAGGGACCCGTTTGCGAAGCTTTCTGTCATACCGGCCTTTGGAGGACCGAATTCTCATGCTATCAATAATTAACATTGGCCGGGTCGATTCTACCTTGTAGAGAAGGTCTTTCAACGCAGCAACATTTGCCGTTAATTGCACACGTATTCCAACCTGTTCATACTGTCCCTCACTTTTTGCAGCGATATCCTGGGTACTGGTGACAACACCACCGGCCTGGTTAATGGCATCTTTGACCAATTGCTGTAAATCAGCGGACGCCAATGAATAGGATTGGTCTTTAAAAAACTGATTGTTCTGATCCTGGCTGGCTTTGATGACATCAAGTTTTTCAACCACCTGATTCTTTCCGGCAGCAATTTTTCTGTAGCGCTGCAAGCGTGTTGTCAGGTTACTGATCGTTTCTTGATTGGCTTGTGACTGAGCCACCAATGGCCACACCACAGTGATGATGAAAATAACAATCAACAAGATCAACAAGCCCAGCGCCAGCCAGCGACGCTGGGCTTCATTCAGTGTTTCGATCAAAAACGCCTCCATTCAGTACATCCATTGACAGTTGAAAGCGATCTGTATTGGACGCACTGTTGCGTGTGACAGGTGAAACAAATCGCGTATTTTGAAACAATGGGGAATCTTCGATCACTGCGATCAGGCTTGATGCATCGGCTGATTCGCCGCGAACCTGCAGGTTACCATTTTTATATTGCAGATACGTCAACCAGGTTCCATTCGGCATGCGTTTGGTCAAATCATCGAGCATATAGACTAAAACAGGCTCAGAGCGTTTTTTGCTGAGCAGGAAATTGGTTTCATGCATTTGGGTTTCCACACTTTTCTTCAGTGTCTGGACTTCATTGGCGTCTTTACCAATACGTGCCATTTCCTGTTCAAGCTCTTTGATTAGTGCCTGATCCGACCAGATTGGTATCCATAACAACCCAAGCAACAGTACAATCAGCACTGCGCCGATGACAAAACTCAGGATTTTGGGTCGCGCGTTTTTTTTCGGGCGCAGTTCAGATGGCAGCAAATTGAATATTACACCGGATTTGTCACCACTTTCGACCCTGGCAGCAGTCGGATGCAATCCACTGGCGATCAGGTCTTCACACAAATCATCAAGCTTTTGACGCGGAACTACTGCCAATAAAGCTGTCATTTGCCCGGTTTCATTATTTTTTCCGGTGACCTGGACATCGTAATACACCTGATCGGCATTAAACGGGGTGTAACGATCAAGTTCGTAAGCAACGACCTGGCTCAGATTACTGCGTGCTGCAAGAGGTAATTGAATGTCTCGAGTCAGAACCTGTGAAGACTTGAGTTCCAGGATGACATCGGCATGATTCAGTTGCGCATGTTTGGAAAAAATACGCTTAACCGCAGCTTCATTGTCCTCACTGTCTTCGGTGGATAATTCAGACAAAAATCGCTTTCCTTTTGCATTCGCCAAATACAGAGTAATTGCGGTCTGGTCTTTTTTGACAATTAAATGCTCAGTCGCCTGACCCAGGAATTGTTTGACACCTTCCGGAATAAACGTATTGAGTTGTTCACCCCACCAGATAAAAAACGAGCGCAGCGGTAAAACAATCAGAGAATCCAGATTTAAACCAAACATAGCAGCCCATTACTTGAACAATGACTTGACATCACGATGTTGCGCCTTGCTGTTGCGAGCCCTGACTCTGATTTTTTTTTGGATTTCCCGTAGACTTTTTTCCAGCTTAACATTGCATAAGGACCACGTGACTTTGCTTTTGGATTTTGCAATGTTGTAAACAGAGTCGCTGTCGTACCATTACTCAATAACCCTGTTGATTCGATTGAATACACGTTATCAGATTGTTGTTCGAAAGGAATGTCGGAAACAACCGGAAAAGCAGGAGAAGGCAAATTATCCTGCGCGGCCTTGTCCCGGTCAGCGAGATAAGTATCCACGATTTCAGGGTCAACTCCAGGAATTGCCATCAACACATCTCTGCTGGCTTTAGTTGGATCAATACCTTCATTTTCAGTGTAAATCGTAATATTTTTCTCAATTTTCTCGAAAACCTCAGGAGTGATACCCATTACCAATTGCAACTCTTCGATGGTTTGGAATAAATCATTGCGTGGATGATAGGACAATCCTTCGCTGTCATAGTCACTCTTTTCAGCCCCATTGACTCTGGAAAATTCATCGTTATCACGCCAGTCAATAATGGCATCGACCAGCTTGCCGACTTCTTCCTCGTCTTCAATTCCGGAACTTTCAAACAACCCTGTCAATAATGGCACATCTGCTTTATTGACATTAATTTTGCCAGTTTCTTCAATGATTTTCACGATAAACTGACCATTTCCAAACTGGCGCTTGTACTCGGTTCCATCGGTACGCCAGCGTTTCAGTTGATCATTGATTTGCAACATTAATTGCGCATAATGCAAACCTGATTCAGCTAACGCCATGGCCTGGGCATGATCACGACCGTTTCGTACCAGATCCAATTCTCTGCGCATACTCAAGGTGTAGCTCCCCGCCATGATTGTCAACAAGGCAGTCAAGGTCAACACCAGTACCAGGGCAACTCCTGTTTGCTGATGACGTGCGCCAGGTAATCTGTTTACAAACATATCAGGAGAAAGCGATAACTGGCTTCAAAGCTATTGTTTTGTAAAATTTTTCTGCATCAAGAGATGTATCGAAATTGAAAAGATTCAAGAACAAGCGAGTAGAAATGCTCAGTTAATCTGTTGGCAATCCCTTTACCATTCTGCACCAAAAGTAACTCTATTGTTATTCCCAACTATTGATATCGGCGTTTTCGCCCTCACCTCCCTGGCGATTATCCAATCCGTAAGAAAACAGGTCGAATGAACCATTTTCTCCTGGAGAACGATAATGATATTCATTATTCCACGGATCTTTTGGCACATTTTTCTTGCTGAGATACGGGCCATTCCAGGAACCGGAACCGGGATTATTGACCAGTGCCGTAAGACCCTGATCTGTTGTCGGGTAACTACCGATATCCAAGCGATACATATCCAGCGCTTGTCCAATATCTCCGATTTGAACTTTAGCGGTTTTGGATTTGGCTCCGCCAAGATGTTTCATAACCTGCGGCCCGACAAGACCAGCAAGCAAACCAATAATTGCCAGCACAACCAATAACTCGATGAGAGTAAACCCGGTCTGCTTCTTGTAAACAATCTGCGCACGATTATATTTTGAAAAAATCATTACATCCAACTCCATTTATTCTTTATATTTTAAGGCATTCTTTAATACTTGCTCAGTGACGATGACTGAATCTCAGTCTGATGGTCACTTCTCGCAGCTATTCAAAACACCAATCAAATCATTGCTTTTGCTCAGGCAATTGATCAAAAGAAAGGTTCCCGTCCTTGTGATTGCTTGACATGACCTTGACAGTATTTTTACACACTCCTCAAATCAGGACATTTTATCTGCTCATTTCCGCGTTAATTTTGTTGAAATCATAACAAACAAAGTTGATTGGTCATTCAGTATAAAATTTTTTAACTTTAACAGTGTTCTGCTGAAGGATTCTACACTACAAACAAGAGCTAGACAAAACTGCAAAAACAGTCGAGAAGTATTTGAAATTACCGGAAACTGAATTCAAATGACCTAATGTTTAATTTGTCATTACAAGGCTGATAACAACTTCATTGCGCATAAACAATACAGTCTTTCTCTTGATCCAGTTTTGCAGTGTGGATTAATCTTAACGCTTTTTTCCAGACATGATCGACACTCATAGTAGCCTCAGAATCTTGATCTGGGTGCTTTTGTTGAAATCTCACCAGTGTTTGATACTTGCCTTTGGTTCCAACCAAATCTGGCGAAGTTGACAAATATAATGACACGACCGGAACATCCAATGCTGCAGCCAGATGAGTCAAGCCGGTATCTACCCCGATAATGGCAGTAGCATGTTGAAACAGGCTTGCGATGTCATTAAGACTCATTGCAGGCAACACATCACAACAAGAACTTTTTTCGGCGATTGCTTGAGCACGCTGTTTTTCCTGGTCATTTCCCCATAACAGCTTGATTTGATAGCCTTGCTGAGCTGATAAAGCCGCCAATTCTGCCCAGTTTGGCACCGGCCAGAGTTTTTCCGGACGTGATGCGGCATGAATAAAAACCAGGTATGCGTTTGTGTCTATAATCTTTTCCGACCTCCACCGATAAGCGCTTAATCCATAATCAACTGTCTCGCTTGACCTTGAATAGCCCAGGGAAAATTCGAATAATTGACGCACCCGTTCTATGGCATGGAGCTGACGACTGATTCGAGTTGTTTTATGGTAAGTCATACTTGCCAGGGATTCACGAGATGATTGATAGTCCAGTCCATAGCGCGGACCTTGACATAAAACTGATAAAACAGCGCTTTTGATCAGCCCCTGTGCATCGATAACGAAATCATAGTGGTGCAAGCGTAAGCGTTTAACTAGCTCGATCAATTCCCACCAGTATTGGCTTTTGAATACAGACTTTTTCCATCGCCTCAAGGCAACCGGAATAACTGTCTTGACGGCTTGATGCAGCGCCGGGATATCTGCAAAATTTTCTTCGACCAGCCAGTCAAACTGGATATTCGGCATGGCATTCTGCGCATCTGTAACAGCCGGCAAGGTGTGAATCACATCACCCATTGATGATGTTTTAACGATCAGGACGCGCATAAGGAGTCTAACCGCTCAACAACCATCTGTGGATGCATAAGCTCCATGCAGTTTCGGTGTTGATACTGGCATTCACGCTGAAAACAGGGCGCACAATCCAGCGTTAATGACAGTATCTCTGCATGGTCGCCGAGTGGTGGGGTCATCGATGGATCGGAAGAACCATACAAGGCGACCAGAGGTTTGTTCAATGCCGCGGCAATATGCATCAGACCGGAATCATTGCTGACCACATGGGTTGCCATTGAGAGCAGTTCGACTGCCTCGGACAGCCGTGTTCGGCCCGAGAGATCCGTACACTCTGACAGCGTTAATTGATTGATTGCGTGACAGACTTGCTGATCTTTGCCGGAACCAAACAACCAGATTTGCCACCCCTTGTCGAGATAATGTCTGGCTAGTGCTGCATAGTGCGCTTCAGGCCATTGCTTGGAAGACCCGTATTCGGCACCTGGACATAAAGCCAATATAGCGCTTCCAGATTGATTGAGCTTAAACTGCTCTCGTAATTGTAAATGCCTTGAATCATCAATGCGCAGCGCTGGTGGTATGATTTCAGGTAACAACTGGTCGAACCGGGCATTCGCCAGGGCAACAAACCGGTCAACCGTTCGATGCAGGCGGTGTTTATCCAGTTTGCGCGCATCATTTAACAAGCCTTTGCGGAATTCACCGATATAACCGGTTCGTTTGGGGATTTTTGCAAAAAATGGAACCAGAGCAGACTTCCACGAATTCGGCAGCACAATCGCTTGAGTATAACCCTCACTCTTAAGTCGAAAACCCATTTGATAACGCGTCCTGCCAGCAAATTGTCCATGAGCGATATTCAGTTCGATTAACTGACTGACTTGTGGCATAAAAGCAGCGACAGATAACGACCACGGCGGAGCAATAACATCGATTTGACAGTTCAAATGCTGTTGTTTCAAAACTGCAAACAGACTTTGTGCCATGACCATATCGCCAACCCATGCCGGTCCGACAACTAGAATTTTTTGGCACTGCATTTAAGCGATTGTCACTGTATTGACAACAAGAAACCGGATACCGGGTGTTAAGCCTGAACGTTAAATATATGACAACCAGTCACTGTATTGTCTGGCACGACCATGGACAACATCAAAATACAATGATTGTAACTGTTCGGTAATGGGCCCACGTGTCCCTTGCCCGATCACCCTGCCATCGAGCATTCTGATTGGCGTGACTTCAGCAGCTGTACCGGTAAAAAAAGCCTCATCGGCAATATAGACTTCATCACGCGTAATTCTTTTTTCTGTCACCTGCAGATTCAAATCTCTGGCAAGCTGTAATACTGTATCACGGGTGATACCTTCCAGTGCCGAAGTCAGATCCGGTGTATATAATATGCCGTTGCGAACGATGAAAATATTTTCTCCACTGCCTTCGGCAACATATCCTTCATGATCCAGCAACAGGGCTTCATCACAACCACACTCAAGGGCTTCCTGCAAGGCCAGGATGGAATTGATGTAATTTCCGTTTGCCTTGGCCTTACACATGACGCTGTTGACATGATTGCGTATATACGAGGATGTACGAATCCTAATACCAGTTGACATGTTATCTTCGCCAAGATAACTGCCCCATTCCCATGCACCAATCATGACATGAGTTTTTAAATTATCCGCACGCAAGCCCATGCCTTCAGAACCATAGAAACACATTGGACGCAAATAAGCGCTGGATAAATTATTTCTGGACACTGCTTCAAGCTGAGCCTGATTGATGGCTTCCTTGTCAAATCCAATAGTCATCCTGAGTATATGCGCCGAGCGAAACAAGCGATCAGTATGTTCACGAAGACGAAATATGGCTGTACCCTGTTCACATTGATACGCTCGCACACCTTCGAATACCCCGGCTCCATAATGCAAGGTATGTGTTAAAACATGGACTTTGGCATCCCTCCACGGTATCCATTCACCATCGAGCCAGATCGTCCCGTCACGGTCATCCATTGACATAACTTATCTCCGCATTGTTTGATTGCTTATTGTGTTCCGGTAACCCGGTAAAATTCCTAGGAACACACGTCATGGTAATCAATCAGTCATTGAGGATCAGGGTTGACATCAAGCAAAGCTGCAAAACTCAATGACGAAAGCATGAAGTGAGTCAAACAGGAGATTATAACTGACTAACAGTTTAGCCAGAAACAGTTGATGATGATTTTATTCGTTTCATCAATCGTTGGGCTTGAGATTTTTCACTAAAATCATCTGTTCTGCTCAACAGATTTTGTAATACTGTTATTGCCTGTCGAGGCTGATCATTTTCAACATATGCCCGAGCCAGATGATATTGAATTGAGGAATGACCCGGGTGCTTGTTTGCTGCGCGCTGGAGGACCCTTTGCGCTCTGTCAGCTTCTCCACCTGACAACAGAATCACTCCCAGAGTGTCCTGGATTGCTGCCTTACCCGGAGCGAGGTCAGCAGCTCGCTCGATATAGTCCAAAGCTTTGTCAGTGTCATCGTTTCTCAACAACCAGGCCAGGTTGTTCAAAGCCCCCACATTATCAGGCTCAAAACTTAAAACGCGCTGATAGCGTTTTCCGGCTTCACCATCCAGACCCATGCTCTGGTAACGCGTCGCCAGGGTAAATTGAGATTTGGTATCATCGGGGTGATTAAACGTCCAGTTATTCAGTGTCTGTAGAGATTGTTCACGCAGACCTGCGCGCCATTGCGCATCAGACAGAGCCAAGGCATTAACCGAACTGGCTGTCTGAGAAAACACTTTTTGATACACATGGACAGCTTTTTTATAGTCGCCTTTGTTCAACGCCAACCAGGCCGTCAGTGAAGTCACCCTCGGATCATCAGCTGCATGGCTCAATAATTGTTTTAATGCTTTGTCCGCTGACTTGTTCTTTCCGTTGTTAACCAGTAGCTTGATATTGATAATCTGTGCTGGAACATGTTGCGGCTCCATGGACAAAACCTGTTGCAATGCCTGCCTGCCTTTGAATATATCACCATCTGCAAATGCTGCTCTTGCCAGCAACCAGTGTGTCTTGACTGAATCCGGCACCTGGTTGGCCAAAATCAGTGCCTCGCGTTTAGCTTTCCCGGGTTGCCCGATTGCCAGCAGGGATTCAGCAACCAGTTGCAATAATCGAGGATCATCGGGATAAAGTTTAAGCATTGGCTGCAACAGTTCTGATACGGTATCAACGCGACCACTGATCAGATAATAATTTGCCAGCATCAGCCTTGGACCCAATGCTTCCGGCAATTTGTAAATCACATTCAACAACCGAGTTTCAGCGTGTATGCTCTGGCCTTGTTTCAATTCGATCTGAGCCAGTTTTAAATGGCTGGGAACATGGGATGGATTATGTGCCAGCACGGTCCGATAGACTTGCATGGCCTCATTGATCTTACCCTGCCGATATAACAGACTGGCTAAATTACTGGATGCACTGGGGTCTCCGGGGGTTTTAACTAATGCCTTTTTAAAATAATCTGATGCATTGGTTATATCGCGTTGCTGCAAATACAAGACACCTTGTAAATTATCCAATACTGAACTGTCCTGTCCTTGTGTGCGTAACTTGTCAATTAAATTTTGAGCTTGTTGATATTGCCTGGATTCCAGAAAAGCCAGCACAGAGGCTTGACCAGCCTCCATTAAGTCGGGTTTGATATCGATTGCAATTGCAAGTTCACCTTGCCCTGCATTGACCTCACCTTTGGATAACAGCTTCAATCCCAACTGGGTATGAGCCACAGCAGATTCAGGATGACGCTCGGACAAGGTTTTGAAATAGCGGATACTATCCGAAATATTGCCAAGCTGATATTCAATTTGCCCTAATAAATACAGAATTGTCGATTCGATATAACCTGATTTGATTAAAGGTAACAGTGTTGATCGTGCTGACTCCAGATGTCCTGCTTTTAACTGTGACAGACTTAACAAATGCCGACCATTGCCAGACCCGGGTTCACGAGCAACATAAACTGCCAGCTGGTTGATTGCCAAATCATATTGCTTCTGCTGGAAATGGGACAATCCCGAAAAATAATACGCGGGTATCAGTTCGGTATTGCTCAGCAAAGCACCGGACAAGGCCGACTCTGCATCTTTCCAGCGTTGTTGTTTAATGGCAAGTAACCCCTTGACATAATCTGTCATGTAATAATTTTTAGCCTGAGCCTCCAGAACAGCGATATCCTCAGACGCACAATCAAGGTCACTTTTACTGATACATGCAATCGCCCGTTTGGCAAAATATGGAAACTGCTTGTCCTTCTC
>JAHZJL010000203.1 GCA_022600935.1 Gammaproteobacteria bacterium
GATATCGACCAGCCATACTACCTCCTTAAGAGTGTTTTTAAAAAATTACTGTTGTTCATCAGTGACTTGATTAGCCCAATACCGCTGGGCTGTGCGCTGTTTGCGTAATTGTTCTTGCTCTCTGTCGTCCAAATGAATCAGCCAAATAGACCGGGAAGCGACTTTGACTTTTCTGCCTTTGAGTTGTCCTTTGTAGAGCCAAGCGTACAGGGATTTGTAATTGCATTCCAAGTTCCTTCAAGGTCCACTCATGCGCTTTTCGCTTGATGTTTGTTGTCTGCTGCTGTTTCTGAGTTCCAGTACCCAGTCCTTGGCGGGACAGTAAGCTACGCACCATTGGCGCATTGTAGGTCTCGCGCCGCTTCGGGGGACGCCAACCCTCTGCATTTAAGATTTCAGCAATCGCGGGGGCATTGTGGCCTTGGGTTTGAAGACATTTCACGCGTTGCAACAATGCGCGATGGCCACTCATTTGGTCAAGTCTGGCAACGGGTCGATTGATTTGGGTTTTCGTCTGATGCCCCCCCAGCCAATGGACTTCAATGTACACCTTTTCAGTGTCTTCAATCACGGTGACCAAGACGCGCTCAATCAATTGACGAACAATCAGCTGTCGATCCGCTGCTGTGGTTGTTTCCGCATGCCATAATGCTGGAATATCCTGTGCCAGATGTTGAATCGCCACACGTTCTTCGGTCGTTAATACGGTCGGCTGATGCGCCAAAAACTCATCGTATGCGTTGTTGAGTTGCGTTTCAGCAGCCAACGCTGTTTCCCATTGTCGCTCTAGCGTGCGGGCAACCAGGCGGTTTTCAGGTTCCACTGCATCATATTGACGACGCGCACGTGTCGTCTCAATCTGGGCGCGCTCCAGGCGCTGCTGCCAATGAGTCCGTTGGCGCAGACGTTCGGATTCAAGATCTTCGGCCACCGCCAGACTGATCTCCAACGCTGCCGGCTGTAACGCTTTAAAAATCAATGCGGTGAGACACTGGTCCAGCGGTTTTCCAGACAACGATTGACAACGCGCTTCTCCATAATCAATGGCCATCCGGGCACAACGATAGCGGAGTCCTTGACCATTATTGTTATAGTGGGGTGCCATTCGTAAACCGCAACGGCCACAAATGATGAGTCCAGAAAGCAACGACGACCCGTGTCGAACAGTTCCCATGGACTGAGCTGTGTTGGCTTTCAGTTGACGGAGATTGCGTTCATAGTCGGTCCAACTGATATAAGCGGGAAAATGATCCTTGATCAAGACCTCCCATTCCTCCATCGGGGCGACGGTGCCTCCAGTGGAAGGCCGACCGGGAATTTTTTTTCGCGGATCCGTTGGTCGACGCCCATAACTATAAGCACCCGCATAGATTGGATGGCGTAACAGATTACTGAGCGTCATTCGATTCGGTCGGTGCCACTCTAATTCGCCTTTGTTCACACCGCTTACTGCTCGGCAGGGCATCTGAATCTGTTGGGCCACTAATTCGGCTAACACACCATTGATGGTCCGTTTCCGTTCAAACAATTCAAAAACCCGCTGAATCACTGTTTGAGCTTGCTCATCGGGGTCTTTGATCACATCACCCGACAGTTGACGCAGATAACCCATGGGGAGCGGCATCCCCAATTCACCACGGCGTGCCTTGGCTCGCTTACCTTCCAACATCCTTTGTTTAAGAATATGTAGTTCAGCTTCAGACATGGTCCCCTTCAGTCCTAATAACAAACGGTCATTGTAATGCGTGGGATCATAAAGGCCATCCAAATCACCAATCAGGGTATTAAAAATTGAACACACTTCCAGGAGTTGATGCCAATCTCGGGATGAGCGCGATAAACGTGACATTTCCAACCCTAAAACCATTCCGACATGATCCAGACCGACTTCGGCGACTAAGCGTTGGAAACCGAATCGACCCTCTGTCGATGCACCAGAACAGCCTAAATCGTCATCAATAATCTCGATGCATGGCCGCGACCAACCCAAACCAATCGCCTGATCAACCAGACCGTATTGTAACCGTGTTGACTCTTGATGGCGATTCACTTGTTGCAGGGTGGATTGGCGAATATAAATGACGGCCTTTCGATCCAGGTGTTGCGCTGTGATCTTGCCACTTCTGTCCCACAAGGTCGGTTGTCGATTCAATCGCTCGGGATTCATCGCTGTTTCCCTCCGGTTGGAGTTGCGTTGACAGTTGGCGTTGCACCAGTTCCGCTATGACATTGATGAGATGATTTTTGTGAGGGAGAGGGAGGTCGTTCCAGGCTTGGACAGTCGGGATCGCTGGGCTTGACCGGTTGACCATGTGTTTGACTCCAATGAACCAGTGATAGCAGTGCCTCTTTGCTGATTATTGGGAGTACGTGTTCATTTGTCAAGAAGTCTTTTATAGATGTATTTGCAATGGGGTATCGAATTGATTTTCAAATGGGTTAAACAACACCTGAAAATCAACCATTTCTTTGGGACCTCGGAGCAAACCGTTCACCTGCAAGTGCTCATTGCAATGACCGCCTAATGGTTACTCAAGCTGGTGAATAATAGCCTGAGCACCCTGCATGTTTCTTTACAACAGCTTAGTCGGCTTATTGCTGCAAATTTATTTCAAAGAAAGCCGATGACTGAGCTTATTGCTTCGATTCAGAAAAAATTAAAACCGCCTGAACCCAAGCCTGTCATGCAGACGGAGCTGAATTTTGTTTAACCGGACAGTAGTGGAATGACAACATACATATCGTCGTTATACACACCCTTCCGTTATTCTTCAGTTGTAGATTGCCCGATTTCTAAAGTCTGCTCTTCGTCGAGCAGTTCAGGATGCGGCCAGTTTGGGTGCTTGAACATCGGTAAGGCAAGTTTGATATCCATGCGTACATCACCCAGACGGATGTCAGCCAGCATGTCCTCATCGATTCCCTTTAACGGTGGACTGGCGTCTGGATGCTCAATAGATGCATAGGCCTGGATGTAGTCTTTTTCTTCATCATTGTAATTTGAAGAGTAACGTGCTGCGCGAACTCCTTTTTTAAACGCATCGACAGCGGGTTCAGTTTTACCCATTGCATACAGTACATGTCCAAGCAATGTTGAATACTCAGCGAAAATTCCACCCATAGGCTGGGTATCCTTGCTCGTCAATGCTTCGATTCGCTTGAGCAGTTTTAACGATTGCTGATAGTTTTTTTTGTGGTTATAGGTTTGTGCTTTTAGCCAGAGTGTCCCGATAATGGGAGCAAACCAGAATGTCTTGGTAAAAATTCTCATCGTTTCAACTTTGATTTTGTCGTTGATTGTATCGTATTGTCAATAACTCGCTCGATCAGGAAATCAGCGTCAATCCTACCGGTAAACTATCGCCGCGAATTGCACTTTGCTCGGCTTCATTTAATTCTACCACTTGTTCGACCATATCAATCCAGTGTTGTGGGGCTTTGATTGATTGTAATCGATTGATGACGTTTTGACGGGTTGATTCAGAGATATCTCTGCTGCGATCGCCACTTTTACGCGCTAAATGCACTGCTGCAAATGCGAACGGACAATTCTTCGACCAGTTGAGGTCGATTATCAGTTGCAACCACTGTTCAACTGTTTCAACTGGCACGACAGTATGAGCGCTCCCATACAGAGGGATACGAGCTCCAATACGACTCAATGCCCACCAGGTTAATACCGATTCACTCTGCTTTTTGAGTCGTTTCAGCAACCAGCCACCCAGTTTAACCTTGTCTTCAGCAGCCAAATGTTCGAGGCTGGCAACCATTCGCAACATTTCATCAAATCCACGTTTCTGGCCTGTTGCGGCTGTTTTACCCTGGCGTGCACTGGCAGGGTCGATATACTTTGAGACATCGTGAAACAGCTTGTTCTGCTGCTGTTGTTCCAAACCACCTGCGATGCGGCGCCACATTGTCCACCATTCATTCCAGAGTTGAGTTTCATTGACATATTGCAAGCCATGTTGATAAATCGCCCACATTTGCTCACAACGCCAGTCATCCAGCGGATATCCATAACCGGGGCGCAGACAGAAACCTGACAAACTGATCCAGATTCGTTCATGATGGACTGAGCGACGACGGTTTTTGATACAGGCCAGCAGTTCTGCATGCAGCGCTCTTAACAGATCAATATCCCAGTGTTTGCGGTCTCCAAGAACAGATTCCAGATTGGCTCTAAGCTTCTTGACTGCCTTGGGGTCAACAGATTGTGATTTTTTGCCGAATACAGCTTTAATCAGATCCAGTGCGTCATTCAAACGAGGGTGGGTGCTTCCAGTCAGCTCATTTTGCATTTTTGAACTGCTGCGCAACTCAAAATTCAGCAGCCAGCGTTGCTGCTGATCGTTGGCATCAACACACGACAACTCCAACACACCCAGTTCACTTAATTCAGCACTTAAATGAACAGTCACCTGCTTCCTCCCCTGACTGTCAAGTGATGTCGCCAATGGTGGCAGACTGTGAAAATCCTGTTCTTGCAGGTCAATCAGTTGTCCGGCTTCAAATTCCGTATCGTCAGTCGTCGACAGCAAGTGAAATCGAACCGGCTGACCAACTTGCAAAGCAAATGCACGATTTTTCAAGGCCAGAGAATGTCCTTCTTCTGTTCCTTTAGGTAAAATACAAACTGCTTGCTGGCGCTGGTCCCTATCCTCGACCATGACAAAGAAACTGCGAGCCGAACCGCCACCAATTTTAATATGCTGACCTCTTCGAGCCAGACCATAAGCAACCGCACCATAAGCCACAGCAAGCTCTGGCGCCGGGTTCTGTAAAAGTTGCGCGGGTTGAGACGACCATCCATTCACAACATCCATCAATGTCTGGACAATCATTTCACTTTTGAACAAGCCGCCGTTTAACAGGATTGCATCGGGAACCAGGTTTTTCTGATCTGAATTCAGAGCTTTACGCAGTGAGTGCTGGTGTTTATCAAGAAAATCGGCAATATAGCGGGTAATCGCCGGATCGCTGGCATAGGGCAGCCCGAACTCCACGACTCCTGCACGTTGCTGTGGAGGCAATGGTTGTATTGTGGCTGCCGGAAAGAAGCCGTCCAGTACAATCTCGATGACTTCCTTTTTGCTTAATTCGGTCGATTTTGAACCACCAATCAAACGGCTGCCGGAGCCCAGCAGAGTAATTGTCGCCTGCTCCGGGCCATCAGAACGCAACAGACGTTCTTTTGCCAAACGGCATTGCTCAATCAGCTGATGCAAATCAGCTGATTTTAACGGCGATTTAGGTGACAGGCGGTGCTCGGCAATCCGCGCCAATGCCAAGTCGATATTATCACCACCCAGCATCAAATGATCGCCAACACCGATGCGTGTCAATGTTGGTTGCTGTTGCTTCTGATCCGGGTCGAATTGAACCCGGATTAAAGTAAAATCCGTGGTTCCTCCACCAACATCACAGACCAGTAATACATTGACATCATTGAGGGATTCAGCAAGCTTGGTTTTGTTATCGTAAGTCCAGTGATAACAAGCGGCTAACGGTTCCTCAATCAGGTGAACCTGGTGCAACCCGGCAATTTGCGCAGCTTGCAGTGTGTACTGGCGAGCCGCTTCGTCAAACGAGGCTGGTATGGCCAGATAGACATCCTGGTTTTCCAGGGCAGCATCGGGATGGCGGATATTCCAGGCACAGCGCAAGTGATTCAGATAACTGGCTGTCGCCGTAACCGGAGACACTTTGGCGACATCTTCAGCCGAGCCCCAGGGTAAAATATCTGCAGTGCGATCAACTGTTTCATTGGATAACCAGCTTTTGGCGCTGGTCACCAGGCGGCCATGACTTTTGGCCCCGAGAACCCGCCCAAACTGGCCAATAACAGTATCGTCGACCGGGTCGCCAAATGCTATTCTCTGCCAGGGTAAATTACAGTCTGTCGACTCCAGTTCATTGAGTGCCGGATGATAGCGCACTGAAGGCAACAGCGACTGGTTTGCGACTTCTCCAGCCGCAATCAATTGATCGATTGGAAAGATCTCGATGCCACCCTCAGCCTGTTCTGAATCAAAAGCAGCAAGCGCAGTATGCGTGGTCCCTAAGTCGATACCAACCAGATATCGTTTGTGTTGAGCAGAATTGGATTGCGCCATGCAGATTTCAGGTCATGCTTAGCCGAGCATTTTGCCTGGGTTATCTGAGTCATTGTCAGATGCCGAGTCGCCTTCTTTTTCATTAGATGCATGTTCAGTTAAATCAATGTCACTGGCATCATCACCAGCACGCACGTCGTACTCAATCTTCCAGCGCTTATCACCTTGCGTGGCAACCGCATCCAGTTGCAGGGTGCCGGTTTCAGTCACTGCAGCGACCAGGGTTACAGGTACCACTTCTCCGGCAATATGCCCTTCTTCGGGTAAAATGACATCAATCTCGTCGAGCTCTTCCAGTTCTCCCTGAGGCCAGTGTTCCAGGCGTACCCCAACACGATCATCACGCCTGACTGTGGAACTGAAAAACCGGAAACGCACCCGCTCACCAACAATCACACCGCACTCATACGGAGGCAAATCAGCACTGGTGCCCTCTTCCATGCCAAATGGCGCAATACACAATGCTTGCAACGGCGCTGGCATTCCTGGAATAGCCGGCATGGCACTTTCCACACCAATATAATAAGATGCCGCTGTTCCACCGCGGATTCTAACGCCATGACCCTGGCGCACATAACCGTAATAAGCACCACCCTTGGCAACAGCCAGATCACAGTCAGCACCACTCAAAATTCGCGCTGGTTGTGCCTGTTCTGCATCCAGCCATTGATTGAGAACAGCCATGAGGCGCTCACAAATTGCTTCTGACTTGAATACACCACCATTAAACAAGACCGCCGTAGGATGTAAAAATCTGGCGTTATCGGGCAGCTCAATTCCGGATTCGGTCGCAGCAACCTGCTGGCGACTGAGAAAATTGGCAAGATGTGCGGTGATTCGCGCATCATGAGCATAGGGCAATGCAATTGTGGTCAAACCAGTTCGGGCCTGGTTTGCTGGCACCTCTGTAACCTCGACAAATGGCAAAAACCCGTCGACAAGCACCTGGCTCACTTCTTCCCTGGTCAGGTTTGAACGCAAAGTTCCGCCGATCAGAGAAGAGCCGCGACTTGGAACAACCAGTGGCACATCTTCGATGGTTTCGTCGTTGAACAAATATTCCTTGGCATCCCGACAGGCATGCGTCAAAGCCTGAATCTGCCACATTTCAAGCTGTTTGCCTTCGGCTTCAAGCTTGGCTTTGACAGTATAGGCCAGCGCCAGATCCATATTATCGCCACCCAGCAGTATATGTTCACCGACAGCGATGCGGTCAAGCAGCAGGTTTCCCTCTTCTTCGGTCACAGAGATCAATGATAAATCGGTGGTTCCACCGCCAACATCGATCACCAGAATCACATCGCCAATATTGACCTGGTCGCGCCAGGATCCGGAGGTTTGCTGAATCCAGCTATACAAAGCAGACTGAGGTTCTTCCAGCAACACCGCATGCCCCAACCCGACTTGTCGAGCTGCATCGGCTGTCAATTCACGCGCTGCAGGGTCAAATGATGCAGGAACAGTGATCACCAAATCCTGCTGATCCAGTGGATGCTCTTTGTTCTCATCATTCCAGGCATCACGCAAATGTTCCAGAAAATCAACAGTTGCATCAAATGGCGAGATTCGTTGCACTTCTTCCGGAGCATTGACGGGCAGAATCGCATTTCGGCAGTCGACTCCGGTATGGCATAACCAGCTTTTGGCGCTGGCAACAAGCCGGATCGGTGTTTTACTACCCAGTTGCCGAGCAATCACACCAACAATCGATTGTGGAGAATCGCTCCACGGTAATACCAGATCGTCTTCAGGCAGTTCATCAGGGTGGGCTTGATACACAAACGATGGAAGCTGTGAGTCAGATTCAACAACTCCGGGATTGTACAATTGCGGTATTGGCAACACTTGATAAGTTGTTTTCTCACCCTCACTGTGTTGCAGATCGACACTGGCCAATACACAATGTGTAGTTCCCAGATCGATCCCTACCGAATAGCGTTTACCTTGTTTCGCTTCTGTCATAGCTCAATCTCAGCTGGTGCCAGAATGGACACATCATGTCCGGGTGCCATCCGCGGCATATCGACTTTGGCAGCGCGCCAACCGCGATGCAACAAGGTTCCTGTAAATGGTGGTTGACCCACAATATTTCCGGTAATCCGGTTTTCCGAAGCATTAAAGCCTTGTTTCAAAGTCACTTTTGAGTTTTCGTTATCTTTTCGAAGTGGCTCAACCTGGATATGTTTTTTCAAAACTTTGGTACACCCTTCATGAACAACGCGAGCTGCCGCACCAATATCTGCATCAGAAAACTGAGTGACATCCTCATGAATGAAATCCAAAAAACGGGCCTCTTGTTGTAACAAACCCAACAATTGCAATGCAGCATCCGGCTCGGCATGAGTCAACTTGGCCGGGGACGGTTTCACTTGCTCAGGTTCTGGCGCTGCTTTGAGCGGCTGCTTGTTCGGCTTATCCGCTTGAACTGGCTGACTAATTGCCTCAGTTACAGCAGGTTGAGCTGGTTTCTTCTTCATTAAACGCAGCACGATGATTGACATTACGACCAGTAAAAACAAACACAGCGTTAACAGCAAAAACAACAATGCGATATGAAACGCATCCAGAGTTGTCGGGATTAGATTGATATCAAATTTTAAATCTTTAATTGGCATTGGAATGACCTGAATTTAGTCAACTGCTTTTTCGGATACAGCAGATTGAGTATCAGCAGTTGTTTTCTCATTACGCTTACTTTGCGCAAACATGAGTAGTTTTAAAATGTTCGGAGTCGAGCGGCTGCGCTTGACATTGATATAGCGTCTGGTGACATCGACAGGTACCTTGTCTTTTTTAAATGCTTCGCGAATTGGATTAAACTCGACATCACAGGTTTTCAGAATTTCCCCAGTGGATTGCCTGACATCCATGTCGATATGGACATATTTTTTGATTTGCTCAGACAGACAGTGCTGATATTGCTGGGAAGCCGCCCTGGAAACCAAAATGGATTCCGCAGATATTGCAGGGTTATGTTCAAAAGGCTCGGTTGTCGACTGTACTGTCTTGTCAGGTTTGCTGGCACAGGCAGAAAGAAGCAGTACTGTAAAAATACAGATAAATTGTCGTTTCATGGGGTTGAACTGGGTTCCATTAATTCAGCCAGCCATTATACGACAATTTAATGTCAAGATGTACGACAACAGACCAGCTTATATCCACGCTGGTCTGTTGTTCATTGTTGAAGTTTACTCAGAAAATTTGAATTTTGTTTGGAAAAGAAAAGATGACATCAATAGCGATATTCAGTCTTATCGCTTTCGCAGACTTCATGGATGGTATCATCGACCAGCCGACCACCTTGCCAGCGTTTTTCTGACACTTTATGACATTGAGTCTGGGCATTATAGTCGATAGGTTCTGCCTCGATGCGCTCCCAACCGTCATTTGAACGATAAGCGACACGTTGATTGTTATAAGCAGCTTCTTCACGAGCCTGGGCTGCAATGGTCGTTGTCGCATGTCCAAATGCACTACCCAATGCTCCGCCAATCATAGCACCACGCCAGCGATTTCTGCGGTCGATCAAGGCCCCGGCAACAGCACCAATACCGCCTCCTGCCATTGCACCCTGATATGCGCGTGGCTGATGATTTGCGCACGATACCAGTGTTTGCAAAAAAAATACGACACACAACACACTAATGATTCTGTTTTTCATGATCTTTCCCCGTCACTCGTAAACCCTTTACAAGATCCTGATCAATGGATGGACTCCACTAATAATGCAGCAATACGCCATTCAGCGAGCTATTGAACAGGGTCTTAGTCAATTGATTGTATACTCAACAATCCCTGAATACTTGTATTGGGAATTAGCGTAGCATACACTGACTTAACCAACCCTAAATCGTTGCTTAACAAAACATTAACGTAAACAAGGATTAACAGTGTTATGTTGATGTCAATTAAGCGTCTTTCAAGACTTTACACGTTGTGTTGCTCAAATAGTTATCTATCAATCACAACTGTTTATCTAATCACTGATGATGATGTTCAACAGTAAAACTATCCGCTGTTGCAATCAACAATCAGACAGGATTTGAATCGACTTCTAATCACCAGTCGTATCCTCTCTCGTTGTATTTACGATACCGCTGACCCGGCGGTGGTGCATAATCATCATCGTCCCACATGCGGTTATCGCGATATGGTCTGGATCGGCGACAATCCAGCACGCCTTTGTCACACAGTACCTGGCGCCACTCATACTTGATTAAATGTGTTGTAAACGGACGTTTCTCGGATCTGAACTTGACCTTGCGACTCGGTGAATATTCCGAATGCCCCCAACCTGTTCCGGCAGATTCCTGGGCTGATTGCGGACCCGTGCTGTAATTACGCCGTTTGCGCACATCCTGTTTGTTACGGTAACCTTTGGGAAGCCGTTCCTGAAAAGCGGCAACAGCAATGACACCCATAGCCGAATAATCGTTAAACGATGCCGAATAGGAATTTCCGGCATCAGTAAAATAAAACCGGTTGATTCTGTCTCTGGCGCTGCGCCAGCCATCAAATAATTCACGCTCATTAGGCTCCAGCACATACATGTCTTCCTTGTGCCTGAGTTTGGAATATTTACCGGAAACAATATTGCGCCCATCAACAGCAATCACCACGCCAATGCGTTGATCAGATCGGTTGATGACTTCAATACTGTAGTGTTCTCCTTCATGAGCTTCGATATACGCTTTTTCAAGTGCAGGAGATCGATCAACCGGATAAAAAGGGAAACGCCCTCCTCTATCATCGATGATAAATACTTCCAGATCTGGTTGATAATAGCCTTGATCAGGAACACGTTGATGCCCTGCCCGTCCGCTGGAAACACAGCCACTTATGAATATCAGCAAAATGATGAATAGACTAGTTTTTTTCATTGTTTTCCTTGCATTAGAAATTCGTTGATACAGCAAATCTCAACAATAATTAAATAGAAGATTATTTTGTGGAAATCATACCGGACAGGCAATGAATCATGACTGAATTTTTTATTGATCCGCTACTGTAATGGATGATCAAGGGTTTTACTTTGCTCAATATATCCTGATAACTGTCAATGGACAGCCATAGACTGAGCATGGTTGTTTAATCATCAACGAACAAATGACAAGTATTTGAGATCAACACCTGTTTCAATTTCAATTCACTGAGCTGAATCACAGCAGTACAGATCAACCCAAGCCAGGTCTTGATCTTCGTTATCGGTCACAACAGAGCTGCACCCCATCATCCCGTCCGGCTATATTCTAATGACAGCGCTCAGTCACAAAATGGTTCTTGGCGCTATACCACTCAATAAAAAAGGCGGGTTGAAAACAACCCGCCTATTCGTCACATATTAGCAAACTGATCTGATGCTCTCTCAGAAAAAACAACCAAGGCATTTAAAATAACAAGCCCAATCAATTGATGATCAATCCAATGTTTATTAATTTGTTACCTTGTTATAGAGCAGTTCTGCCTTGTTTTTAGCTGCCTGAGATAAACCAGTCACTTTCGATTTGGTCTTAAACCAGAGCAATTTTGCCTTGCTGGTAAAACCCAGCAAGCGATCACCTTCCTCAGCTGGCTGGCCTGCCTCTCCGAAAGCATCAGTTTGCAAATGTCCGTCTGTGACGACAAAGACGGTATTTGAACGAATGCTGTCGGTATACTCCTCTTTCACTGAGATTTTAGCGACAGTATTGTCTTCACCAACCGGTGTTTGCTTGAGAATTTCCCCGATTTGTCCACTGGCGCTCATCAACCGGTCATCAGTAATTTCCGGATGTCCTTCAAAAACCACATTGTAGACTTTATCATTGGGTATATCCGCCTGGGTTGTGCTGTTTTTTCCGCACCCGGTCATCGCAATTAAAATGAAAAATTGAATCAACAGTATTGTTTTCATATCTATTCTCGATCTGTTTGTTTACGCATTAAAACTGGAGAATAAACCATACCTGTTTATGACTCATTTTTAAAGGTTTTGATGTAATAATTCATCACGATAACAAGTTCTGAATCGAGGCTGATGCAGGGCTATTGCCAGAACATTAAGAGAATAATTCCTGACAAAACCATGATCTGATCTATTCAGTGTATTTCTTCATGACTCAAATCTGCGCACACAATAACAATAGTCAAAAACTGTTAATTGTTTAAACAATTTTGTCATTGCGCCGATAAGTGAACCATATAGAGTATTTCCCGTCATAACAACACAATCAGCTCTGCTTTATTAATGCAAGCTTTAACATGAGTTGACATACTCTGAAAAAAAGTCATGTTTTCAGATCAAACTCCAGTCTGAAAACAATTGTAACAACCGAAAATGGAAGACCGTGCCTGGCAGTGTTATAAACACTGTTGAATCAAGGAAATTGACCACATGAATTTACGTGATTTACGTTACATGGTCGCAGTTGCCGACTATCGGAGCTTTAATCAGGCGGCCGAACACTGTTATATCAGTCAACCGACTCTCAGCACACAAATTAAAAAAGCTGAGGAAAGTCTTGGTATACAAATTTTTGAACGAACCAACAAGAAAGTATTAATCACAGAAATCGGTGGTCAAATAGTCGAGATTGCTCGCCGTGTCCTCCATGAAGTTGATATCATGCAGGAAATTGCTGATCATGCACAAGATCCGTTATCCGGTAACTTCAGATTAGGTGCATTCCCAACATTATCCACCTATCTGTTTCCAGATCTGGTTCCAAAAATCCGATCCCGGCTACCCAGGGTACGACTGATTTTAGTCGAAGAAAAAACCGATATTCTGATTGAACAGCTTAATCAGGGGAAGCTTGATGCTGCATTGCTGGCATTGCCAGTCAATAACGACTTATTGGAATCCAAACTCTTGTTCGATGATGAGTTTTTGCTAGCTGTCAATGAAGATCACTCGTTCAGCAAAAAAACCAAAATCCAGCAATCCGATTTGAATGACCAACAATTGCTGTTACTGGATGAAGGTCATTGCCTTCGTGGTCAGGCACTTCAAGTCTGTCAGCTCAACCAGGCCGAGGAACAGCAGGATGTCAGAGCAACCGGGCTTGAGACCCTGAGACAAATGGTTCGTGCCGGGACAGGAATAACCTTAATGCCTGAAATTGCCATTCAACACCAGGAATCCGGTATCCAGTATATTCCATTTAAAAATCCAGCACCCAAACGGACCATCGGGTTATTCTGGCGTAAAACAAGTGCACGTAAACAGCTTATGCAGAAAATTTCCGATCTGATCATTAAATAATCTGAACAAATGCACAACCGTGGTTGACAAACTGACTTTCAACTCCTCAAAATTCTAAAATTTTGTACTGCTTGTCCGCCCGTTCTATCAATTCCTGATCTGATAAGGCGGAATTATTCCATAACTCCAGTCCATCAACTCCTTCTGACTTGTGAAATAACAACAAGGTATCTGCAACGACTTTAAAATTTGTTGGATCTAGAGGCACTTTTTTCCCGAGCGACAAACTGTATGGACAGACATCATATCTGGGTCTGTATTTATCAGGGTTTTGATTAAAAATTTGTACTTGTTGTGCTGATGTCAGGTAATACAACTTACCGTTATGTGTCACTGAGAATTCAGGATTACCACGCTCAGCTTTATTTGCGGTGAAATAGGAAACAGGGCTATATCCATCGATAAATGGCTCAAATGAACTGGTTTCTGCAGATAATGTTGAAAACAGTAATCCAGCCACCATAATCAATAAGAAAGTTAGCGATTTAAAATACATTGTTGGTCCTTTTATCAATCATGATTTTACATCAGACCAAACAGCATATTCATTGCCGTTTGGGTCAACAAAATGGAATCGTCTGCCACCAGGAAACGAGAAGACAGGCTTAATAATATGACCACCGGCATTTTGTATCTTGGACCGGGTTGTTTCAAGGGTTTTACTATAAAAAACGATAAGCGCGCTTCCGTTATCCGTTGATAGGGTCAGATCAGATTTGAAAAAGCCACCATTTATCCCCTGGTTACTAAATGCTGTGTAATCAGATCCATAATCAGTAAACGACCAGCCAAATACGGTTGTAAAAAACAGTTTGGTGGATTCTAAATCTTTAGCAGGTATCTCAACATAATTGATCTTTTCGTGCTCATTCATGGTTTAATGAATATCCCTGTATAACGATCGGTTATTTTGTTCATTATTCTATAATTACTGCATTTTCCAGGGCATTATAATACTCGACACACTTTTTACAGGCACCACTGGAGTCAATCCATTCAGGGTGCTCTGACTTAATTGTATCCAGCACATACTTGTCAATAATTGTATACAACTCATCCGCATCTTCATTGCAAAGTGTACATGGTTTTTTCATCATTCAATATCTCTAATATGCCGCAGTCATTCGTTTAAATTACTCAAGAGTTGACTAA
>JAHZJL010000204.1 GCA_022600935.1 Gammaproteobacteria bacterium
GGATAATCATCCGGCAAGCGCTCTATCCCTCCCGCTTCGATCATCTCCACATCGGTTGTCATTTTACGTAACGGCTTCAAGCTCCAGCCTAGAATAACAACCTCGGCAACCATTAATAAAAAACCGATTCCTCCGAGCCAATTCCAAAGGGTTTTACGAAATTGATTGACCGGTTGACTGACTGCACTGATATGTTCAGTAACAACAAAAATCAGATTTTTGACCCCTTTGTTCATTTCCCAGGCAATTGGATACAACAGTTCCAATCGCTGATTATCGATTCGAAAGACTGATTCACCAGCGGATGGTAACGGACGAGGAATGTCAATAAACATACCGACAGCAGATGGAGATCTCCAGACCTGGTTGCCAAACTGATCAAACACAAAGCCTTGCAACCCAGAACCCATTGTTGAAAACCTGGGTTCGGGTAAATTTTCCGGAATGATAATCGACCCTTTGGAGTTTAATTCTGCGAACCCGATGAGTGTATACACATAAAGTTGCAAACGTTCCTGTATTGCTTGTTCGCTGCTTTCACGAAATGCTCGCTCAAGTGCGATACCAGCTAATCCAAGAAATGCAATTAAGGAGAGTATGGCTGCAAAAACCATACGGAGATGAAGAGAACGCTTTAACAGCGTGTTAAACGATAGTTTCAAAATAGAGCATCAGAGCGTAAAACGATAACCCCGCCCTCTTAAAGTCTCAATCGGATTCATGGCCCCAGTGGGATCTATTTTTTTTCTGAGCCTGCCGATAAACACTTCGATGACATTACTGTCTCTTTCGAAGTCCTGTTCATACAAGTGATCAGTCAATGCCATCTTGGAAATCACATTACCGCGTTTCAACATCAAATATTCAAGAACTTTATACTCATACGCTGTTAATTCCAATGTTCTACCATCAACCGTCACATCTTGGGAAATCGTGTCCAGTTTGATAGGTCCCGCTTCAAGTAAAGGATGAGAAAAACCGGCGGCCCTCCTGACCAGTGCTTTTAAGCGAGCTAATAACTCTTCATTATGAAACGGTTTGACAAGATAATCATCAGCTCCGTTTTCCAATGCTTCAACCTTTTGTTGCCATTGGCTGCGTGCAGTCAAAACCAGGACAGGAAACGATAATTCATCTTTCCTCAATTGTTTGATTAACTCAATCCCGGAAAAATCCGGAAGTCCGATATCGATTATCGCTACTTCAATTGGAAACTCTCGGCCCATGTAAAGACCTTCTTCTCCTGTGGCTGCTGTATCGACAATACAACCATGATCTCCAAGATATTTCTTTATCTGAAAACTTAATTCAGTCTCATCTTCTACAATCAGAACACGCATGATAAATTTATTATCCGTTGCTTATTAATGTCGCATTGGCCTCAATCAGGCCTATCATTGGATCTAGTCATTCATTGATTCATCTGACCACTTTGTGCATCCACGGTAATATGCAGCACTCGACTGTCTGCGGTAATCACCTTGATAACATATTTCGTTTGATTGCCATTATTTTCCGTGGTTGTTTTCAGAATTTTGCCATCAGCATATTGACTGCGCACCATGTTGACTGCTTCATCAACTGATAACTTCGGACTATTCGAGTTATTGTTTTCATCAGACCAGGCATTGTTGACTGACAACATAATTGACAATAAAAGAACACAGGCACAATTAACAGGTAACTGTAACCACTTCAAGTTCTGGGTTTTCGGTTGTATCATTATTGTGTCGCCTGTTTTTCAATTATTTTTTGATAAGGTTGAAACAAGTAGCATGTTGATCATTGATCAGGAAATTTGTGAACAATTGTAAAATAGATACTATCTTAATGGCAATTATGGTAAATCAATCCACATGAATTCGTGCTGAATCATTGCATAGACATGCCGATGAATAATTCATACAGTGCCAATTTAAATGCAACCTTGAATTTACCTCCCAGTCGATCCAGCAAATTATCCTGTGGTGTAAAATTCACCAGATTAGCCTCTCCAATTTCCTTTTCTGCAACTGATTGCACTGTCCCGTAATCATCGGCAAGACCCAGAGCGATGCCTTCTTCCCCAGACCAGAACAACCCGGTAAAAATACGTGGATCATCTTTTAAACGTTGCCCGCGACCTTCTTTTACTGCGTCGATAAAATGCTGGTGAACAGTTGTCAAAACCTGTTCTACATGCAGTTTTTCCTCATCTTGCATAGGTAAAAACGGGTCCAGAATTCCTTTGTGGGATCCGGAGGTCAATAAGCGCCGTTCGACGCCTAGCTTTTTCATGGTATCAACAAAACCAAAACTGTTTAAAAGCACCCCTATTGAACCAATCAGGCTTGATTTATTGACATAAATCTTATCCGATGCTGCTGCGATAAAATAACCACCAGAAGCACAAATATCTGAAACAACAGAAATAATCGGTAAGTCAGGATGTTCTTTCTTGATCCGTCGAATTTCGTCGTACACATAAGCCGACTGAACCGGAGTTCCACCCGGTGTATTCATTCTCAGAATGATTCCTTTGGTGCCATTATTTTTCGCAGCATCCTGTAAACCCTTGGTAATGGTTTCGGCACTACTTTCCGAATCTTCACTGATCATTCCAGTGATATCGATCACAGCAGTATGGCTTTTACCGGAACTGACAGAGGAGTGCCCAAATTCCGGCACAAACACTTTGTATAAAATCAATGCCAGATACAGGAATGTCAAAATCTTGAAGAAATTACTCCAGCGCCGCGCACGTTTTTGCTCTTGTATTGCGGACAACGCAACTTTTTCAAGGATATCTTTTTCCCAATGTTGATTTGTAGAAAATTCCTCGTTGTTTTGAGTGGGGTCACTCATTGTCAAACCTCATTATTTAATTAATGCATCAGTAAAGTATAGCCAAAAGCTGTCGTGTCAGACTCAAGTAAACTTGTGGTTAGTCATGCAATGCTTCAAATTGTTCAACCCTGGTTATCGTTAACTCTTTGGAGTCGTTTTGCCAGAGTTCTAATAACTCAGGCAACGTCAATATTTTTATATCACATTGACCGATTAAATCTCGTTAAATTTCGTGCAGTTAAACAGTCGACTATTTTTCGGTTTTACATAAGAGATTGCAACAGTCGATAGAGCACAGCATCGAAGATGGATTGGTCTGCAGCAACTCAAACATACATACTGGATGACAAATCAATCCGTTTTCGCTTGATTTAAAATCAGCACAGGACATAACAAAAAGCCTATCACAACACCAACACTGACAGCGACAGAGAGCGTTTGCAATACCGGATTATTGGAAATTGACAAAGAGGCAAAAGCAACGACTGTTGTCAGCATCGATACTGCCATGGCCTGATAGGTATGGAGTTGATTCTGTGACCGGTTTTCATAGAAATAGATCCCATAATCTACACAAATTGCTACCGTCAGCAAAGAGCCGACTAAATGTAAAAAAGAGATATCCTGCTTGACCAGACTCCAGAATCCATAGATAAAAATCATTGCGAAAACAGCGGGCAACAGCACTGTGAGCGCCGGTTTGATATGCTGATAACGGAGTAACAACATGAACAGAATAATCAGCAGCCCGGCACTCAATGCATTAATTGCCGTGTTCCGATAACTCGTTGCAAGCTTCTGTATCGTGTCTCGCTGACTGATATATTTAACGCCTTTGATATTATTGAGCGACTTGATAACAGCTTCTGGCTGATGCTTGCCAAGCCAGATAGCGATCAAGGTATGCTCTCCGGAAATAACCTGCGGTCCTATCAGCTGATTAATTTCAGACTGTAATACTGTTTCCGGGAGTAAAATTTCCGCTTTTCGATTCAGTAAATTCCCCAGCTTTTTAACAGACAAGCCATGTTCATACAACTGCTGCTGCCAATGTCTTTGATAATCCAAAGTGACAAAGTGTTCGTAGACTTGTTGATTTCTGTTTTGCAACTGTTGTGACACCAACCAGGGATAAACCGGAACAAATTGCTCCAGCACACCGTGTTTGACCAATTGGTTTAATACACTGGAAGTCTCCTCAGAGAGCATCAACGCATGCTCCAACGTATCCGCTTTGATCAAAATCATCCGACCTGATTCAATAGAACTGATATGACGCCGAATTGATACATCGATCAGTTTTTGTTGATGCAATGCATTGCCGCTGAGTTTATCCAGACCATCCATCCACTCAAGCTGTGTGAGCAAAACCAATGAGATCAAACCTGATACAGTGACTAACAAACACAAAAGCTTTCTTGCAGATTGATTGATTGTCAGCAGAACATTGATACCTGGTAACCAGGGAACACGAATACTCGTTTTATTCAGCAAGAATGGCAGCGCAAAACGTGTGAGTAACAATGCAGTAGCTATCCCGCTGATAGCAAAAACAGCAATCTGCTGGAATCCCGGATAACCAGTAAAAGCCAATGCGCAATATCCGGTCATTGTTGTCAGTCCACCCAGTAACAAACTGGGCCAGATTTTAATCACTGCAGAGATTTTAGTATCCCTGGTTTGTTGCACAGCGCTGTGCATCATGACATGAATAGGATAATCGATACAAACACCGATCAAAGTAGCTCCCAGAGCAATTGTCAATACATGCGTCATGCCAAAAATCAGCGTTGTCGTTAAAATCCCGACACCCATCGCACTGACTAGAATGATCATAGTCCAATGCATAGCTTTCAAAGAGCGTAACAATACAAGAAAAACCAGAATGACGCCGGTACTGGACAAAATAGTCACTCGTTGTACATCTGACTTGATCTCAGTTTCCGCTGCGACAGCGAACACCGGCATTCCCGTGATTCGCATTCTGTATTGATATCCGTAACCGGCATTTAATTTATTGAACAATGCATCGATCTGGAACTGAATACGCTGTTGAGCACTGTAATCAAATGCTTCCGGTCGGCTTTGCAAAACAATGATGACTTGTTGTTCAACACCTGATGATTGATCGACGATCCGCTTGCGCCAATCTTTCAACGCATGGAATGTCAACAATAACGGGTCTTGTTCAACCACTGATTTAACCAGATACCCCTGGGGGCCGAGTAAATATTTTTTCAGTTGGGCAACAGTGTTTGGCAGACTGTTTGGATCAAATAATTTATCAGCATCATGTTCTGGATCAAGACTGTAAATATGTTGAGCAGATTTAGAGTATTGTGACAATACATTCTGAAAATCAAAAGGCGGCTCGAATGACAACCAGACAGCTTCCACAGAATCCATCGTTTCCAGAGCCTGAATCAAAGCATGAGCAAAACCAACAGGATTCATGGAACCGGCCTTATCAGTGATTTCAATCAAATATTGCCGGGAAAACTGATTTTTCTGAAATTGCTCGGCCAGCAGTAAATCATCTTGTGCCAAGCGACCCTGAAAAAACATGGGCACTCTGGTTTCTATATTAACCAAACAAATGTTTAGAATTAACAGAACAATAAGAAAGCCGTAAACAAACAGACGGCAACTGAAATGTGTCACGAATTACTGGCCAGTCGCTTCTCTTAACAAGCGTTCGATTGTATAGTCTAGATGCTGGCCGGATTCTATTGGTTGAATTGACAGGACACTGGAATCACCATTGAATTCAGTCATTTCCAGATAACGCAATTGATCTGTCAATGAACCCTTCATAGTGATCGATTTCAACAGATCAGTCTGGCCTGATTTTTGGGGTTTGATTTCAACAGACCAGGACGAATCTGTTCTGGAATACTCCACTGCATACTGTTCGCTGAAGTCATTCTTGCCCAGAAATAATTTCTGAAACATCAAAGCCTGGTGGGTTAAAGGATGAATAAAACCCAGTGGCATACGATGTCGTTCATCCTGCTCCTGGTCGAAATAAATCATTTCCGTCGGCGTAATTGCCATGATTTTACGGTGAGGTTGGAGCTGCAGTTTTATCAATGTTCCGTCTGTCGAAGCAAACAACAAGCCAGCGCCTGACCAGGGCTGATCCAGTAATTCCAGGTGACGTTTTTCATCATATTGATAAGAGGTGGTGTTTTCCAGCGCAAAGAGCTCTTGCATGGAGTGGTTGGTTACTGATTCTTTGGCCACAGCAATCACGGGAGCCACAAAAACAATCAGCATAATCACTAATGGAGCAATCCTGCTCACAATAATTGATCTCTGCTTTGAATGGCTGACTGAAAAGTCTCTTTGATGGATGGAGTTTGACCTTTCATAAACGGGAATCGATACAATCGATACAGATGTTCACTAACTGCCAGACAAGCCATCAATACCCAGACCAATACTCCGTGCAGCAAGGTAAAATACCAGGAATTATCCATCATGATTAACATCATTGAAACCAGTACGATACCAACAAACAACAGTGTCCAGACCATAGTCAGTCGCCTGCAGTACTCCAGCACTTCAGGAGGGATATCTGAAAATTGCAGTTTGACAAACCGTTCAATCAACGATGGAGGATGAATCAGGGTGCGACCGAAATACCAGATCAATACCAGATAAATCATCACAGGAAACATCTGGCTCGCTATACGGCTGAAAAACAAAGCGCCAATGCATAACAGGGAAGCAATTCCGATCAAACCATAACGTCTAAACTTATCTTCTAATTTCAATGCACGTGACACGACAAACATAGACACGACAAACGGAATGACAGCACTGTATTGATATTGCTGTAACTCGTAACTGATAAATGGATAACCAAGAAACAAGCAGATACAGCAAACTGTCACAACAACAGTTTTAAGTTTATTGAGTGCGTTTTTCTGCAACAAAGTTCGCCAGAGATTGAAGGGATGCGAAGATCTGATTGTTACGCTCGTCATCAGACACGATTTTGATGCCGTAATGGCGGTCCAGCATCACTCCAATTTCCAGCGCATCAATTGAATCCAATCCCAATCCATCACCAAACAAGGGCGCTTGTGGATCGATATCATCAGGAGCAATCTCTTCTAAATGCAATCCTTCAATCAGGAGTTTCTTCAGTTCTTCAACGAGTTCGTTTGACATTCTTTACCTTATAAAACGATTATTGGTTACCCAGAGTTGAATTCTTTTGGGGATCCTGTAACCACAAGGCAATATCCTGCCCCAGTGTTTTGGTACAGCGGCCAAGAATATCACAAGTTCCTTTAAACACGCCAAATGCGCCACCCATTGAAGTGCGTTTTCCTGAAAATGACCCGATCAGTGCTCCACTGCGCTTTAAGGAACCTTTGACTGTTAAAAATTTTGGCCCGCTCCATCCACCACCTTTTGGCGCCAGCACTTTGATAATCTGAACTTTCAGTACATCAGCACCAGAAGGTACTCGGCTGGCATCAACAATCACGTTTTCATACTGATCAAGAGTATTATCTCTGATAAAACCGGACAGTTTTTCCGGTAACAGGCATTGTTCCCGAATCACATCGTGCATTTTGATTCCCGGTAAAAA
>JAHZJL010000205.1 GCA_022600935.1 Gammaproteobacteria bacterium
AGCTTGGTCCGATTGCATGCGCGTGTTGGAGGAAACATCTTTGAGCGAACCAGATAGATATTTGTGAATAATACTTGATACTAGTGTTTGATAAGGTATTCCTTCTTTTGATGCTTTTAACTGGACAGCTTTCAAATCACGATTAGAAATTCTGATATTTATTCGCTTATCTTTTCGTACTGTAT
This sequence comes from Gammaproteobacteria bacterium, assembly GCA_022600935.1. Classification (GTDB taxonomy): domain Bacteria; phylum Pseudomonadota; class Gammaproteobacteria; order Methylococcales; family DRLZ01; genus DRLZ01. The sequence continues at coordinate 186 of JAHZJL010000205.1, forward strand.
TCTTGGCGGCTGAAACTAACTCAGCTCTGCGTTTTTCTGTAAGAACAGACTCGAATTCACCCGTTTCAACAGCATCAAGTAACTGCTTTTCTTCTTTGCTTAGTTTGACTTTTTTCATGAGTCTGCTCCTAAATATAGCTTTGTGAACTTGCGACTTGGGATGATCGTTTTAAGAAAAAACTCCTCATCATTTTCAACGAACGGAACCAGGTATACATAGTTCTCTATCGCAATAACAAATATCCGTTGGTGCGAGTAATCTTTCTGGTTTGGATGAGCGATTTCATCAAGTAAGCCACCGTTTTCGATAAAGAAAATGACTTCTTCGAAGGAAACTCCGCGATCAGCAATTAATTGCTCATTCTTCTCGGAATCCCAGTTGTATATACGCATAAAAGAAAGCATAGCACGTGTGTGTGCATTTTGTCATCAGATGTGATGACCCTCATGCGCTAATCACTCTCGCCATAGAAGCGCTGGATTGTGAAAAAACGTCAATGGGAAAAGGCTTCAGGTTCTGCAATCGAACATTTGACTTTATTATCAGGCGACACAGTAAAAAATTCAGCAGAAAAAGACTCCTTCCAATCCGGCACAATTGGGTATGAGTCAAAGAAATGTAATTATCATCCCAAAGCAGTTTGCGGAGAGTGCTGAAAAATCATTGATTGGTCAGTAAACACTGGTATTTGCCATCACTGTTTACCAGGGCGACAAATTCAGGTGACTCTTTGGTCAGCACAGAACCGATTCGTTCAAGATCATTAATCTGTGGTATGGGGTGTGCCAGTTGTCCACACACTTCAGGTCGAGTGGTTTCCAGTAATCCACTGGGTTGTAGTGCGTGTTCAATGCGTTTGTACAACGCTGCGGAGTCCTTTACTGAAAAGGCTTTTTGTGAATATTCGATACCTTCCAGGCCAAAAAAGTCGGCATAGGTTAAAACCCCGACAATATGCTGGTTTGGGTACAGTACGACAATGACATTGTGATGATCGCGGTGCAGTAATCGCCAGGCTTGCAGCAAATCATCACCAAATCTCAGGGTCGGAGGACTGATCTGCAATTCGTGATAACCGTTATTGCGCATCTCGCGGAGTTGCGCGGAAGCCAGGGTATTGTCGATGATCTGTTTCAGATATTCGGGGCTGACATCAGGGTTTCCACCAACAAGAGTCAGGGCTTGTTCAATATCGGCTGTTTCGATTCCTGAGTCCATTGACTGTCTGTGTTCAGTGAGATGATTTAATACGGCATCATGTAGTTTTGAGGTGTAATGGAGTTGCTGTTGACGCTTGGTTAGATACATTCGGTTGAGGCGGACAAACACAAAAAATACGGATACGTTGAATATTACTGGAGCAAGCACGTAGCTATAGCCCAGGTTTTCAACCAGAGGGCCACCGACGACAGCAAATAAAGCTGTGGCTCCTCCTGGTGGGTGCATGGAATGACTGATATGCATCACTATGATCGCCATAGCAACTGCCAGCCCGGCACTCAGTGCGGTATTACCAAGAACAAGGAAGACTGTCATACCCACCAGCGCCGAGAGACTGTTACCGACCACAAAAGCCCAGCTACTTGCCATTGGGCTTGCTGGCGAGGAAAACATGATGACAGCAGAAGCACCCATAGACGCTACAATCAGCGGCACATCACCATCAGAAAACAACTGGCTGGCGCTCCAGTAAACCGTAGCAATACAACAGAGCGCACTGATAAATAATACACTCACGTATTTCCATCCAGTGCCGATCTGCGGGGGTATCCAGTCAATACGTTTTTCAGAATACCCGGAAGCCTGCCTTGAGTTCACTATCGAAAAATTGATTTAAGGTGTAGATTCTTTGACGGAAGTTATCTAAATCTTTGTTGTTGATTTGTCAGCAGGCTTGCCAAATCGAAACCGACAACAGTTACCGCCGCGGACCATACATTCCTGGTGTTCGATTTCCTGGCCGGATAACCTGGTCAATAGCGCCAGATCAAATGAACACACTTCCGGTATCTCTTTTGCCAAGTCGTGATACACACAATTCCATGCGCTGATCATTTGCTCTTGTTCTGAAGAGACTGTGCTTTCATAGCCAAGATTGTTCATTAAATCTGAAATGTTTTTCAATTTTTCAGCCTCATTATCCTGGTTCACTTGATGCTGAAATTCTTCAGCAACCAGATTGCCCATGTCACGCATCATGGATTCAAGTTCTTCATCACCGATTGATTGCTTGAGTTTTTGCAACAATACTCCCGAGAACCAGGAATATTGTTTGGGAAACAAATGAATTCCGTCTTCACTTAAAACATATCGCTGTCCCGGTCTGCCCTGGGTTTTTTGCTGGGTAAATTTCTTGATATAACCGAGTTTTTCCAGCGTGTTGATGTGTTGATAGACAGCAGTCTTGGTGATTTGCAGTTGTTTGACAATTGCATCGATGGTTGTGCCTTCTTTTGCCTTCAGCATTAATCTGAGCAAAGAGCGCTGGGTTTTTCCAAGTGTATTCAACATGGGTTCAAGTTGATTGCTGTTTAGCCATAGTTTGGTCAGTTTATCACTATCCAATTGTTGGAGGTGTGCTTGTGAAACCAGGATATTCATAACACATTGCCTGATCACTTCATGAGTTTATGTTGATTGATTCGCTTTGCAGTATGCATATCGCCAGAGTCAAGCTCATTTATGAGCCTGGAGCTGCTGGATTTTATTAGTAATGTACGTTGTCATCGATTGACCATTTGTATTGCGATACTTGTCAATAAATCTTTTTATAGTTAAATATTGACAAAGTGTCATATTAGATTAAACTAAAGATCAATTCAATGCGCATTGTTGATCATGCTGATCTCTGATCAGTGAATTTAAATAACAGACAATGTTGAGGTGATCTTATGTTCCACCAATCTATTCCAATCCGGTTACAAGCGGATATTGCAGCGGTTCGCTGGTTCTTTTGGCTGGCTGTCATGAGTCTGGCAAGTTTTACTTTGCAAGCAAAAGCGAACAATTCAAACGGACTGACTCATTTGATCCGCATGAAAGCTGTTGCCATGCCATCAGGACAACTGGCGTATCAGATGCTGAAACATACAGCCAGAGATTCCAAAGGTAATACTGTGGACCGGACCAGACTTTACAGCGATGGACCTTCAATACCAGGTCCAACGATTGTGATGACTGAAGGCGATACAGCTGAAATTACCCTGGAACACGGTATTTCGGATTCAAACAAACCAGTCAGTGTTCATGTACACGGGGTGCATTACGACATTGAAAGCGATGGAACCATGAAGGCAATGAATCATGTTGTCGACAGCGCAGCGTTTCCTGGCAGACCGTATACCTATCGCTGGACTGCAGCCAAAGGCACTGCTGGTACCTGGCCTTACCACGATCATACCTTCAACAACCCCATGATTGGCGCTGAAGACAAGGGTTTGTACGGCACTGTGATTGTCAATCCGGCAAACGGCAAGGTGAAAGCTCTTGTGGACGGCAAGATAGCTACTGTTAACACAGAAGATATTGATCGTGAATTCATCCTGTGGATGCACGAAACAACATTCTGGGGGCAGGAAGTCACCAACAGTCTCGATGGTCAACAAACTCCATTATGGTCAAACCCCACGATCGGTGCTCGCCTGGGCGAAACAGTCCGATTTCATATTCTCGGCATGGGGACTGCTTTTCATACCTTCCACTTGCACGGGCATCGCTGGCTTGCACCAGGCACCACCAATGTTATCGATACCGCCAATATCGGCCCGATTTACCGCCAATCTTTCGTGCTTGAAGCCGGAGAAGGCGTCGGCACCGGGCATTGGCATTATCACTGCCATGTTGTTCAGCATATGCAAAGCGGCATGATGGGCAGCTTTCTGATCGTCGATTGATACCGTAATAACAACAACCAAATCATAATAATTGAGGTGATTACCATGAAACACACAACACATGTTCTGGCATTGTCCCTTGCTACAGCACTGGCAATACCTTTCACTATTTCCAACAGCGTTGCAAAAAGTAAAAGCAATCCTGGCATTATCAGTGTTGCCGGCCTTATGCCATCGGCAACTTTGGAAATGACTGACGAACCCGGTCTCTGGTTTAAAGACCCGGTAGATGGCGATTCACTGGTTGTGATTCAACCCGATCAAGCGGTGTTGATCAAAACCACTGATTCCAATACCGACCATACCATCACCAGTCTGCTATGGCCTGCAGGCGCAAAAGACTTCCCGGTTGATCAAGAAAAACCCTCGAATGTCAGTGTGACCACTGCGTTTGATAAACCCGGTTTATATGTATTTACCTGCAAGGTGCATCCGTATATGTTCGGGGCAGTTATCGTTGACGACCCGAAAACAAAAGGACTGGATATTGGTGCTGAACTGGAACTGGTGACTGGAGCAAAAATACCGTCCAGCAGTGACATCGCCAAGAAATTATTACGCACGTTTTTTGTTGTGACCACGCCGGGTTTGTGGCGTGATTATTCCAAGCCGAGCTGGGATGTCAAGCTGCCTGCGCTACCGATCAACCTTGGTGGTACAGTGGCGTCGCTGGATGTCTTGAATGTGTCCATGCCCAATCAATTGTTCAACCCCAAAACACCTGGGATTGGCGAGGTCTGGGTCAACACCCAGTTTGAAGGTGTAGAAGGTAAAACAAAACCGGGTAGCGCCACTCAAATCGATGCCGCAAACTGGTCGATCAAGCAGAAAGTCAAAGGCAT
>JAHZJL010000206.1 GCA_022600935.1 Gammaproteobacteria bacterium
GTTCTAGAAGGTCGGTGCCAAATAAACTGGTTTTATGCTCGGAGCTTGAGGGACTTAACATTTATTCAACCTGTCGACCTGAAAACATCATCTATATTAACAGTTAATGGACGTTAGAAACATCGTATAACCATCTTTATTTTATATTAATCATTAGCTTAACTTGTTTTTAAGTGTCGACTAAATATTACAGACGGATGAATTCAACATGGCTTCGCATCCGATGCAAAGTATAGAAAAGCAAATACTTTTGGATTGAACAATTGAAATACATCGTGCTCTAGCACAGTTTACAATGTCGCACGCTTATATTTGATCTGATACTTCCAATAGATTGTGATCCATATCACAACTGTTTATTGTTGTTTTTAAATAGAAAACAAACTGCCATTCAAAGAAATTACTCTGACTATACTTGCTCTGAGTTGTCAATCAATATCCGGAGCAAACATGGCTGTTTTAAAACAACAAGTAGAATCATTTAATTCCTTATCATGCACTGCCAAAGCGCCAGCCATTGTGTTCATGCAGGTTGCTTCAGCAGATGGTGCAATCGATAAAAAAGCAGTTAAGCGATTGACTAAATTATTACATTTCAAGGATTATAAAATACTGGTTGATGCCATGCGTTGCGAGGGTAGCTCACTGGCGAGTGTACTGGACCTTATACAAAGCAATCAAATTCAACCATTGGAAGAGCTCAGGAAGTTACGCAGTTTTCTGGATTCTGCGTGTCCTGAAGAGACTGCATTATCCTATAAGACGGCCTTGTTGAAGCTAGCACATGATATTACAGTAACATCTGGTGGCCTGTTTGTAAGTAAACTCAGTCAAAAACAAAAAGTTGCAATTGTTACGATAGCATCAGAGTTAGGTTTGCTTGATGATATTAACGATGTTCCAGCTAACAACAGCGCTCGGGCTCAATTGTCCCAAATTCATTATGCAACGACTGCCGATCTACCCGATCATTTATACCCTGTGTTAAAACCTGCTGGATGGGCTGATGATGTCAATTCTGATGTCGTGATGAGTGGCATCAATACAAATCGATCAATTCATGCCAATGATCCAGTCGTTGGTTACGCGCTGGATTTGCCTGAAGCAATAGAATTTTTAGTCAAAACAAGTCTCGATGATAGTCTCAGCATCACAGAGATCCATGACAAAGCCCTGCAAAATCTTAACCGGCGATTACTGGCAGCAACACAATGGCACGAGTTGAGTCATCAGGTTTCTGAAATGACAGGCAATGTCGCTTCAGGCCTGGTGTTAAACGGAGACTATTTCAGCAGTGAGGCATTGCTTAGCAGAGAATTGCTCAATCTGGCGCATAAAAAGCTCGATGCATCAATGATGATGGTGATTGCACCAGAACGTGGCAAATTATTTGCTGCAAAAATCACCAACGAAGACGAGCAGACAGAATCCGAATTACTGGCATTTGCCAGTGCAGCTGTAACCAATTATTTCAAGCCTGAGCAAGCACCGATATCACCAAATGTGTGGATCGTTCGCGATGGTCTACTGGTCGGTCAGATAGAAGGTATGGACGGCATCATATCTACAGCCAAACAATATGCCGAGGAACAGGCGCAACAAGAAGAGGACAAGCTAATACATACTGCAAAAGCTTTTGCTGATGATAGCGGTGTTGCTGTCAAAGTGGATGTTGTCGCTCATGATATCGACATATTGCTCAGAAATATGCAACATCTGATTCGAGGATATGTTCAACAAGCTGTGCAACATCAGCAATTTAAAGGTGTATTATCAGTCACAGTTGATATTCGCGACCCTGAATATCAACCAGAAATGAAAATCTATTTAAATGAACAACTGGATGACATGAGTCAATTTCTGAGCAACCAGTTCAAGCTGCTTGGTCTGGCTTGTAAGGATGACTCGGAAATCCAATTATCCTGTTATGTCGAAAGATAAATTCCGATAATATAGGATGGCTGATTGTTGATCGAGGTGTCATATTCTTACTGGTAGTCGAAAATACCTCGACATCTTGTTTTATCTCTCTGTTTTTATCGGCCAGAAACAACGTATTAAAAAGCATACAGAAACAATCTTTGAACGTTAAAATATCAAAGAATGTAGAGTTTTTTAGCAATCTACACTGGTTAGAGTGAACTCAGTGGTATTCCTGCGTCTTAAAAAAACTTCATCCAAACTTTTACCGAGCGTATTCTAATCCTCAGTAGTGTTGATTCGAAATGAATTGATTTGGCTATTTGATCACACTATTGACAATTAAAGAAATTGAATATTCGGGCATCGTTATACTTAATCTATGTATTGAGTAAACAGTTGTGATTAACGATGAATGAGAGAAGAAAACATAAACGAATAAATAGTCCTGAGCCATTACCAGTACTGGATCGAATAACTGGTGACCGGATTGGTTTGCTAGTAGACTTGTCATTCGGCGGATTGCTGTTAGAGTCAAATACTCTGTTGCAGGTTGAAGAAACTTACCAGTTGCAGATTATATTGCCACAAGCAGTGGGCAAGTCAAAAAAGATTGAATTTACAGCTGAGATAGTATGGTCGAATACTCAGGAGCCACACAATACATTTTGTGCTGGTTTGCAAGTTATCGAGATTTCAGATTACGAGTTGGAACGAATTGAACAACTCCTAGGATTATGGATGCTGGAAAATGCTAGTGTTCGTGCCTAATCCACCGAATAACCTGCCTAAGTTCTCCGAGCAATAACAGCAGTGTGTGCGACCTGCACTATTGACAGAGACGAGGCAGGTTCCGACTCAAAATGTTTCCAGCTTAGTAACTCTTCCCTGCTCAGGTGAATGAGTGTTCTTTTTCCAAATCTTGTGGAATTACTCTAAGCTAATGAAAATCATCGTTTAACTATATCTACTTGTTGCTGCTAATCATTCATAAACTGATTTCTGGATCCTAAGTATTACTTGTGAATCCATGGCTGGAAGATCCAGATTCCAGTTTATTTACTGATGAACCGGGATTATCGGCACCATTTTGGCCGATGGCTTTTTCGATATCTGATTGTCGTCACTGGTTTCTGTTTTACTCAGACTCGAAGCTGGAGCTTCTCGATCTGCATTCCCAAGCGATGCTTGGGAATGAGTGGTGTGAGTTAAGGTTCATCAAGCGAGTCAATAAAATAATCCATCGGGTAGCGGTTGATCATGCCGTTTTCATCCGGGGCGTTCCAGCCCAGCCAGCGCCAGGCGTCTTTGCTGTAATGTTTCCAGTGTTGGTGTTGGCTGGTTAGCTGGCTTTGGTTTTTTCCGGGCAGGTGTGGTTGCTCCAGCTTACACAGTTGCTGTTTTGCAAATTTTGCCATGTTAGATAGTTGATATTCACTGGTGGTTGAAAACAATAATTATTGGCTATGATTTCGCAGCAGATTAGGTTCTTTTTCTATTCTCCACTTTTGTGGGTGCTGCGAGTTCATTTCTTTTGCGTGGCCAAAAGAAACGAACCAAAGAAAAGGCCACCCGGCAATTCGCCCTGCGGGTTTGTTGCGCTCCTCGCCATTCAACGGGGGCTTGCGAACTCGTTCCTACCGTCACTCAAACAGCGCAAGCCCTGATCCGCTGACTGCCTGCGGTGCTCACCGACTTGCAAAGGGTTTAAAAGCGTGAGAGTTATCAGGTTATGAATATCGAATTGATATATTGACTGTAGCGTGGCTGTGATTTCTTTAACAAGAGAAACCAATGAAAACTTAAGTAATATAGTTTGGTTTATTCCAGTTTCTGTTTTATTAAATCCAATATTGATATCCTGTAAGTTTCTATTGTCATAATCAGAGAGTGATATATGGCTGGTGAATGGATACGAAAACCGCAAAATAATTCTGCGACTGTTGTATTTGTTCATGGAATCTTTCCTGGAGTGACAAACCGTGGAGCGTGCGCTCGGCTTCCCGCGGTAGTAAGACCCCGTATATAATAAGCGAATCCTTTGGATTTCGCTTGGCCCAGGACTTACCCTGAGCTCTGTGTCCTTTTACCCTTTGCTGTTTTCTCGTTCCCAAGCATCGCTTGGGAATGCATATCGGGAAGCTCTTCTTCCAGTCTTTTCTGACACCCAAAAATCCAATATTTTTGTTAGCACCTTGTAGCAAACAAAATTTTGATATCGGTGAAGCAAGATTGAACGAGCACGTTGACAAATTATCACAGAATGTACAAAATAATATTTATTTTGTACAATTTATTTAGGTGATTGTTGATGCAAGAAGCAAGTTTCAGTGAGTTTAGAAACCACGCCAAGCACTATTTTGACCTGGTTGAGCGTGGTGAGAAAGTGCGTATTTATAGAAACGGAAAACCCATCGGGGACTTGGTACCTTGTTCTTCCAGTCATCCACCCTGGAAAAATTCACCAAAAACACGAATCAATCTTGAAGGGTTTTTACTGAGTGAGGAAATAATCGCTGACCGGGAAAACGGCAGGTGAAGCTGTTCTTTGATACCTCTGCTTTTATCAAGCGTTATGTTGATGAAAAGGGGAGTCAAAAAGTTCAAGCTTTACTGACTGATGCTGACGAAGTAGGTTTAAGTGTTTTGATTCTTCCTGAATCACTATCAACCTTAACACGTTTGTTGCGAGAGAAACGAATCAGTCAAAAGAATTATTTAGATTTAAAGAAAGCCATTGTTACTGACGTTTCTCAGATAGATCTTTGTGGAATGACAACTGCAGTTATTGAGCAAACAGTGGTTTGTCTTGAACGTAATCCTCTTAGAGCAATGGATGCAATCCATTTAGGTAGTGCGCTTGTTTATCAACCTGATATATTTGTTTCCGCTGATCATCGTCAAATATCAGCAGCTAAACAAGAAGGTTTGTCTGTTGCAGATGTCAGTTCTTGATCTGTCCTTCCATTAAATCAAAATGTTTTCCCTTTGCAAACGCCCCGAGAATCGAAGCTAAAAGGTGTTTGCCGGGACGGCATAAAGTTCTTTTTTGCTCTAGAAAAAAGTAACTTTATACCTTCAATAAGGCTTGGAAAGGATCAACCAACCACTAGACACCAAATATAAAAAAACGAACTATCAGCTAATCAATCCCAACGACGAATACTGATGCCCCGGCAATAAACTTCCCAGGCTGGCGCTTGAGTGGCCGAAGTGGTTGACCATAATATCACCCATAATATCGCGGTAGTTGACGGAGTGTTGCAGGTAGCGGCCGCGCACCATGTCGGCTTCTGTCAGGCCTGGCCAGGTGCCGTGGATGCCACCGTTGACATTGGGGCCGAACATGAACCAGCTTGATGCATGACCGTGATCTGTGCCGCGGCTGCCGTTTTCTTTACATGTTCGTCCGAATTCGGTCATGCTTAAAATGATGACGTTATCCATGCCGGCCGTTCCGAGATCCTGTCGCAAAGCAGACAATCCATCAGCGAATTCCCGCAGGCGCCTGGATTGTCTGGCACCAGGGTCGCCATTGCCTTGATTGCTATGGGTATCCCAACCACCGATGTTGATGGTGACCAGTTCCAACCCGACATTCATTTTGATTAATTGCGCGGTTTCCCGTAGGCTTCGCCCATACGATCCACCTGGATACATGGCTCCGTTTTCCGGTTGGTAGCTGGAAGTGTCGATGTTGGCGACTGTATCCAGATTGTTGAATAAAACATTGCCGTATTGATGAACAAGGCGACGGTAATCAGTAGCCGGTGTTGGGGACTGGCCGTAAACTGGCATCACCGTGTTGATCAACGCTGTTTCGTCTTGTTCGGCGAGGCCTAGCGTGAAGGAATCGATGGATGAGAAGGATTGTACCGGAACCGACCCGCGCAAGGCTTGTGCTAGTTCACTGCCGAAACTGACCGCTTGTAAATTACTGTTGACGCCCCGGATTTGTAGATGCCGGTTGAGCCAACCACTGATATCGCGCTGACTGGCTCCACTTTCAATAAACTGTTGTCCGTCGAAATGGGAACGGGATGCATCCGGGTATTGGACAGCCGGGAACACAGCCAGTTGCCCTGCATTGTAAATCGGCATCAAGGCGGTTAACGAGGGATGCAGTCCAAAAAAACCATTCAGGTTGATCGCTGAGAGTGGTCCGTTACCAGGCTCCGGGATGGCGATGGTGGGACGCAAATTATAATAATCAGAATCGCCAAACGGTACCACCGTATTCAAACCATCACAACCGCCACGCTGGAACACGACAATCAAGGTTGGAATGGTTGCTGCCTGTGCTGTGGAAATTAACGGGTTACGGAATACGCAACTACCAACTGCAACACCTGTACCCAGTAACCCTTTTAATAAAGTCCGTCGTTTCATCAGTTATCTCCTTCAATGATTACTGGAATTGGTATTGTGGAAAGCTTAGTACGCTGCCAGTTAATTGCCGCAAACGGTCTTCGGCATCCGGATTGCTCAGATCAAAACCTGTGGTCCCCAGAACATCCAGAGCTTGTTGTCTAGCCAGATCGGTGATATCGGTATCCAGGCTCAGTTGCAGCAAAAATCCGGTAATCCCTTCTGCGGTTTCGAATCCGTATTGCGGATAAAAGCTCAGAGGGTCGATCACTGTATTGCTACCATTTGGTAGTTCACGCGCCAGTTGGTTAACCCATTTGAGCCGTTCAACCAGGAGTCCGGCATTGATCCAGTCCTCGCCGATTTCTGACCAGCCCGTAGGCACAGGATTTTCATAAAGTCGAATGCCCATCGCAGCGATCGGGGCGATTAAATCATCGGCACTGGTTTGTGCGTCGAGATGACGTACGGCGGTGACGACAAACTCAACTGGCGATTTGATTTTGGCCCGGTAATTGGCCGGATCGTAGAATTCGGCAGATTGCACAATCAAATCCACAACCTGAGCAATTTGGTCGACATCATTAGTGGTTTGCAGGAATTTATTTGTGCAACGTGTCACCAGGTTTGTTGGTGGATCGTCATTGACCAGCAGAGTGACCAGTTTGGTACAGATAAATCCGGCTGTTGATGGATGATTGGCGACAATATCCAGAAATTGTTCGCCTTGCTCGATGCCACCAGCAGGGATATCAACACCGAGTACTACATGGTCGGCACTGGCATGTTGCGCGCTATTAAAGAAGAACTGCCCGTTTTGCAAATGCCAGCCGGTGAAAATCTCGGCTCCAGCACGCACATCTTCTGTTGTATAACCGCCATCGACACCCATTGTGTGTAACTCCATCGCTTCACGAGTGTAGTTTTCGTTGGAATCGGCGGCAATATTGCTGATATTATCCAGATAAATCAGCATCGACGGGCTTTTGGCGCTGATGCCGAGCAGGGTGCGGAAATTACCCAGCGCATTGGCTCTGAAGGCCTGGTTCTCGGCCAATTCGTAAGCCACTGTATTGGCTTGCTCCATGCCGTTGGCATCCATGCTTCGCGTGTTGATATTGGTGTTGAAATGATTGTCCCAGAACCAGGTCATCACTTCCTGTAATTGCTTCCTGCTATACACCATGTGCATCAACGTCCAGCTCTGCAAGTCTTGTTTGGTGACAGGATTGCTAGTTCCCAGCATGGAGTTGAACACGGAATCGTCAATACTGTTTGGATTAAGCTGCTGGCTCAGATAGTTTTGCACACCAATTGCCTCAATTTCAGTCAGTAGTTCAGGTGTTGCGCCAAACGTGGTGCGATTGATGAGTTGCGCCGCGCTGAAATCGACTGCCACTGCGCGTAATTGCAGCGTTCGCTGGCTACTGTTACCACTGACATCCACGGCAGTGAATGCAAAGCTGACTGTTTGCCCTTGGGTCATTAGATTGTTATCGACAATCAAACTCCAGGTTCCGCTCTGAGTGGAGACATCGACAAGCCGGTTCTGAATTGTGGTGCCAAGTACAGGATCGGTCAGCGATACTGTCAGTTGTTCAACGCCAGTTTGGTCGGTGACAGTTCCTGACAGTAGAAACCCGGTGACAGGCACATCATCATTTTCAGAATGCGAAGTGAAATCGATTTGCGGTCCTTGTAAATCCTTAACGACCTGCACAGTAATGGATACACTACGCTGGTTTTGAGAGCGATCATACGCTGTTACGTTGATAGTTATAGTTTGGTTTTCAGAGATCAGCGCCTGATCCACTCTCAGATTCCAGCTACCGCCTTGCTGGTCAAAATTGGCATTCAATAACGATACGCCTTTAAGCGGATCGTTGATGGTGACCGTGACCCGGTCGATTTCCTGGTTGTCAGTCGCGAAACCGGAAATATCGAATCCCAGGTGCGGCACAAAACCTCCTGCAGCCGGTTGCGAAATCACCAGTTCCGGTTGCAGCAGATCCAGTTCGTTACTGCCGTCAGCAGTGACGATGAACTGGTACGGACCTTCCTGGGTGATAAACGCACTGTAATAATGTTTACGATTGTCCAATGGATTATGTGCTTTTAACACATAAATTCGACCTTGATCCATTCCTTCCAGGGTAAAATTGATTTGCCCCTTGGCATTGGTGGTGCCTTGCATGGCTTTTTGCAGTGAGCCATCGGCCAGTTTTTCATAAGCAGTCATGCGGATATCGGCAATCGGGGTGTTGAGATCGCCATTCATCAGAGTACTCTGTACATTGCCTTCTACCAGTACCGAGCAGACACCGGAGCGACAATCGACATCGTCAAATACAGTATTGACCTGGTGGTCGATTTCAACATCATAAATCTGCCGGAATGTTGTCAACACCGCGTGTTGTTTTTGATAATTGAGATGGGTGACTTTTCCACCAGTTGCTGTGCCTGCAACGCCATCCGGCACTGATACCTTGGTATGGACGCTGGATAAACCAGGGAATTCTGCGGTCAGTGTTGCGGTGATATCATTCACTTCACACATGCTGTCTGTCTGGCAATCGAGTTTATCGACCACGAAACTGGTCTCACCTTTGCGTAACAACAGATCGTAAACACCTGGGAATACCATCAACTCGGCCATGTCGGTTTGCCAGTTCAACTTGTTGGCTTCAGTGCCACTGGCTTCATTATCGCTCTCATCAGCCATGCGCACTGAAGTATGCACGGCTTTCATGCCTTCAAAATGAACCCGAATAGTATTGATAACGGCATCTGCCTGACAGGTTGCGCTGCTGCGGCGATCAATCTGGTCGATGACTTGAGTCATCGGGCCACGCTTGATTTCCAGATCATAAATACCGGGAAATATCTTGATTTGGGTCGATTCTTTTTTCCATTTGGATTTGGCAACTTGTTCGCCTGTTGCTGTGTCTGACTGGCGGTCATCCAGCTTGACATAGCTGTGGACACTGGTCATGCCAGGGAAATTGATTTGCATAACGACAATCGGAACATCAACTGTGCATTTGCCGTTGCTGCAATTAACATTATCGATGACTTGGGATGTCACACCATGTTCAATCAGCAGATCGTAAACACCCGGTAATACAGTGAGTTGCGCCAGATCGGTTTTCCATTTGGCTTTAGTAACTTGCTCGCCATTGGCTGTACCCGGTTCACCATCAGTTTTCATGACATAGGTGTGAACGCTTTTCATGTCGGGGAAATTAACAGTCAACTCGGCGCTGGATAAGTCAACCTCACAGGTTTGCCTGCTACAATCGACATTATTGATGACTTGCGAAGCAGCACCAAATTCAATCAATACATCATAAATACCGGGTAGTAGCTGTAATTCTGCTGCATCGGTTTTCCAGGTGGCTTTGGCAACTTGAGCACCACTGGCGGTTTCATTATTGCCATCCGGTTGCTTGACATAAGTGTGAACCTTGCTCATGCCTGGAAATAGCACTTTTAAATTGGCAGTCGGTACATTGGTTTGGCAGTCACTGTTGACACAGTTAACATTATCGATGACGACTGAAGAGTTGCTGTGTTCGATAGCAAGATCGTAAACACCTGGAAACACAGCCAGTTTGGCCTGATCGGTTTTCCATTTAGCCTTGGCCGCTTCCTCTCCAGTAGCGCTGTCAGAAATGCCGTCAGTCAGCTTGACGTAGGTATGCAGACCTTTGAA
>JAHZJL010000207.1 GCA_022600935.1 Gammaproteobacteria bacterium
ACGAGTTTTCATCCCGTTCATAAAGTCCGGTCAGTTCAACAGCCCCTTTGTAACGTATTGAAATTAAAAGCTGAAAAATGCAGTTTGCGGCGCAAAAACAAATTCAACCTGAACCTCCTCGTTAACATACAAAAAAAAGCTGTTTTTTCTTTAAAAATCAATGCTCTGCGCAACAACAATGTCAAATATTGATATTTTTATTTAATTTCAATAAGTTACGTGTTTTCATCAAGAATTCAGTACACTGTTGTCAACAGCCGCCGCAAAACTCTCTCGAAAACCCGGTTATCATTACACAAACACTTGATTAGAAAAGATAATATCATTAACCAGCATCGGGTTCAATGAATTATCACTGTGTAATCGGTTGCAGCTATCCGTCTTTGATTGGTGGGGAAAATTTTGCATATCATCACCCATGGTCTTGATATCGATAGCACTGATCGGTCAAAGAGATAGTCATCCATTACTTAATGTGAATATTCACTTGTTTTGAAGCATCAACCCGTGTAGCGTCACAATCGTTAACATGTTGAAACGCATCAGGTGACGCTTATGTTCCAACGAGTTGTAATCATTATTGTTGCTGGATTGATACTCATCGGTTGTGCCAACAACCACAAGCCGATCAATCCGGAAGTATTGCAAGACCATGTCATTCGCCTCAATCGTGAAGGCTTGATGACGACTCCCGACATTGCCAACAATGACTTGCTCGACAAAATATTTGCGGAGCCACTTGAACACGATTCAGCCGCTCTTCTGATCAATCAGATGCTGGCTAACGCAAAACAACTGGCGGATAGCAAAGCAACACAGCATCAACTCGGACCAAACCAGCGTAAACCAGTGAAGTTGTTGATCCATGTTCATGGCGGACTCAATTACTTTGTGGAAACCGATCTTCGCGTTGAACGTCATGCCAGAGCAATCCAGGGTATCGATGACACCGATTCGGATAATCTGGATTGGCATTATCCAATTTTCATTTCCTGGCCTTCAAACCCTGTCGGGACATGGGCGGAACAAACCTTTCTGGTGCGCGAAGGTCGTAAAACCTCCTTGTTATTGGGTACATTAAGCTCCCCGTTTGTACTTCTTTCAAATATTTTCCGTGGACTTGGCAAATATCCAATTACGGTATGGTATCAACTGGTTAATGAAAAAGACTGGGCGTCGTCGCAATTGTTTCCTAACTTACTCTCTCATTCGTGGAAGGATTCTAAAAAGAATTATTGCAGCCTGGGGAATCAACCATTAAGCGATGAACAATGCAGTGAATTAGCCTGGCGAAACCATCCGCAATTTGACGAGAACCTCAGTCTTAACTACAGCCAGTATCACAGCGAATTCTCTGACAGTATTAAACGAGGCTCGCTGGAGGCCATCACTTTCCCGATTCGGATGACTCTGGGGACTGTGTGGCACAGTTCAATTGCAGTTTCAGCGTGGGATAATATGAAACGCCGCACACTGAATGCTTTTTTCCCGACCCATGATTTTGACAGCAGGGAACATAACGGCGACCCTCAGCATGCGGACCAATGGTTTTCCGGTGGAGATTTTTTTCAACACCTGCTAGACCGCATTCAAGCTGATTATGAACAACCAGACAATCCATACCAGTATGAGATTACTCTGGTCGGTCACAGTATGGGGACCATCGTTCTCAATCATGCGCTTAAAATATACCGCCAACAATGGCAAGACACTGGCGCGCTCAAACATATCGTTTATATGGCAGCCGCAGCGTCCATCGATGATTCACTGGATGCACTGGTGCCGCTACTGGTTCCAGGCAACCCGCAATACACGCCACCCGGTTTTTATAATCTGGTATTGAACCGGGTTGCAGAGGTCTCGGAAACTCATGCGCTCGGCATCGTACCCAGTGGCTCGTTACTGGTGTCCATTGATCAACATTACGAAACACCGGAACACCCAATGAAACGTACCCTGGGCTCTGAGGTGAATGTGTTATCGGCACTAAAAGCCATCACCAGCCGCCTGCAAGGTGCAAAAAGCCCTATCGTCTTCAAAGCGTTTGACCGCTACCCGGATTCAGTTCCATCAATCCACGGCGGTTTCAACGACCTGGAGTTCTGGAAACAAAGCGTCTGGTACCCATCCACACAAACCGACATCCCGCTTGAAAAAGAAAGCATTAAGCACTTCAATGCGTATCCTGAGCGTGTTGACTGAATGTATTGACCAGATTCGTCAGTCTGGAGAGATACAAGGTGTGGTTAGCCGCGCGAAACCAGACAAAACGCAAGGATAGGCCTGGATACCGGCAAATTTACAATAATCAATATCCCGATATCTGAATGAAAGTCAGTTGGTCTGGTTAACCATGCTGGATGATTGTAATTTAATGCATGTTTGCGCTGTTGGTGTCATTTCTTGACAACACTTGCTTTTCAACAACAATGATTTCTATTTTTACCTAAAAACCCATTAAAAACAAAAAGCTAATATTTCTTGTTATTCACACTTGATCGATTCAAAGTAATTCTTTAACGAATCGCTTTTGTATGACTGTCTCCCCCTGGATACAAATTATTCTGTCGCTGTTACTTCAAAACTCCATAACTATTTGTCATTCATCATTTTTCTCTACTCAAAATAACTTGGCATTGTATGTGCTGAGTTTACATATGAGTCGTGTCTTACAAGTCAACAACATGGCACGTTAACTGAGTTATGGAGGCGCCCTGCTGCAACAACATGGTTAGTGCGAGTGGTTTTGGTAACCTTGAAATTGACCAATAATAATGCAGCTGGGCTAATTGATCTTGAGATGTCTCCACAGAAGAGGAGAAAAACTGATGTTTAAATCTAGCCCTTTGCTATTAATATTAGCTTTGACGCTTGCGATGCTAAACCATACATCCATGCTTTTCGCTCATGGAACGATGGTGATTCCGGAAAGCCGGGTCTATCAATGTCGGTTTAATGGTAACCCGGAGAACCATCAAGATCCGGCTTGTCGTGCTGCCGTTGAAGCTGGAGGAACTCAGGCATTGTATGACTGGAATGGTGTCCGACAAGGTAGCGCCAATGGTCAGCATCAGGCGTTAATTCCAGACGGTGAATTATGCAGTGGTGGAACTTCAACGTTTCGAGGGCTCGATCTGGCAAGAGCGGATTGGCAATCGACCGCGATTTCCCCAGATGCTAACGGGCAATTTGAATTTATCTATTACGCAACTGCGCCACACGCAACCCGTGATATGATTTTTTATATGACGCCAGAGGGATGGAATCCCTCTGGCCCGCTGCGCTGGAGTGAGATGGAAGAATTCTGCCGACTTCAAGATGTTCCACTGGTTGATATTCCTGGTGGTCGAAAAGGATATCGCATGCCTTGTGCATTGCCATCCAGAACCGGGAAACACGTGATTTTCCACATCTGGCAACGATCAGACAGCCCGGAAGCGTTTTACTCTTGCAGTGACGTTCAGTTCAGCGAATCTCCGAACCTGTTTCCAATTGCTTTGGGAACGATCACATCCAGTGATCATTTACCCGCTGGCACCCGCCTAACATTCAGGTTAATGGATGAATCTTTTAGCGATATCGAGTCCATTGAAGTTGAGTTGACGGGCGACGAAGGTCACTCGGCAACTTGGCCATTCGTTCTTGCTCAAGCTGTCAATCGCGAATCACAATTGGTTCGAATCGGCCAGCGTGATGAATCAGGCGTTATTGAGCCTGTGATGATCGCCAACTCCAATGTTGTTTATAGCTTGACGCAACCTGGTCTGTCGTTTGTCATCGATAAACAACTCCCTGACGATACAAATCCTGATCAACCTGACAACCCTGATACTCCCGACAACCCTTGCGGACCTGTGGATACAGGTGATGTCGATTTCAGCTATCCGACAAATATCGGAGAATACCAACCTGGAACAATCGTTAAAGGGCGCGATAATCATCGTTACCAATGCAAACCTTTTCCTTTTTCCGGCTGGTGTAATCTAGCACCTGCTTATTATGAACCCGGTCTGGGTTATGCCTGGCAGGACGCCTGGATAAAGCTGTAGTCACTCGATTGCCGAATTCTATATCAGGATAGGGGAACGTGATATCCCCCATCCTGATTGTGTGAGGGTTAAGGAGAATTTAATTGTTCAATGTTTAAGCGGTCAATAATTGACAAATCAAACAATGACTAAAAATGTCTAATCTGACTAGTCATATTTTGAAGGTTCAGAAATGAGAAAAAATACCTGGCAATTACAGGAAGCGAAAAGCAAATTCAGTCAATTGATTGACAAAGCCATGCATGATACGCCGCAATTTGTGACTAAACATGGTAAGCAAGCAGTTGTGGTGTTGTCGTATGAGACTTATCAGACTTTTGTTCACCCTTCAAACAATCTGGTTGAGTTTTTTGCATCTTCGCCACTGGTTGGCGATTCAGAGAAACCTCTGACTTTTGAACGTGAAAAAGATCATCCAAGACCAATTGATTTATGAAC
>JAHZJL010000208.1 GCA_022600935.1 Gammaproteobacteria bacterium
AGTGATGTTCCATCGCGCTGATCAGGATTTCATCACCCTGGTTGATGAACTGCCTGCCATAACTTTGAGCAACCAGGTTAATGGCTTCTGTTGCGCCACGCACAAAGATGATTTCCTTTTCACTGGCAGCATTGATATGTTGCATGACTTTTTTGCGAACATCTTCGTAGGCCACAGTCGCCCGCTCGCTCAGAGTATGGACACCACGATGAATATTGGAGTAGTCATTACTGTAAAAGTTGCTGATGGCATCGATGACGCATTGTGGTTTTTGTGTGGATGCAGCATTGTCCAGATAGACCAGTGGTTTGCCGCGGACTGTTTGCGAGAGTATCGGGAAGTTCCTGCGAACCAGTTCGGTCTGGACGCTGGTAGATTGATGAAAATCGGATGTCACACTACTCATAACCAGTCCACTCTGATTGCAGATTGTGGAAAATGAGTGAGCAATTTGTCGAGTACCATGCTTTTCAATTCAGTTGATGTGATGTCTTGGATTGTTTCATTGGCAAACGCGAAGGTCAGGATATTTCGCGCAGTGTGTTCGTCGAGGCCGCGACTGCGCAGGAAAAACAGCGCAGATTGTTCCAGTTCACCCACTGTCACACCGTGGGCGCATTGCACATCATCAGCGTCGATTTGCAGCTGTGGTTTGGTATTGATGATTGCATCGTTTGACAACAAGAGATTGGGGTTGCTCATGTTTGAGTCAGTCTGTTGCGCATCTTTGTGGACAACAATGCACCCTTGAAAAACAGCCCGTGATTTATCGTCAGCAATATTTTTGTACAACACCTGACTACTGGCTTCTGGATACAGATGTTCGATGCGCAAGTGATTGTCGATGTGCTGGTTGTGTCTGGTGACAGTTAAACCGGAATGTCGACACTTTGCATTGTTACCCAGCAATGTATTGATGTCGTTGCGAACCAGTTGCCCACCAAAATTAAAGCCGTGATGGGTCAATTGAGCACTGTTTGCCAGCTGTGACCATGTTGTGCTGATGTGGTAACTGTTGTTGCCTTGATCCTGGATGTTGTTCATCTCGATTCTGGCATTGTCAGCAGCAATCATTTCAGTGACTGAATTGGTTAATCGAGGTGTGTCATTGCTGATCCACGTTTCGATGATATGGCAGCTTGAGTCTTGCTCGGCAATGACCAGGTTACGGGTAGAAATCATGGCGTCGCTTGTTGATCCCGCGTGAATAACGTGAATTGGTATATCGAGTGCGGTAAATTCGGGAATGTGAACAAACAATCCATCATTGAAAAATGCTGAATTCAGATAGCAAAACCCATGATGATTTTGATTGATCGAGTCCAGGTGTGTTTCGACCAGGTCAGGAAACTGGTCGAGTGCACTGGCCAGGTTTGTTACCGTGACTGGCAGGGCTGATGTATCTATTCTGGACAGGTCAGGTTGGAAAAAGCCATCAACAAAGACCAGTGTCAGTGCATTGGATATTTGATGCTTGAGAATAACATTGGTATCAACCAGAGTAGGTGAAGTAACCGGTTTAAAATCATGTTTTTCGATGTCTCTGGTCGGGGTATAACGCCATTCTTCGTGTTTACGGCCTGGAAATCCGGTTTCGATAAATCGGCTCAGTGCATGTTGCCGGCGTTCTGCCAGCCACGGCAAATGCATGCCGTTAAGCTGATCTTGCAAATGATTGAGCTGGTCAGTTGAAAAATGCTGAATCGGGTTCTGAGTCGCCATTTCCATTAACCATCAGTTCCGGTTGGGGCTGTTTCAATCCAGCCATATCCTTGTTCTTCGAGTTCGTCAGCCAGGCTGATATTGCCGGATTTAACAATGCGACCTTCTGACAGCACATGAACAAAATCCGGTTGAATATAATCCAGCAACCGTTTGTAATGGGTCACGATAACAAAAGCACGTTCAGGGCTACGCAAAGCATTAATGCCGTCAGCAACAACTTTTAACGCATCGATATCGAGCCCGGAATCGATTTCATCCAGGACCACAAGTTTGGGTTCCAGCATCGCCATTTGAAGAATTTCATTGCGTTTTTTTTCACCGCCAGAAAAACCGACATTGACATCGCGATACAGAAATTTTTCGTCAATATTCAGTTCCCTGGCTTTTTGCTTGACCAGTTGCAGGAAGTCAATCGCATCCAGTTCACCTTCTCCGCGATGCATGCGAATAGCATTGAGTGCGGCTTTCAACATATACATATTACTGACGCCCGGAATTTCAACCGGGTATTGAAATCCCAGAAACAGTCCTGCACGGGTGCGAATCTCAGGCTCCATATCCAGCAAATTTTTACCTTCGAAGCTGATGTGTCCCTGGTTGACGTCATAACCATCTCGACCGGCTAACACATAAGCTGTTGTACTTTTTCCTGAGCCGTTGGGTCCCATAATTGCGTGTACTTCACCTGCGTTGACTTGCAAGTTGATGCCATTGAGTATGGGTTTGTCATTGACTGTTGCGTGTAAATTCTGGATGTCCAGCATTGTTGAATTGTGTCCTGAAACTGATTAAAACAAGATCGATGGTAAACCACCGGGTTATCAAGGTTGGCGATACATGTCGATTAACAGTACCTGATTATTGCGGTTAGCCGACGCTGCCTTCAAGGCTGATTCCCAGTAAAGCCTGTGCTTCAACTGCAAACTCCATGGGCAACTCTTTGAAGACTTCCTTGCAGAATCCGTTGACAATCAGGGAAACCGCATCTTCGGCAGAAATACCGCGTTGTTGCAGATAAAATAACTGATCTTCACCTATTTTAGACGTTGATGCTTCATGCTCGACTGTTGAACTGGGTTGGCGAACTTCGATATACGGAAATGTATGCGCGCCACACTTGTCGCCGATGAGCAGCGAGTCGCATTGGGTGAAATTGCGCGCGTTTTCAGCGTGTTTCATCATTTTCACCAGGCCACGATAACTGCTTTGTGATTTGCCGGCAGAGATGCCTTTGGAAATGATGGTGCTGCTGGTGTTTTTGCCGATATGAATCATCTTTGATCCGGTATCGGCCTGTTGGAAATTATTGGTGACGGCAACTGAATAGAATTCACCGATTGAATTGTCGCCGGTCAATACACAGCTTGGGTATTTCCAGGTAATGGCCGAGCCGGTTTCGACCTGGGTCCAGGAGATTTTAGAATTGTTGCCACGGCATTCGCCACGTTTGGTGACAAAATTGTAAATACCGCCTTTACCGTTTTCATCGCCGGGGTACCAGTTTTGCACAGTCGAATATTTAATCTCGGCATCATCCAGTGCGACCAGTTCAACTACGGCAGCATGAAGCTGATTTTCATCGCGCATTGGTGCAGTACATCCTTCCAGATAGCTGACGTGACTGCTGTCTTCAGCAATGATCAATGTGCGCTCGAACTGACCGGTGTTAGAGGCATTGATGCGGAAATAAGTTGATAATTCCATCGGACAGCGAACACCTTTGGGTATGAATACAAAGGAGCCGTCCGAGAATACTGCTGAATTGAGAGCAGAGAAAAAATTATCCGATAATGACACCACTGAGCCGAGGTATTGTTTGACAAGATCGGGGTGATCTCTGATTGCTTCGGAAATCGGGCAAAAAATCACCCCGGCATCAGCCAGTTTGCCCTTGAATGTGGTTGCCACCGAAACACTGTCAAACACCGCATCGACGGCAACCCCGGCCAAGCGTTCCTGCTCGTGCAGGGGGATGCCAAGTTTCTTGTAGGTTTCCAATAGCTTGGGATCAACTTCATCCAGGCTCTTGGGTTTGTCCTTCATGGTTTTGGGTGCTGAATAATAGCTGATATTCTGAAAATCAATGGGTGGAAAGCTGACTTTGGCCCAATCTGGAGATTCCATTTTTTGCCAGATTCGAAATGCTTTCAAACGCCACTCAGTCATCCACTCCGGTTCATCTTTTTTGGCGGAAATTGCCCGCACCACATCTTCATTTAAACCGGGTGGCAGTGCATCGGATTCGACATCAGTTACAAAGCCAGGGGCGTATTCAGCGCCGATGACATCGTGTATCTCCTTATTGGCAATTGGTGTGTCGTCTGAAACGACTTGATCTGCTAAGACTTCAGTATTCATGTTAATTCAATAGATTCTTTTGATTCAGTGCGGTGGCTGGTTTGAGCTTCCGGTTTTTGTTGTGTTATCGAAGCCATATTGACCAGAGATTCTGCAGGACTGACCAGGTCAGCCAGACTGATTGTGTTCAACGTGTTTTCAATTGCACGGTTGATAACCCCCCAGTTGTCGCTGATATGACATTGCCCGTATTGCTCACAGGTGTCGCTGGTCGTACAGCACTCAGTAATGCCTATTGGACCTTCCATGGCGTTGATTATCCGGGCAACACTGAGATGCTCGGGATTGTCTGCCAGTCGGTAGCCACCATTGACACCCCGGCTTGAGATGACCAGTGAGGACTTTCCCAGCAACTTGAGTACTTTACTGACAGTGGGTTGCGAAATGCTTGTTGCTAACGCCAGCTCACTGCTTGTAAAGCTCTGGCTTTTCTGGCGAGCCATTTCGCTTAGTATGACAGTCGAATAGTCGGTTAATTTACTGATTCTGAGCATCAGATTCCCGGTTGATTAATACAGTACCATTTTAGTCCTGTTTATGCATCAAGTAAAGTTCTTATTGTGCTAAGACTCTGTCAGGTTGCAGTATTTTACGTTGTTTATTGAGAATTCGATTCTGCAAGTCTTGATTTCGCCTTGTCGCTGATTTCAACGAAAACGACAAGGACAATGCCGATAACACATCCCAGAAAGAGGAAAATAGCTATTGTTTTTATTGAACCAAGGCCTTGTGGATTTAACGATTGCATGGGTGGAGACACACTGCGGGTTGGGCTGAGATTGTCGATTTTGATGTTCAAGTCCTGAATTATCTGGAGTTGCTTTTCGATGTCGCGGTCTCGATCAACATCAAGACCTGATAGCTCAGCTCTGATTTTTGCGATATCGGCTTGTGCCGGAGCTTGTTCCATGCCCACTTCTTTATCGAAATTCAACAGATCGAGTTTGATTTTACTGATTTTTGCTTTAATTACGTTTTGATTGTGCTGATTTTCTTTTTCTTCAGCTTTTGCTTTTGAAATTTTTTCAGCCAATCGAATATACAAACGTTCTTCCAATGCGGTCAGAAACTGACGGGATTGTTGAATTTCATTATCCATCATTAACACAGTCATTGCCTGAGTCGGGTCATCAACATTAGCAATGGCTTGTTGCCTGCGATTCATGCTTAACTGAATTTGTTGTTGTATGTCTTCAACTTTACCAGTCATTTTTTGTTTGGCATGTTCTAGGTTAACAGCATCTGTTTGCAGTTTTTTGGCATTATCAATTAATATTCCAAGTTTGTTCTCGACCGTTTTTAACTTGTTTTCCAGAACTTTACGCTTGACTTTTATAAACTCTGGTTCATTGAGGCGTTGGTAATTTGTTTGTGCGGCGACCAGATCTGCTTCCAGCTTTTTTTTGCTGACATCGAGAACCGTTTCATTCTGCAAATGTGCCAGCTCAGCTTCTGCCTCAGCTTTTTCTCTGATAATTCCTGAACGAATGACTTTTAAAATCCGGGAATGATCCTTGACCAGAGTGTCAAGAAGCTTTTGTTCGATCTCCAGTATGTTATCTGATTGTAATTCTGATGCTTTAGCGGACAATACGACGAGTTCGCTGTTTTTGGGAATACTGACCGATATTTTCAGATTTTTAAGTCGACTGCTGTCAGGGTCGGTTTCAATAAATGATTGCAGTACTTGAGGAATATAAGCGGTTTCGAGTTTGCTTTTAACAGTCGACGCTTTCTCAAAAAAAACCGGTGTGCCGTTTGAATTCATTTGCGAACCGATTTCAATGGTAGTGGTATAGGAGAATATCTGTGGTTTGGATAATGTATAAGCCAGTCCCGCTAGCAGACAGATTAATAGGCTGGTCAGAATAATGCGCTTACGCTGGATGAGTTTAATGAAAATATCGACCAGATCGATTGTATTGTCTTGATAGACTTGAAGCGGTTCTTGCTGGGTGGCTAATGGTATTGATTGAATTTGCTTTTGGTTATGCATGGAGTCAGGTTAATTGATTGTATACAGTGAAGTTATTGATGATGCCAGTATGTTGCAGGCATTATGTTCAGGAATATTATTCACTGAGATGAGGTGCCACATTATAGATTCATTTTAAAGGCGTTTGAGTTCGATTCGTTGTCTGAGTTCAACGGATTTAAATTGATCGGGAGTAATCGACAACATGGCGCTGAGTTCGCTCAGACAAATCCAGGGGTTTCCTGGTCGTGCTCCTTTGACGATCTGATCGATCAGATGACAAGATACCTGAGCGTGCAGGAGAATGTCTGGATTTAGCCTGCTTAAAGCGTTTTGGACTACCTGTTTATGTGTTCCCCATAAACCGGCTTGTTGAAGCTCGGCAGGACCTGGTCTTGGATTGTTTCTGTAAAGATTGACTAACAGACGTAACTCACGAGCAATAGCCCATACCACCAACAATGCCGGGGTTCCGTCTTGTTGAATGCGAGACAGAATGCGTTGGCTGCGGGATAAACGACCTTCAAGAATGTTTTCGACCCAGGTAAACACATCAAATCGCGATTGATCGGAAACCCATTCCTCGATATCACTCGCGGAAAGACTGCATGAGCCATATTCAATATATAATTTCTCGATTTCCTGGACTGCGGCGAGCATATTGCCCTCAACCCGGCTGCTCAGGATATTGATTCCCTTTTGATTGATATCAAGCTGTTTTTGTCTGGCTTTGGTATTCAACCAGGTAATGAGTTGAGGTCCGGTTAATGGTTTGAATTGTTGGACGAATCCAATAGTCTTGACTGTTTTAAACCAGGATGTTTTAAATGTGGTTTTGGATAGTTTCTCAGTACTGATGATAATAATGATGTCGCTTGCAGGTTGCTGCAGATAACGATCCAGTATGTTCTGGCCATCCTTGTTAGGCTGTTTGGCAGAGAGTCGCAAATGGACAACAGATCTTGATGCAAACAAAGGGCTGACTTCTGTTGCAGAGCGAAAAGTATCCCAGTCGAAACTGCCTTCTGCGAATAATTTGATGGTGTCACTGTAACCCTGGTTTTTTACGTGATGGTGAATGTAATCCAGGGCTTCAGTCAATTGCTGAGGCTCTTCACCGTAGAGCAGGTAAACCGGTTTGATCGTTTTGTTCAGATCAGACTTCAGTTGGTCAATCGGGAAAGCCATAGAGGGGTATTAAAAACTGCACATTGGGAATAAGGGATTGAATGCAAAATCGATGGTGTTAATACAGCAAAAACACCTGACAGGAATTGATCATATTCTGGTTATTTGTTTTTGTCTGGTTTATTAACCGGGGCAGGAGTTGGAATTGGACGTTTTAGAGCAATGCTAAGACGTTGCAGAAAAGAATTGACTGTGGCCTTATAAATTTCCTGCCAAATCGTATCTTCCTCATTGGCTTTACCCAGGACACGCAATTGCTGGTTAAAGTAATCTCGCGTGACGCTTATACTTTGCGGTTCCATGAGTTTTTGATTGTTTTTGTCAATCACTTCGAAGGTGACTTCATAAGTGAGTTCGAATTCATTGGCTTTTCCGCGCTGACTCAGCGACAACTCTCTTCGGGTTCTTTTTTGGTCGAGGATATGCAAATGCGCATCAATGTCACCCAACGTATTGGTGACGGTTCCGCCGCTTGTTTCCAGAGAACTTTTTAATTGTCTGATAAACGGATTATAAAGTGGTAATCCGGTGACAAACAGGCGGGTATTTACCGATTTGTTTGTGCCGCTGCCTTTGAGGCGAATACCGCATCCGACTAGCAGGGTTACACTAAGAACGATACTAATAAAAAACACAAATTTGTTGTTCATATGTTCACGATGATTAGACAACGACGATGTTGACCAGTCGTTTAGGGACAATAATGACACGTTTGAGCTGTTTGCCTTCGAGAAAGCGCTGAACCTGCTGATTTGACGTGGCTATCGATTCAATCTCGACATCGTTGGCTGCTGCCGGAACCTGAATGTTTGCCCTGCGCTTGCCATTGACCTGGACGACTAACTCTGTAGTCTCCTGAATCAGTGCATTCTGGTCCACGACAGGCCAGGGCATATCGACAACTGCCTGTTTATGACCCAATGCAGACCATAACTGGTGGCATAAGTGTGGAATGATCGGAGACAGCATTAAGACGATAATCTCAAGCGCTTCCTGCTTGACCGCAATCGCTTGAGGCTGAATAGAGTCGGCCTCCGGGTTGTCGGCAAATTTCGATAAGGCATTGAGCAACTCCATGTTTGCTGCAATCACGGTATTAAATGTATTTCGTGTGCCGATATCACGGGTTGCCTTGTCCAGCGTTTGATGGGTTTTACGGCGTAAATCGCGTTGTTGATCTGTCAGTGCATTGATGTCCAGACTGATTTGATCAGGCCGGGTATTGATGAAATCAGCGACTTGTTTCCATAAGCGTTTGAGAAAACGATATGCACCTTCAACCCCGCTTTCAGACCACTCAAGCGACTGTTCCGGCGGTGCTGCAAACATGGTGAAGAGCCGCACGGTATCTGCACCAAAGCGTTCGATCAGGTCTTGCGGATCGACTGTATTGCCCTTGGACTTTGACATCTTCGCCCCATCTTTCAAAACCATACCCTGGGTTAACAGGTTTGTAAAAGGCTCATCATGTTCAATCAAGCCTTCATCACGCAATAACTTGGTATAAAAACGGGCATACAGTAAATGCAGGATGGCATGCTCGATACCGCCAATGTATTGATCAACCGGCAACCAGGAGTCAGCTCGAGAATCCAGCATAGCCTGATGATTGTCAGGGCAGGCAAAGCGCGCAAAATACCAGGATGATTCCATGAAGGTATCAAAGGTATCCGTCTCACGCCTGGCCGACTTGCTGCATTGTGGACACGACGTGTTATAGAACGACTCCAGACGTGCAAGAGGTGAGCCGGAATCCGATAAATCGGCATCTTTGGGCAGCTGTACAGGCAAGTCTTGTTCAGGCACTGGAACTGCGCCACAATCATCACAATAAATAATAGGAATGGGAGCGCCCCAGTAGCGTTGCCTGGATACCCCCCAGTCTCGTAATCTGAAATTGACAGTTTTTTTGCCTTTGCCAGCTTGCTGTAACTCGGCAGCGATGGCATCGAATGCCTGTTCAGAGGTTAACCCGTCAAACTGACCTGAATTGACCAGGACGCCTTTGTTTGTAAAAGCAGATTGGGAGAAATCATGGTCTGATCCATCGCCAGGTGCGATAACGTGTTCAATAGCAATCTGATATTTTTGGGCAAATTCAAAGTCTCTTTGATCATGAGCGGGAACTGCCATGACAGCACCGGCTCCATAACCCATCAGCACAAAATTGGCAATCCAGATCGGTACAGTTTTGCCTGTAATTGGATGGACAGCAATCAAGCCGGAATGTATGCCTTTTTTCTCCATGGTTTCCAATGCAGCTTCAGATGCCTGAGTGGCTTTGCATTGTTGTACGAAATCGGATATTTCCTGGCTGGATTCGGCGGCTTTTGCCGCTAGAGGATGTTCTGCGGCAACAGCAACATAGGTAACGCCCATTAAGGTATCCGGCCGTGTCGTGTAAACAGTTAGAGTCTCGTTAACACCGTCTACTGTAAAGTCCAGCTCGACACCTTCAGAGCGACCGATCCAGTTGCGTTGCATTGTACGGACTTTATCAGGCCATCCATCCAGAGTGTCCAGTGACTTGAGTAACTCATCTGCATAATCTGTAATGCGCAGAAACCATTGAGGAATTTCCTTGCGTTCAACCGGTGTATCACAACGCCAGCAACAACCATCGATGACTTGTTCGTTGGCCAGCACAGTCTGATCATTCGGGCACCAGTTCACGGCCGCAGTTTTTTTATAAGCGATGCCTTTTTCATACAAGCGCAGAAAAAACCATTGTTCCCAGCGATAGTATTCAGGGTCGCAGGTGGCGAGGTCGCGTGACCAGTCATAGCCGAATCCAAGACGTTTCAATTGGTCACGCATGTAAGCGATATTATTGTAAGTCCAGTCGGCGGGATGGACTCCATGTTGCATCGCGGCATTTTCGGCAGGCAGACCGAAAGCATCCCAACCCATGGGCTGCATGACATTTTTACCCTGCATACGCTGATAGCGGCTGATTACATCGCCTATTGTATAGTTGCGAACATGCCCCATATGGAGTTGGCCACTGGGATACGGGAACATTGACAAACAGTAATATTTTTCTTTCGGAGATGACTCGTCAGCACGAAAAGTATTGTTTTGCTCCCAGAATTTCTGGGCTTGTTGCTCTATTTGCAGGGGATGATACTGGTTATCCATTGATGGTTGATTAATCTGAATTGGTTAAAGTCTGGATAGAATACATTACCAGAATTAAAACGCAAAGATTAACCTTGTGATTCAATATTCAATAAAATGCCAGTGTAATCAGAAGTGCAGAACTTCAGAGTGAAACAGGCACAGATGATTGAAACTGTCAGGTCATCAGGAAGGCACTGTTAGTTTTCGGGAAGAGGACGTTTGATGGAAAAAAGAAAATCTCCGATACATGACGTACCGGAGAATCTTTAAATGCATTCTAAAAAGAACGCGAAAGCGTTATTTTAGTTATTGTTAAGTCATAAAGGGGTAATAATTCTGTGCTATAGCCTACTCAATGTTGATGGCAAAAGCAACACTTGTACCATTAGTTCAGATTTATGAATATGTAACGCAAAGACACAATATTGACATTGACGATCAAGCGAATCAGTTCTAAATTTTTGATTAAATTGGCTTAAAAGCCCTCAGTGCTGGTCTTCTCGCATTGCAAATTATTCTTGTGTACAAGTTAATAGTCTCTGCAAAATGTACAATATTGTATGCACAATTTTTGTTAGTCGAGTAAGATGTAGATATAATAAGCCGATAGCATTGATCAATATTGATGTCTTTAATGACGTACAGTTAACTCTATATTTCCCTCCTATGTCACAATCTCCCGAACAATTAAAATTTTCAACAACACATGAATGGATTTTCATTGATGCCGATGGTATCGCGGTAGTCGGTATTTCTGATTTTGCTCAGGATGAATTGGGCGATATCGTTTTTCTGGAATTGCCTGAGCCAGAAACACAAGTCAGTGCTGGCCAGGCTTGCGCAACAGTCGAGTCAGTCAAAACAGCATCTGATATCCACAGTCCAGTCAATGGAACAATTGTGGAGAGCAACCAGGATGTCATTGACGCGCCAGAAAGCATCAATGAAGATGCGTATTCAACCTGGTTATTCAAAATTAAACCGGACGACCCGAATGAAGTTGAAAAGCTGCTTGATTTACAGGGATACCAGGACTCGATTAACTCTTGATCATTGTGTTGGTTAAGTCATGGCTTGATCAGGAAAAGCCAGCTTTTCAGGTATAGATTTTCTCCTTAAATTCACATAATTCTTCGATAACACAGGCGCTGCACCTTGGCTTTCTGGCGATGCAGGTATAGCGACCGTGCAGTATCAACAAGTGGTGTGCATCTTTGAGAAATTGTCTGGGGGTAAAGCGGGTTAGTTTTTTCTCAACCTCAAGGACTGTTTTTCCGGGAGCGAGTCTGGTGCGATTGGATACTCTGAAGATATGAGTGTCGACAGCAATGGTGGATTGCCCGAAAGCAGTATTCAGCACAACATTTGCTGTTTTGCGTCCGACGCCAGCCAAAGCTTCCAGCTCATGTCGTCGTTCAGGGACTGCGCTGTTATGTTGATCAATCAGTCGTTGACAGAGCAGAATGATATTTTTTGCTTTACTGTTAAATAGTCCGATCGTTTTAATATAGTGTTTCAGCCCATCTTCACCCAAATCCAGAATGGCTTCAGGCGTATTGGCAACTGCGAATAATTTTTCGGTCGCCTTGTTGACGCCTTTATCAGTTGCCTGCGCAGACAATACAACAGCGATTAAAAGTTCAAAAGCGCTATTGTAATTGAGTTCTGTGGTCGGTTCGGGGATTTCCGTGGACAGTTTTTCGAAAATTAACTGGCGTTTTTCCTGGTTCATTCAGCAGGAACGGTTTGTTGATCAGAGGAAGCCGATGGTTGTAACGGACGTTTTTTTTGGGAGCTGACGCCGCTTTTTCCCAGACTGTTTTTTATCGCAATCAATAACGCTAACCCAAAAAAGGCACCTGGAGGTAAAATTGCCAGCAGAAAGCCTTGATTGAAACCCGGAATTGTGAGTTTCCAGTCGACAGCAGTTTGTCCAAATAGCAGTTCAGCGCCAGTAAACAATGTGCCAAAACCAAGTATTTCCCGAATTGATCCAAGTATTATTAATACAAGAGAAAATCCAAAGCCCATGCTGAATGCGTCCCATGCGGCCAGATTGATCTGTTGTCGATAAGCGACCGACTCGATTCTGGCCAGAATGACGCAATTCGTCACGATTAATGGAATAAACAGGCCAGCTGATTGATAAAACTCGAAACGGTACGCGCGTAACAAAAATTCTACAAAGGTAACAATTGATGCAATGGTTAAGACAAAAACGGGTAAGCGAATATCACCCGGGATCAATTGCCGAATCGATGAAATGACCACACTGGACAATACCATTGTGACTGTTGTGGCTATCCCCAACCCAAATCCAGTTGCCACTGTGGTGCTGACTGCAAGCAGTGGGCATAAGCCAAGTAAAGCGACTAATGCCGGATTTTGATGGCTTACCGCATTTGCCAATGTCTCTCTGCATGTTAAACAGGTTTTTTGCAAAGTGATTCCTTGAATTGTTAATTGAGTGTTGTATCAGGAGTCAATGGAAACCAGGCTGGGTTACTGAAGGATTATGTCTTTAATACAATTCTGTTTGTGGAATTTTAATGCCACCAGGAATAGTTTGACAACAGCTCGTGGCGTGATGGTTGCACCGGTGAGTTGATCAAACTGCCCTCCGTCTTTATAGACCTTCCAGTTATTTTCTGGGGTTTTGCCCAGTGACTGCCCGTAAAACTGTTGCAACCAATTCGAGCGCCGATTATCAATGTTATCTCCAAGCCCGGGTGTTTCCTGATGCTTCAATATTTGAATACCGATTACATCATCATTCTGACCGATTGCCAGCAGCGCTCTGATTTCTCCGTTGTAACCTCTATTTGTGCTTGCTTCAATTAAGGTTGCTATGCGATGAGTATCAAGTTGCACAGATTGAACCTCATGAATCATGACATCAGAACCAATTGTCCTTGGTAAAGAGTTCTTCAATTCCAGTTTAATGATGGAGTCATAGCTGAGATTGTTTAACAGTGTCTTAAACAGGGATTGTTTATAGTGTTGACGACTGAGTTTGATAGATTCAGAGGTTATCTGTTCGATAACACTGACAGCGCTTAACATGACAAGTGATGCCAGCATCAGTGTCAAAGAACTGTTAACCCAGGGTTTCAAACGTTGGCTCTTTGCTTTACAGGTAATTTCGGG
The DNA here is from genome assembly GCA_022600935.1 of Gammaproteobacteria bacterium. Lineage (GTDB taxonomy): Bacteria > Pseudomonadota > Gammaproteobacteria > Methylococcales > DRLZ01 > DRLZ01. Next base: position 13,514 of record JAHZJL010000208.1, read on the forward strand.
CAACTAAAAAATCAGGATACTATGCATCAGTGTTCCCCTATGAATTGTATCCGTGGTACTAACCTCGCCACCAAGGAGTTCATAAAGGTCTGCAAAGACTTTCTCATGATCATTGCGTTTTGAACTGCCCGAATCGTATATGAGCTGATACGGGTTATTCTTGCC
>JAHZJL010000209.1 GCA_022600935.1 Gammaproteobacteria bacterium
AAAGGTGCTTACAAACTAGAGCTAGAAACCTGAATTAGATTTATCTATCTTAACTCATTGTTTAATATGCTTTATTGAAATTAAGATTTAACTGAGTTTCATAGGTAATCAGGTAGTAATTTATGTTGCATATATCTATTTAATATTCCATATTAATAAAGAATTTATTTATCTAAATTCTTTATATAAAAAATGGGTCAATCTACACGAAGGTCGCGTATTGCGACATAGGGATTTACGGATTGCCTTGCATGATAAGACTTATAACCAGTTTTCCCACCTCCTGAAACTTCCCTCTTATCAGGCCACAGATTTCAGGGGAAGAATTCCGACAGAATCCTTGAGCTTTTTCTCAGAGAAATCATATTCTCCCAGCATGTTGATATGTGCCCATGTCATCGGTGAATGAGTAGCAATCATGCGCAGTAAATTTTCTTTGGCCTCTGGGACCGAGATCGGTCAACAGGGTACGCATGTACTGCGTATCAGACCATAACAAGGGATCGTCAACCTGGATCCGACTCGATTGGCTATAACGCGCGCTTTCCGATAACCAATACCTGCTATTGCCGCTGCGCTGGCGATGGCACAACCGGTCATGTCTTCCTGAATCATTGGCTCCATGGGTAAATCAGGATTCATGTTCCCGGCAGATGCGTTCCACGTCATCACTCGATAGTGGCTGCTCTACCAGGTTGCAGTAGTAGGTATCATCGTCTCGGCTGTTGTACCGACAGGACTTGCAGACACCAAATCTTTTCATGCCGTTACCTTCGATGATGGCGTTGAGCACTTGCTCAAACGCTGTTTCGACCTGTTGCCGCGACTTCTCCGTCATACCATTACAGGCATTGGTAAGCATCGGTGCTGGTATCAATTCCGCCAGCAGTTTCTTTCCGTTCGTTGTCAAGGCCAGGTGTATCACCCGCTTGTCGTTGACATCGGCGTGTTTGCTCAACAATCTTTTTGACTCCAACACCTTCAGAGTTTGCGATACCGTGCCTTTGGTTTGTCCCAGGTACTCTGCAACCGCCATCGGTGTGTCTGAGAACCGGTTACACAGCGACAGATAGTGCAAGGCCTCCAGCTGGACAGGCTGTAGGCCGTGTTCAAAGCCGACCTGCCTGAGGTCGACACGGAACAACTCAGTCAGGCGCTCGACGTAATCATAGATATTTTTGGTTACCATGCCAATATAGTATTGACTAGAAACTTGTTTGACAAGTGCGATGATGTTTGCTAGGTTGAAAAATGTATCGAGTCGAAACAAATATTTGAGCTATACGGAGAAACGAACATGAAAAAAGCCATTTACTACCATGCCGGTTGCCCGGTCTGTGTCGCAGCAGAACAGCAAGTTGTGGACGCTATTGACAAAAACCGATTCGAGATTGAGATCGTCCACCTTGGCGAACACAAGGCGCGCATAGCCGAAGCCGAGCAGGCAGGTATTGTTTCCGTCCCGGCTCTGTCCCTGGACGGTGCAATCTTCCATATCAACTTCGAAGCCTCGATCGCTGATGTGAAAGGGATTGCGTGATGAAGTCCCAACCAATGGTCAGTGTCTTGCTGGCAGCCACGATATTATTGTCCGCATGCGCCCATACCCATCACACGGAAGGAATCCAGGCCGAACGCGATAACGCAAGGCTGGCGCCGTTTGACATTATTCACACCAAAATCAGCATCGAAGGCAATACCGCCGTTTTCCACATGGTCGTGTCGTCTAACGCTGGCACCAGTAAACCTGCCGCGACTGGCAAACTGGCTGGCAGCAGTGTTTTCTCCTACGTCTGGCCGACGACACTCGACAGCTATGAAGCCGGTTTCGAGCACGACGCGGGCATTCTGGCGCTGGCGGTGACGGCACATCCGGATTTCGACGATACCCCGTTGTTCGATGAAAACGGTGATGGTAATCTGAATAATGACGGTAATGTCTGGCACAGCCACTGGGTGGTGCTGCAGCCAAACGAGCGTTGCGGCAAAGGTGCGCTGGGTGTCGTGGATATACCGGAAGGAGCCAAACCACGTCTACCGAAAACCTGGCCTGGTTTATCTATCCTGCTCGACAGTCCTGGGTGGGAACCAACATTCTCGAGTGAGACCGTCGAGGTGCGGGTAGCTTTCGATGACATCGGCGTCATCAACACAGCCGGTTTTGATGGTGTTACAGCAGGTCTGCGTGTCAATCAGAGTGTGCATGCCCCGCTATTGTGCGTGGTCGATGTCAAGGATATCGCCTCCGGCGATCTCAGCCTGCCAGGCAAGGTCAACCGTTAACTAACCCAGGCAGCCATGTGCCGTCGTATCGAATCCGGATGGCGGCACATGAATCATTCAACATTAGGAACAAGCCATGAAGATAGATATTTATGATTCCCGGGTATCACTGGCCGATGGCAACGTTATGTATTTCGATATCCTGCTACCTAGAGGTGAGGATTCGATAACTGCCATTCACTACGCCCGACAACGGCTTCTAACGATTGCCACCGACCCCAACACTCTGGCAAGGGTTCCAGATGATATACCCACCTTCTTATAAACTGGCTTCCAACTGTTCTTCCTCGTGGTTTACTCGATCATCGCTAAGGGTATCTGGGCAGCGCAATTGATGCTGAATACAGGATTTGACCTCAGCGGTGTAGACTGCAAATTGCAGCATAGGCACAAAATGGTGTTTGGTTACGGTATTGAGGTCGGACTCTTAATGACACCATACTTTATCTAAAAATTGAGCTAAACGACTATGGCCTTTTTGCGAAGCAATCGTCATGGCCTTAACCATCATGAGTGGCAACATTCGCGTGTTCCTCAAGAAATTGAGGGGTTACAATTTATTTCGTAATACCTTATACAATTCGACTTTAATGTTATCGTTCGGAGCTGTTTTTAAAAAATTTTCCAACGTTTCTAGAATATCGTGATCGATAAATTTTGCTTGCGATCCGTCAATGATTAACATGCTATTTTCCTCAATATTGCTCAACAAGCGCCTTAGAAGGGCTTTATTCAGAAAAGAGACATCTTTGTTCAATATCAACGTATAGTGGTTTCCTTCACAGTGCAGTAAAATTGATTCGCGATAATTTGAAATCATTACGAAAACCAAACCGATGACAATGCCGATGATAATACCTTGCAATAGATCGGTGATTAAAATGAACGCGACTGTTGAGATAAACGGCAGGAAGCGATTCCAGCCTTGACCATAAAGAGCCATAAACTGCTGAGGTTTCGCCAACTTATAGCCGGTTTGCAATAAAATTGCCGCCAAGCAGGCCAGAGGGATCAAATTCATGACCTCGGTACAAAACAAAATGCTCAACAGCAGAAATAGGCCGTGAATAAAACTGGAGACCTTGGTATGACCGCCCGCGTTGATGTTGGCCGAACTACGCACGATCACGGCAGTAATGGGCATACCCCCGATCAAACCGCTGATGACATTTCCCAAACCTTGTGCTTTGAGTTCACGATTGGTCGGCGCGGTGCGTTTCAAAGGATCCAGTTTGTCGACCGCTTCCAGACTGAGTAGAGTTTCAAGGCTAGCGATGATTGCCAAGGTGATAGCAGTGCTGTATACCTGAGGATTACTCAGGAAACTGAAATCCGGCAAGATAAACAAGTTGAGAAAATCGTCGACCGTCTCGATAGCGGGTAGGTCCACTAGATCTGTATCATGAACTGCCAAATCCGGTAGCCATTGTTGTGACACAAGATGATAAGCAATACCCCAAGCCACTACGACTAATGGACCTGGAATCAATCTGACAAGCCTAAACTGTTTCAGAGCACGTGTTTCCCATAACAACAGAATCAACAATCCGACTACAGTAATGATAATGCTTCCATAGTTAAAGGCGCTAAGAGAATCGATTAACTCCTGAAAACTCGTAACAGCAGTTTCGTTCATATAGCTTTCGTCGCCTTCATAGCCTTTATGATAACCAACGGCATGTGGCAATTGCTTGATAATCAGAATCAACCCGATTGCCACTAACATACCTTTTATCACAGCTGAAGGAAAAAAGGCACCGATAATGCCGGCACGTAAATACCCAAGCAGTAACTGAATAATCCCGGCTAGCACCACGCTGACCAGGAAACCAGAAAAACTTCCCAATTGTTCGATCGCGGTAAAGACGATCACGGTTAACCCTGCTGCGGGTCCTGAAACGCTTAATTGCGAACCGCTAGCCCAGGAGATAACAAGGCCACCGATTACCCCAGCAATCAAGCCGGAAAATAATGGGGCTCCGGAAGCGAGGGCTATTCCCAAACACAACGGCAATGCAACCAGAAAAACAACCAGTCCCGCCGGAATGTCGTGTTTAAGATGGCTCAGATAATAGGAAAGATGCTTCTGTATCATTGGACCATCATCAATACATTGAATGATGGTCTGTCATGTTGTTTTTCATCACTAGCCCAATTTTTGATTGTTGTTGGTGTTTCCACGTATGGAAGGACTGTTATCATATCGCCATGCACTTTGGATAATGGACGTGTGCGCCAATGAATTGACCTGCTCGATAACATCGAGATCAATCAGTCGATTTATCTTTATGCAATAAAAGCCATTTGATTGAAAAGTTCATATCAATCAAGGATGCAACACATTAAAAATTCAAAAACACTGTTTCATTAAACCATGTCATGGTGTATCTTGTCGATATAGTTTCGCATCAATACCAATTGTTTGGATTGGACCGTGAAGCCAAAATCAAAGTGCTTCAAGCAACGATGACCGATGATCAATCACTTCAGATTAGGCAACGCAGTCCACAGAATAATCAGTGCAGTCAGTTTGGTGTTAAATAAAAAAAGGAGGGCCAGATGACTCAATTGAATGAATTATCCCAATTCTTAGTGAGAGGAAACGTATTTTTTTGGCTTCCACTAGTATTTTTCGTCTCAATGGTTAATGCCAAACCCACTGATATAGAAACGTTAAAAGAGAATTATTACAAAACGCATCCGGGTCAGGGCAAATACGCCGATCATTGGGATCCGATTCTAATCCAGAAATACTGGGATCCGGTGGATTTCTATCAACCTCCGGATCAACCCGTTATTGAAGCCACACGTGAACAGTGTGTTACATGCCATCAGGCTGTCACTCCCGGCGCTTATCATGCCTGGAAAGACAGTACTCATGCCAATCTCGGTAAACTGCGGCGGCTGACTCCACGCAATATAGGATTTTATAAAAAGGCGAAACTCAAACAGATTGAACAGAACCTGGTTCGTCAGGGTTTGCTGGATAAAGGAGAAGAGCTGGAGCAAGTTGATTGTATCGACTGTCATGGCAAGGTTGGCGCTGAGTCAATTAGCCATAACGAAGAGCTGGTGTTACCCGACCGGGCTTCATGCGGCACCTGTCATGTTGATGAATTTGCCGAATCCGAGCAGGAAAAAGAGCAAACCTGGCCGCAGGAGCAATGGGGTAAAGGCCATCCTTCCCATGCCAACGACTGGAAAGCCAATGTTGAAACAGCCGTGTGGGCAGCAATGGCAGAGCGGGAAATTGCTCAGGGTTGTGACATGTGCCACTACCAGCAAAACAAGTGCGACGGTTGCCACACTCGCCACAGTTTTTCTGCAGCAGAAGCGCGTCAGCCAGAAGCCTGTATGACGTGCCACAATGGCGCTGATCATAACGAATATGAAAATTATCTGTTTTCAAAGCACGGCACTATTTACCAGACAACTGGCAAAAAGAAATGGAATTTCGAAGTTCCTTTGAAAGACGCAATAACAAAAGGCCACTATACCGCGCCAACCTGCCAGACCTGTCATTTTGAATTTGAAGGCGAATATTCACACAACCT
>JAHZJL010000210.1 GCA_022600935.1 Gammaproteobacteria bacterium
TAAACAATTTTTTCTGTCTTATGCTACTGCAATAACATTGCTGGAGTACATTAGTGAGTGTATTTTATTGGCCTTCAGGCGGAGCCTTTAGACCAACTCCACGCCCTCAGGACGTGGTTTAATTTTTAATAAAACTCACACGGGGCGAACTTGCCTAATGACCTGTGAACTTGATTATCACAAGTCATCAGTTCCTCAATTATGCAAGCTGAGGTTGATGTAGAGAATTTAAGTCATGTTTGCTCTCATTCGATTTTTTTCTGGCTTTACTTGCCACGATGAAAGCTACCAGCCCAATTCCCATAACGGTAAATGGTGCTGGTCCAGGAACTGTAGAACCGGGTCCCTTGGCATCTACGCCAAACCATTTTCTACCACAGGAATTTCCATTTGACTTTGTACAGGATAATTTCGATCCACCCCAAATTGTCAGGTCGGTATCAGAAACATTCAGGTAAGAATAATTCTTGAATCGTATATTTCCGCTATAGGTTTTGTCCCCTTTGATAATCTTAAGCATCCAGCTGCCACGACCGTTCTTGTTCAGTGAACCGCCGTTGATATTAACCCGTACTTTCCCATTATTGCTCAATAACGAGCCGGTAATACCTGAAAGAATGGAACCATCCCACTCACCAGTGATGGAGCCGTTAAATCCAAAATTCCATTTATCGTTTTTATTTTGCTTATCGTTCACAACATTCCAAACTTTGCTGTTGTTGTTAGTGAATTTGTAAGTAATTGGAATTCCCCATGCACTCAATGGCATGAGTGCAACCAATGTTAACATAATTAGTTTTTTCAACATTTTCTTATCTCCGTTAAAGAAGATCTTCTTTCTATGAAGACTTAGTCCAGGAAATTGCATTCTACCTCCGTCAATCAACAGAATAAAGCTTTTTGTGCAAATTTTTGTAATTTTTCAATCTAAATATAATAGTTAACAAACCCATCAAAACAAAACAGGGGCAGTCGCCATTTTATTAAAATAATCAACACTCTCTATTACAAGAACATCTAGTAATAAAGATATAGATAATTTTTATATATCATCAATAATACCGCAAGAGCATCAAACGCGTATCAAACAATCCGAAAATATTACCAACTTATTGTTTTTAATGGCTATAATTTCTATACTTGCAAATTCATCAGTTCTGCAATCTATATATACTCTATTTTAATAAAAACCAATCTATACATTATTTTTTGTTTTCAATAAAACACATTAAAATTAAGATATAACTGGTTATAATGTTTTGTTGCAAATAAAAACTTACAATCTTGATATATTTAAAACAATGACACATATAAAGCCAATACTTTACATTTCTTGGGTTAGCGCATTTCCTGCCTCAGATTTGTTTATGTGACAGCGGTTCATAGTTGCATTCAGCAGATCAGAGTCAATAAGTTTAATACAAGCTTTCTCATAAGACTAAATGACTCAACAGTTCCCAGAATCACGTTCATCTCAAACAACGCTGAAGGATTTGTACTTTCCCCATCAAGATATTAAACATTAGAAGTCAGCATACGGATCAAGACTTAAACAACACAATATACAGACGTACATAAGACTGAAAAATGTTGAATTCAGTTAACTACAGAGTTTGAATGGATTGAATTGATAACGTCACTCTTCCAGCAGGTAACGCAGCATCCTTTCGTGGTTATTTAAAAACTCTTTTGTGACTATATAATGTTCAGTGTCTTCGTACTTGATTTCACTTAATCCATTATTGTCAAAAAACACTATTTTTGCTTTTGGGTAGGCCAGTAATATTGGTGAATGGGTTGCTATGATGAATTGTGATTTGTCCTCAACAAGCTGATGAATTGATGCTAGCGCGGCCATTTGCCTTTGTGGTGACAATGCTGATTCAGGTTCGTCAAACAGATAGAATCCCTGGCCTTTTAATTTTTGATTGAGTGTTGTCAGAAAAGCTTCGCCATGGGACCTCTGATGAAGTGATTTACCGCCATACCCATCTAAGTATCCAACCGAATCCATGTAGGTTGCAACATTGTAGAAACTCTCGGCTCTGAGAAAATAGTAATCTTTTGGTCTGGCGTAACTGCGCAAAAGCTTTAAATAGCCGTGCAGCCCGGATTGATCCTGAGTTGTAGCGAATCGTGAATTGCGCGTCCCTCCTTCAGGACCAAAACCCATCGCCAGGGCAATGGCTTCTACCAGAGTCGATTTACCTGAGCCGTTTTCTCCTACAAAAAATGTGACATCTGGATGAAAATTCAGGTAATCCAGCTCACGAATCACAGGAATGGAAAATGGATACTCCTCAAAATTGTCTATTTCGTCACGTTTTAATTCTACGCTTTGCAAATAGGGTTTATCATCCATTTATGAATCAGAGTGTTACCAGCTAATGAAAAATTACTTCAAGGTGAATCCGAAGATTTCAAATCAATGAAAAGGACAGAGAAATGCCAAGAACCTTGCAGTTTAAACCTGATCCTCCCTGACGATATTTCTCTGCTCGTCCAGGCGTTGCAGGTAATTGTCTCCATCGCCGTAATCAAGAAATAGCTGGTATCGTTTATGCGTGCTTTTCGGTGTTTTCCGATGTTTGATGGGACACCAGTATTGCTCGGTTCTTGAGGCAATTTCTGCACAGTAAGCAAGCAGACCGTTGAAATATCCGCAGAATAAACAGCTGAGTTTTTCATCCCAACTCAGATATTTGAGACGGCCTCGGTCCATCACAATATAGTCTCTGCGGTTTACCCTGGGAATACCGTAAACCGGGAAGCAGACAGCATGGTAAACCGTGACGAATAAATCCAAAAGCATTGCTGGTAACAATACTGACCAGATGACAGGGGCGACCAGGATATTGCCCCAGTAATACGCTCTTGCTTTGACATACAACTCAGCAGGGTAATCAAGCCATGACTTCATAGTATTTATTTCGCTGCCTCGATTATCAAAAAACTTGAACTCAGCGCAACAATAACAACGATTTATTGGTTTTTAACAGCATTTTATGAGTGAAGCTGCCGAGTAGTAAATCATGCAACCTGGAATGGCTGAATGCACCCATGATTGTCATGTCGATATCATGCTGTACCTGGTAATCACACAAGGCCTGCTCTGGTTTTCCGTTCAGTGTTGCACAAATGACTTCAATCTCAGCGCCACTTCGAATGATGTGTGCCGGCTTCTCTAGCATATCGTTATTGACGCCTTTTTTTGCAACATGAACCAGATGACATGTTAAACCTTTGCAGAACTGGGGATTGGCGACCAGTTCGATGACTTTTTGCGAAGAGCGACTGCCATCATAAGCAATCATAATTGTTTTGGGTTCAATAAACTCCTGATACGCTACCAATATCGGTCGATGCAGGGATCGGATCAACGATTCCAGCTTGGCGCCGATTTCCCCGGCGTGTCTGTCATGCACTTTACCTCTGGCGCCAACAACCAACACCCGAATATCGTTTTCAAATTCAACCAGTGAATCAATCAGGCTGCCATGTTGCAAACACAACAACGGGTCTTCAATGCCTTGGTCAGCAACACGTTGTTTAGCGTTTTGCAGCAATTGTTTACCATTTTGAATGCGAAGTTTACTTTGCTGCCGTTCACGATTGGTCAATTCCTCAAGCAAATGCTCACGCTCGTCCAATTCCATTGTTCCGGACAAATCAGCGATTTCAGCTTTTTCGTGATGGTGATCAATGGTATGAAACAGTTTCAGCGGATGCTCGATTCGACGTGCCATCCAAACCGCGTAGTCACACACTGCCTCGCTTAAACTGGAATCATCGAGACATGCCATAACAATTTGATTCGTTTGATTCATCAGTGGCCACCCATCACTTTTTCTATTTCTTCTGGTTTATCGTGGATTCCAAAACGGTCTATGATTGTCGAAGTCGCTTGGTTCTGTCCGATCAACTCAACTTCCGATCCCTCACGGCGAAATTTGATGACGGCTTTATCCAATGCAGAAACTGAAGTAATATCCCAAAAATGAGCACGGTGCAAATCAATCACCACTTTCTCGACAGCTTCCTTGAAATCGAACGCGGCTATAAATTTTTCCGCTGAATTGAAGAATACCTGGCCAACAACATGGTAAGTCCGTGTACCACCAGGCTCATCCAGCTCCGAGCTGACATACATAAAGTGGCTGATTTTGTTGGCAAAAAACAACGAGGCCAACAACACACCGACAAAAACACCGAGTGCCAGATTATGTGTCCAGACCACCACAATCACAGTCGCAATCATCACCAGATTACTGGACAATGGATGTTGTTTAAGATTTTTAATCGACTGCCAGCTGAATGTACCAATCGACACCATAATCATCACTGCAACCAGTGCTGCCATCGGAATCAATGAGATCCAGTCATTCAGAAACACCACCATAATCAACAACAAAATTCCTGCACACAAGGTCGACAAGCGCCCTCGCCCACCAGATTTAATATTGATCACCGATTGCCCGATCATCGCACAACCCGCCATACCACCGATCAATCCGGCTGCGATGTTGGCAATTCCCTGGCCTTTGGCTTCGCGATTTTTATCACTTGGAGTATCAGTCAAGTCATCGACAATGGTTGCTGTCATGAATGATTCCAACAAACCGACAACGGCCAATGGAATCGAAAACGGTAAGATAATTTCCAGGGTTTCCATCGTCAACGGCACATCCGGCCATAAAAATATTGGTAATGTGTCGGGTAGTTCACCCATATCACCCACTCGGCGAATATCCAGATTGAAATACACCGCCACTGCGGTCAATGACAATATACACACCAGCGGAGATGGCACTGATTTACCGATAACAGGTAAGTATGGGAACAGATAAATGATTGCCAGACCGGCTGCTGTCATGGCATAAACATGCCAGGTAACATTCATTAATTCCGGTAGTTGTGCCATGAAAATCAGAATAGCCAGGGCGTTGACAAAGCCAGTCACCACAGAACGTGACACAAAGCTCATCAAGCTGCCCAGCCTTATATATCCAGCCAAAATCTGAAAAAACCCGGTTAACAGGGTTGCCGCCAGGAGATATTGCAAGCCATGTTCTTTCACCAGAGTGACCATCAACAAAGCCATAGCCCCGGTAGCGGCACTGATCATTCCCGGACGCCCACCAACCAACGCTGTAATCACCGCGATACAAAATGATGCATACAACCCGACTTTGGGCGCTACACCGGCAATAATTGAAAAAGCAATCGCTTCAGGTATCAAAGCCAGCGCGACAACGGTTCCAGCCAGAATATCACCACGAATATTGCCCAGCCAATCTTGTTTTTTTGAAAGTAACAGCATGAATCCCCTTTGTAAATGTTTGAAAGCCTGAATAGGTTGATTCGCTAATAAATCGTAATCTGGTAATTCCGCAAATAGTTTTGAATGATACTCAGACTGATTTGAACCTCCGCCTCATTAGGTGCGGAAGTATTTTATTGATCGTTCAGTGCTTGTAATCGAGTCTGTGATTTGGTGTGGTCCAGCCATTGAATCAACCTGGATCGTAAATCTTTCAGTTGAAACGCATCACAGGTTTCAATCCCGAACAGGGCAGCACGATGTTTGACTGATTGTGGAACAGGTTTGTAACTGATCAGCATGGCCTGGGCATTCAATCCACCGAATAACGCTTTCATGCTATCCAGTTTATACAAAACATCTGCGCCCACTTGTTCACCGGATTGTTGATCAAACAGACTTGTTTTACATTCAATCACATAAAAGTGATTATTGCATAAAAAAGCAACATCCAGTTCGTTTTGGACAGCTTGGCCGGTCAATTGGTGTTCAATCGTTATTGCCTGTGCACTGTCCTGAATTTCCGGAATGTGCTGGCCAATCTGCATCAACTCAGCAAACACATAATGTTCCAGCCAACTCCCTGCAATAAACTCTTTGGCCGCATTATCCCTGAACACAAGACATTGATTGTCTATCCTTATCATTTGCAGTGACTCCAAACGCTCCAGCAAGTCCAGGAAAGGATTCCAGCGCTGATGGTCTGCTGTTAACGGTGATGACTTGAGCTGCACGGTATTCACGACATACCAGTTAAGCGTCGTCACCGCTTTTTCAAAATACTTGTAACTAGTCAGCAAATCATGCGCCAACTCCCGATGTTCCGGTATAACGCTGGTACTGCCCTGGCTGATCACTTTCGATCCCTGGGCATATAAAAACTGATTTAACCGAACTCGATCTGCGAGTTGATGCGATTCCTGATCACGCGGATACAGCCAAATCAATCGATCATCTTCTGGGTGTATATAAAACACCGGATATTGGTACATTTGAAACACTTGAAACGCAGCGATACTCATTGGCCGTGTCCCACCAGAAACATTCAAAGCGATATCTGATTCAGATAATTGTTCCAATAATTCCATGATTCTGGTCATAATATGCTCAATATCCCACGCATCATCGATCATCCACAATTCAACCTGAACACCAACCGCCTGCTTTAAAACATCGGCAAGTAGTTCAGCATTTTTGGCCATATCAGTACTGACGACTA
>JAHZJL010000211.1 GCA_022600935.1 Gammaproteobacteria bacterium
ACATGAACAGTACTGCCATCTGTGGGTAACCCGTTAACTGTGGTACTTAGATTAGTACCCAGTGATCCACTGTCATGGATGTTTAATCCACCTTGTGAGGTACCGATATATATCCACCATTCCAGCACACTAGTGCCATTCGCGGCCCAGTTGAACGTAACACTGCTGCCGGACAATGTGCTGTTAACTGTCGGACTGATGATGCTCGGAGTCGAAGCTGATCCGGAGGCAATTGTAAAATTCTGGTTTGATATATCGAAAAATATATTGTTGACTCCCTTGACCATCACACGCGCTTGTGAAGTATCGATATTTGGCAGGTTGACAGTTTCCGACCCATCATTGGGAGTGTTTGAAATCAGAGGGTTTGACGTATCGTAAGTCAAGCCTCCGTCAGTAGACAGAAATATATCAACATTCGCAGCATTGACAGGGGCGCTGGCTGTATTCGCGACATTCCAGGTCACTGTTGCAGTACCGCTGGTATTTTCTCCCCCATTCGGGCTGGTTACCTGAAACGGGCCAGCCGCTGAAGTAACAGTAATCTGCGCATCATCAGATTCCACCCCACCCTTGTTGTCGCGTACTGTCAATCGCCAATTCATGGTGCGGCCGAGTTGTGGCAATTTTTCTGAATTATCAGAACTGTTATTAACCAGGGTTGCTAATTTTGGTAAATAACGCATCGGGTCAGCTGTAGGCGTTAAAGCCCTGAACAACGGAATTTGGCCATCATCTGCTGCATTTAACTGGGACTGCGAGCCTAACTCGCGCTGCTCCCACATATAGGTCAAACTATCGCCATCTGTATCATTGCCGGAACCTGTTAAAACGAATGGAGTCTGAGCTGGAATTGTGTAATCGGATCCAGCATTAACCGAAGGGATCGCATTACTTAAAGATGTTGTCGTTCCGCAGGAGCCACCACCAGCAATATAATTCATCATTTCTGCATGGCTTTCAGAATGAAAAATCGGATCACTGTTATTTTGAATATTATCGCTGCCACAAATCCCGGCATAGGCTTGAATAGTTGAACCACTGCCTGGTTCATATGCTGTTGAACCATTACGATTCGATCCGGAGCAATTGCCTTGTGCGCCATTAAAGGTGTGATTGCCGTGAAATTGGTGTCCGATTTCATGAGCGACAAAATCGACATCAAATGCATCACCTACCGGGTTACTGGTTCCAGTGACGCCACGTGCTTTACTGGAACTGCTGCAAACAACACCAAGCCCTGCCAGCCCTCCGGCGCCAGTACTGAACGTATGGCCGATATCATAATTGGCTGTCCCGATTCTGTTATCTATTTCCGTTTGCGATTCCCCAATCAGGGTTCCTGCGCTTAAATTACCTGTAAATGGATCAGTCGCCGGGTCTGTAAAAATAATCAGATTGTTGTTGCCCACCAGAGTTAATCTTACAGCCAGCTCTTTTTCATAAATACCATTGACGCGATTAATGGTTGTTAACACAGCTGCCATTGCACCACTAGCAGTTCCACCATGAAACTGTCCATATTCACCTGTTGTTGCAACAGCCAGTCGATAGGTTCTCAGAACATCACCGGATCGCTCTGCAAATCCTGCCGTCCGGCTAAATAAAGTGTCGCTTTCAAGCAAACACTGGCCGTGGTCTTTTAGTGGGTGATAGTTTTTGTTGAAATAACTGGCATAGGTATTTGATTCGTTCTTGTGCAGTGGATCGATATACCAGCGGTTTCCTGGCGCAAGCACTTGCGCATGAAAACCTTTTTGAGTGTAATCAAATCGCACGGTGATTGCAGGATCTTCAATACTGACACCGGAATAGGTCTTTAACTCAGGAAATTTTTCGGCAAGCTTGCTTGACATGACCGGGGATTCAACAAATTCAAACGCCATGTATTCGCCATCCGGTGTCGGAAGGTAAATCAGTGCTGGTTGCTGTCTTGATAATGCATTCAGTTGAGGCTGTTCAAGCGGGGCTTTTTTCAGAATGTCGGTTAACGCAGGCTTGTTAAGAGAAAAAGCCCGGAACTGATCAGGATTGACCCAATTCTCTTTTGCCTTGTTTAAACCGGAATCTAGCTCCGTCTGGGCAACTTCTGACCAGATATTCTGTGGCGACTCTGCAGCAAGAACAATGGAATGGATTGATAGCAGACTAAAAAGCACTGCAAATAATACAGTGTTTATGAATTGAATTTTTTTGTTATGCCACATATTTAATCCTGTTCTGTGTTAGTTTTCGGTAAGCCAATCTTTACTGCCTCAATTTTTTTGTTTGTCGCAATCAAGTATATTGTTCAGGATAGCCCTATCCAACAACTCCACTGTGACGTTGATTTGAATAAACCAAATGAATCAAAGACAAATATTTAAATTTTAGAACAAGTCAACACATTTACAATTCTTAATCGAGGAATTGCTATTTGATAAAAGGACATCAAGCGATTTCAATTTAACTCACTATTTAATTTTTTTATCGCGCAAAAATTTTATTTAATAAGCCATTTCAAAAATGTGGTAGTTACCGAGGTATGCTATGGTTCTGCATTGAAATGCTGATCAATGACACTGATTCAATTCAATTTTAGGGTAGACATGTCAGTACTTAATTCATCAACCCGTATTCAGCAGCTGATTCTAAGCCTGGTATTTTGGATAATTCATGTCAATTGCCTTGCTGACTGGAGCGGATCGATCAGTTTTACCACGGACTATATCGATCATGGTTATTCTAAAAGTGACGGTGATCCTGCGCTACTGGCGAATCTGGATTATCAGTTTGAGTTTGATGTGTTTACCGGAATTGATGTGGCAACCATTGATTTCGGAGATCGCCGATTTAACAATCGCTCGCATGTTGAATACGCGCCTTATCTTGGCTGGTTTCATTCGCTATCCGAGAATTGGTCTATAACCACACGCTGGCAGCGTTATCTCTTCGATGACAATATCCAGGGTGAAGATGCCGATTACAACCTGTTCAGCGCAGCGCTGAATTTTCGCGACCTGGTCACACTGCGTGCCGGTTTTTCCGAGAATTTCTATGCCCAGGATGCTGCATCCGGCCATTATCTGCTTAATATCCGCTACCCGCTGACAAACTCCATACAGATTTCCACTGCAGTTGATTATAACCAGACCCGGCAAACTTTTTTGTACGATTACCTGGGCTGGAATGCCGGAATTAGCTGGTTCCACCCTTACGGTGTTGTGGATGTACGCTATGTGGATTCCAAAGAACTCAATAAAAAAAATCCGGATCCCAATAGCTGGCGGTTTTATCCGAATTCAGTTGATGCCAAGGTTGTGGTCTCAGTGTCTTTCGGGTTTTAAGCAACACGCTTACAGTTTTCATCAAGGTATTGGAATTTTTAAACCGGTTTGAACTTTTTTCCGCATTCCGGTAATTAACAAGGCAAGTACGGCTTTGATCAGTGAAAACCTGTGTATGTCCATTAAAGGAAAACCAACGCATTCATCTACTCAACATCGCGGATCAGTAAAACTGAGTGCCGACGATTTACATGATGCCGAGCTTATTTCCAGGACTGCAAACGGTAACTTGTCTGCATTTGAGCAGCTGTATCACCGTTATTACAAACGTTTGTTTCAGTTCTGTTACAGACTGAGCGGCAGGCTGGATATGATCGAGGATATTATTAATGATGTGTTTTTCCTGATCTGGACCAAAGCTGAGTCATACAACCGTCTCAGCCGACCTTCAAGCTGGATCTTCGGTATTGCTTAT
>JAHZJL010000212.1 GCA_022600935.1 Gammaproteobacteria bacterium
GCCAGACTGGTCACTGTCTCCACTGTGTCAATATCAACATGATTGTTAGCAAAATTCTGCTTCAAGCCTTGTCCAGCCAGCCAGGAATCAGTCATCATGGTGATTGTATGTGGCCGCGAGCAACCAGCCAAAGCCAGCGATATTGACCCGAAACCATCATTGACAATCAGCATCCTGGAATCCCTGTTCTCATCCAATTGTCCTGCTAGCTCATTCAAAACATATTCATCCGCCGCATCCCATGCTCTGAGCTGATCATTGGTATGGACTGGATAACGCTGAAGCAGAAATAACCCTTGCGGGACTGTTAGGAGTTGGTCTCTGTTTTTGGACATTGATTTGTGATATATGAGAGATTATCCTTGCTGTTAAGCTTACCTACCAATCAGGTGAATCATACTATGTCGACCAAAAACACCAAATTTGACCAGAATAAACGTGACCAGATAATTCGTGACGCATTGAAGGACAAAGCTGAACGCGAAAAAGGCTACCGTGAACAGGCATTGAAAATGTATCCCTGGGTGTGCGGCCGCTGCAGCCGTGAATTTACCCACAAAAACCTGCGTGAACTGACTGTTCATCACCGTGATCACAACCATGATAACAACCCGCCAGATGGCAGTAACTGGGAGTTACTATGTCTGTATTGCCACGATAATGAACACGCCCGCTTTGGCGAATATTCCGGCAACAGCGAAACCGGTCCTGGTCGAGAAGAACAATTTACCTCAACTCACAATCCGTTTGCCGGCTTGAAAAACATGCTGGATGAGAAGGAATAAGCATTACACTGATCATGATGGTTAAGCACCTCTCGTTAAACCCAGATTCACAGCTGCATGGCAACCCTGATTCTCCAGTGTGTTACTCTTTGCATCATTTTTAACACATCATCCACACATGTTTCTGCAGGTTTTTTCCGTTAACTTTTCCAGATCAAGCTTGCCAAACGTCCTGTTTTGAATTGACGTCGGTATGAGTAGAAGCGTTCCGAGTCACTGTAGGTGCAAAATTGACCACCGTAAACTGCATTAACGCCTGAAGTATTCAAACGCTGTTTTGCCAAGTGGTATACATCAGCGTGCCATTTGCCATGACTGCCTTGAATAAATGCAGCTTCTGCATTCTGGTTATGTTGAATAAACTGTTCTCGGACTTCAGCGCCAACCTCAAATGATTGTTGTGATATCGCGGGTCCCAGCCAGGCCATTAGCGTGGTTTGCGGAAATGTTGCGATGGTATTTTCGATAATGCCGTTTAACAGCCCTCGCCAGCCAGCATGTATGGCAGCAATTTGCTGGCCAGTTTGATCGCAGAGCAGCACAGGCACGCAGTCTGCCGTCAACACAGCGCAAACAACATCTGACTGATCAGTGTAACTTGCGTCTGTGGGTGATTGATCATAAGCCTTACTGGCGTTGATGACATGAGTTGTATGCTGCTGGTTTAACCAGACTGGTGATGATGGCAAGGACAATTGTTGTATTAATCTGTCGCGATTGGCCTGTACCAGTTGTGCGTCATCTCCAACGTGTGTTGCCAGATTCATTGAATCATATGGCGGCTGACTCGTACCACCTTGTCTGAGTGTTGTTCCTGCGCTAATGCCATCTGGTGCCGGCCAATTGGCTTTAATCCACCAATCAGGAGTCATTGATTTGAACGAATGATTGAAATCAATTTTTGCATATCCTCAGGATGTTCGGCTGCCCAACTCAGTTCCTGATCGGTTTCAGGGTGAATTATCCCTAGTTTTGCAGCGTGTAACGCTTGACGCTGAAACTGCTGCAATATCGTCTTTAACTCTTCACCAGCCCCTTTGGGAACCTGCAAGCGTCCACGATAGACCGGGTCTCCAACCAGTGGATAACCAATGTGGGCAAGATGGACGCGGATCTGATGAGTCCGACCAGTCTCAAGTTGTACGCGTAACAAGGTAAATTGATGAAATTTTTCAAGCACACGATAATGTGTGACAGCTGGTTTTCCATTGTCTCGCACAGCAAAACGTTTACGATCTGTAGAGTGACGACCAATTGCTGCCTCAATTGTACTTCCGGAGATCATTTCACCAATGACTAACGCATGATATTCACGATACACTGTTTTATCCTGGAGTTGAGAAACCAGTGAGTGATGGGCTTCCAGGGTGCGCGCGACAACCATTAATCCCGAAGTCTCCTTGTCCAGTCTATGAACAATTCCTGCTCTTGGAATACCACTCAATGCCGGATCAAAATACAGCAAACCGTTTTGTAAGGTACCGCTCCAGTTTCCTGCAGCAGGATGAACGACAAGACCAGCCGGTTTATTAATAACCAGAATGTGCTTGTCCTGATGGACGATATCAAGGTCAATCGCTTCAGCCTGTACCGTATCGGAGTGATCCAGTTCAGGATTAACACTGACCGACTCCCCGCTCTTGACCTTATCCCTGGGCCGTTTTTGAATCCCATCAACCATTATCCGTCCATGTTCCAACCACAGCTTGAGCCGGGACCTGGAATATTCTGGAAAA
Source organism: Gammaproteobacteria bacterium (assembly GCA_022600935.1). Classification (GTDB taxonomy): domain Bacteria; phylum Pseudomonadota; class Gammaproteobacteria; order Methylococcales; family DRLZ01; genus DRLZ01. Next base: position 2,522 of record JAHZJL010000212.1, read on the forward strand.
ACCACAGCCAGCGCTTGATCCAGGCGTTTTCCAGCCAGTTGTTCCGGTATTTCTCGAATTTGCATGATGGTTATCTGTCTAATTTTATTAAAATCAATCAGCTATGGTGATTGCATTGTCGTTGATGAGCATTCTGCCTGAGGGGCTGTCCGAAAATAGAGTACCGACTGCGGAAAAGGGTATTTTGGCTCATTTTTCCGATTAACTTCGTTAAATACAACAAGTATTCGCCTCATTTAGATGGAATCAATGGACTCAAAACCCGCTTTCCCTCGCTACAGCATCTATTATCGGACAGCCTCCTTGCAGGTTCTTGAATGCGAATTCAGGTATAATCGGCGTTCAGTTAACCCGGCCAATTACGTGTAAATTATGCCAAAACGAATGTTACTCATTGTTATGTTATTACTTGCCTGCAGTTCATGCTGGAAACCCTTTTCTGCTGATAACGATGACGAAGATGATAAGGAACTCAAATCCAAGGAGGAATTATCAGATGAGGAAATCGCCAAGACTGCTGAACAATTATACAGTGAAGCAAAAGATTATCTGAAAGATGAGCGTTATACGAAAGCGATCGAGACTTATCAAAATCTACAGATTCGTTACCCATTCAGCAGGTTTGCAATTCAGTCACAACTTGATCTGGGCTATGCACATTTGAAAAACGGCGACCAGGAAGCGGCTTTAGCCACACTGGAGCGATTCACCAAAATGCAGCCTTCTCATCCGAATATCGATTATGCATATTATCTGCGCGGTTTGGTTAATTTTACCGGTGCTTCGGGATTGATTCAGAAATTTATCCCCAGTGACGATACTCAACGCGATGTCAAATCACTGGCAGTCGCCCATGAAAATTTTGCCGAGTTACTGGAAAAATTTCCCGACACTCAATACCGTGAAGATGCCGAGCAACGCATGATTGCGTTACGCAATATGCTGGCCCGACATGAAATTCATATTGCCCGCTATTATGTCAAACGCAAGGCTTTTGTCGCAGCAATCCGCCGCAGCCTCGGTGTGCTTGAAAATTACCCCAAATCAACTTCGGTACCGGATGCACTCTATCTCCTGGAAAAGTGTTATAACAAACTCGGGTTAACGACATTATCCGAAGATATCAAGCGGGTAAATGCCATGAACTACCCCAATGGGGTACCGGAAAATACTGTTCAAACGACTGTTGCAGAAGATGTCTGGAATTTTCTCGGTCTCGATGAAGATTAATAGTGTCCGGTCACCACTGAACATTCGCTGCGATTGAACTGCTTATGGATGTTTTGTGCGCTGGTCATGCCTGTTATGATCTGATTTTTCAGGTTCCACATCATCCGCAGTCTGATGAAAAAATCAGCAGTACGGCGCATTATTCTTGTGGAGGAGGACCAGCAGCCAATGCTGCGGTCGCAATTTCGCGACTGGGTCTGAAATCTGAATTTATTGGATATCTGGGTAACGATATTTATGGCGAATCTCATCTGGCCGAACTAACTGCTGAAGGTGTCGATACCAGCCGGGTGATGCGAGGTTCAGCCGCGACCCCTGTTGCCACTTTGATCGTTAAACCAGATGGCAAGCGCAGCGTTGTCAATTATACTCAAGCCGACACCATGAAAATTGGCAACCAGTTAATACTGGACAGTCAATATCTACCCTCTGTAATGTTGTTTGATGGGCACCAGCCGGATGTATCCGCTGAGCTGATCAGACAATCCAGGCACTATGAGATTCCGACTATCCTTGATGCAGGCTCCTTGCATACAGGAACCCGGAAACTAATAAACCAGGTCGATTATCTCGCCGCTTCTGAAAAATTTGCCTGTCAATATACCGGTCTGAATAACCCGGAAGCTGCATTACAACAAATGAGCCATCTGGCCCCAGTTGTAATCATCACCTTGAGTGAACACGGTTTGCTCTGGTCTCGGCACAATGAAACAGGACGATTACCTGCATTTAACGTTCAAACCGTCGACAGCACCGGTGCTGGCGATGCGTTTCATGCCGGGCTGGCAACTGCCCTGGCCTTGCAAAAACCCTGGGAAGAAGCACTGGTTTTCGCCAGTGCGGTTGCTGCACTATGTTGTACACGGATTGGGGCAAGACCTGGTATGCCAGATCACCATGAACTCAGCGAGTTTCTGCAGATGAATCAATTGCAGGAATAATTTGTCTTTTCAGACATAAAAAAAATCCCGCTCGTAATGAGCGGGTTTTTATTTGCGAATGACGTAATTCCAGAATTACATCATGCCGCCCATACCGCCCATGTCCGGCATTCCGCCGCCGCCATGTGCATGACCTTCATTGTTTTCTGGAATTTCGGCAACCATTGCTTCAGTGGTAATCATCAATCCGGCAATTGACGCTGCATTTTGCAATGCAGTTCGTGTCACTTTTGCTGGATCCAGAATACCCATGGCAACCATATCACCATATTCACCAGTTGCTGCATTGTAACCAGTATTACCTGTAGCTTTCTTGACTTCATTCAATACCACAGAGCCTTCAGTACCGGCATTTTCTACGATCTGACGCAGTGGCTCTTCCAGAGCGCGACGCAGAATAGCAATACCAATCGTCTGCTCGGCATTTTCACCTTCCAGATTTTCAATCGCTGCCAGAGAGCGAACCAATGCAGTACCACCGCCTGGAACAACACCTTCTTCAACAGCAGCGCGTGTTGAATGCAAAGCATCTTCTACACGTGCTTTTTTCTCTTTCATTTCAACTTCAGTCGCTGCACCAACTTTAATCACAGCAACACCACCAGCAAGTTTAGCCAGGCGTTCCTGTAATTTTTCTTTGTCGTAATCAGACGTTGCATCTTCGATTTGAGTACGAATCAGTTTAATGCGAGCTTCAATATCGTCTTTTGAACCGGAACCATCGATAACAGTAGTATTATCTTTGCTGATTTGAACTTTCTTGGCTTGCCCCAAATCATCCAGTGTACATTTTTCCAGTGTTAAACCAACTTCTTCTGCAATCACAGTTGCACCAGTCAGTGTAGCAATGTCTTCCAGCATGGCTTTACGTCGATCACCAAATCCTGGTGCTTTGACAGCTGCTACTTTAAGAATACCACGCATGTTGTTAACAACCAGTGTCGCTAGAGCTTCGCCTTCTACATCTTCAGCGATAATCAATAACGGACGTCCAGCTTTGGCAACATTTTCCAGAATGGTCAGCAAGTCACGAATATTGGAAATCTTCTTGTCGTAAACCAGAATCATCGGGTTATCAAGCTCGACACTCATGCTGTCCTGGTTATTGATGAAGTAAGGAGACAGGTAGCCCCGGTCAAACTGCATGCCTTCGACAACATCCAGTTCGTTATCAAGACCTGAACCTTCTTCAACAGTAATGACTCCTTCCTTGCCGACTTTATCCATTGCTTTAGCAATAATATCGCCAACTGCGTTATCTGAGTTGGCTGAGATGGTGCCAACCTGAGCAATGGCTTTGCTATCAGTGCAAGGTGTTGACATGGATTGAATGGAATTAACAATTTTACCCACGGCCAGATCTATACCACGCTTCAAATCCATTGGATTCATTCCCGCAGCAACTGATTTCATTCCTTCTTTCAGAATTGATTGTGCAAGGACAGTCGCAGTTGTTGTACCGTCACCTGCAACATCGGAAGTTTGTGATGCCACTTCCTTAACCATTTGAGCACCCATGTTCTGGAACTTGTCTTCCAGTTCAATTTCCTTGGCAACTGAAACACCATCCTTGGTAATTGTCGGTGCTCCAAAACTTTTGTCCAGAACCACATTACGTCCTTTTGGACCCAAAGTCACTTTGACAGAATCTGCCAGAATATCGACACCTTCCAGCATTTTTTTACGGGCGCTGTCTGCAAATTTAACCTCTTTTGAAGCCATGTTAATAATCCTCTAATTAAAATTTATCGTTCAGTATTTTGATCAAGTCGCGGAAGACTCTGATCGTTGAATCAATGTTATTCAACCACCGCCATTACATCGTCTTCACGCATAACAATGTATTCCTTGCCATCGAATTTGACTTCGTTACCGGCATACTTACCAAACATAATTGTGTCGCCAACCTTAACATCCATCGCTTGCTTTTGACCGTTATCCAGAGTCTTGCCATTGCCAACGGCAATGACCTTGCCCTGGCTCGGTTTTTCCTTAGCTGCATCAGGAATGACGATACCACCTGGTGACAATTCTTCCTCTTCCATTCGCTCTACAACAAGACGATCGTGTAATGGTCTGATATTCATAACTTACTCCGTATGTAAAAAAATAATTAAGACGAGTGCCGGTCTGTTCAGTCATCAGCACGGAATTATTAGCACTCAACTATTGTGAGTGCTAATAATATCAGCAATGTTGTCCATGTCAAGTATTCCGACTGGTTAAAAAACAAGGATTTTTGCTACACTGGACCAGCCAGAGCGGATGACAACACAGTGACTGTTCTTCAATATCATTTAGGATTGCTCAACTATCCAGTGTACTCGTGGCTAATTGACACTATCCGACTGCAAATTAAAACAAAACTGACATGACGAACGTTAGCATTGTCACCTTGAAGTTATCGTCTGCCGCAACGCAAACAGCCCTGAACTCAAACATTGTGATTGACAGATGGAGATTGGCAGGGCAAATTTCAAGCCCTTTAATCAGGATTTAAAACATGAATGACGATGATTTACTCCGTTATAACCGTCAAATCATGCTTGACGCCATCGATGTCGAAGGACAACAGCGTTTGCTGGAGTCCACAGTGTATATCCGTGGAATAGGCGGGCTTGGATGTCCTGCAGCGCTTTATCTCGCAGCAGCAGGTGTAGGAACTCTTGTTTTAAATGATGATGACCGTGTCGACCTGGCCAATTTACAACGCCAGATCGCATTTAAAACAGAAGATATCGGTGAATTCAAGGTAGATGCTGCGCAACATCAGCTACAGCAACTCAACCCCAATGTCTCAGTGATCACTCTGGCTAGCAAAAAACATGGCGCAGAATTAACCGAAATTCTGGAAACAGCGGATGCCGCTCTGGACTGTACGGACAATTTCAGTTCGCGATTTGAACTGAATCGTTGCTGTGTCAAGACATCAACTCCACTGATATCCGGGGCGGCAATTCGCTTCGAGGGACAATTAGCAGTGTTTACTCCGGGGCAACATAACAGCCCTTGCTATAATTGCCTGTATGCTGACCAGGCTGTTCAACATAGCGCTGAAGAAACCTGTACACACAATGGTGTTGTCTCGGCATTACCCGGAATTATCGGCAGTATGCAAGCCCTTGAAACCATAAAAGTGCTGACCGGAAATCAGCAACAACAGTGCAGGATTTTATTTTTCGACGGAATGTCTATGAACTGGCAATCAATGAATCTCAAGAAAAACCCCACCTGCCCCACCTGTGGACACAACTCTGCGTTATAATAACCAATCTTCACTTCAGCTCTGCAACGCTAATTTAAAAACCGGATAATCCTGTCTGCTACAGATTCAGGCGAATCCATATGTAAATGATGCCCACCCGGTAACTCAATGACAGTAATGTCTGGAATTGCTGCAATGCGGGCAGCTGTATTGGGCCGTTTTGCCAGCAAACCATGTTGCGCCTTGATCAGACATACGGGTATTTGGATCTGTAACAGGCATTCAAGGACCTGCTGTTCATCCATGTAGAATGGTGACAGCAATTTTAAACGCGGATCGGCTTTCCAGGTTATTTTATTGTGATTGTCTTCAGCATTGCGTTGCACAATTAATTCTGCTGAGCGATTGCTGAGATCCCCGGCATTTGCACGCCTCTTGATCAACGTGTCCCAGTCTGGATATGATTGTTGACTCAATCTGGAATGCAACCGAAGATGCATGGATAACGATTGTTTCAATTGCTGGGCAACCTGATAACTCGGACTGGACAAGGGACCGATGCCATCTATCAAAATTAATTGCCTGATTCTGTCCGGTCGCGCAACTGCCAGCAGACAAGCAATACCGGCACCGAGCGAATGTCCGATCAGTGTCATTTGCTCCCATTTGAGCTGCTCAATAACCTCACAGATATCAAACACATAATCAACCAGATGATATCGACTACCTGGTGCGCGATGTTGAGAATGACCATGTCCTGGCAAATCAACTGCAACAATCTCAGGCGTGACATCGAGCAAAAAAGGAGCCATTGGAGCAAAACTGTTTGCATTGTCCAACCAGCCATGCAGTGCCAGAACAGGATTGTTGTTACAGTTTGAAGGATTCCCCCAGATCATTCCTGCCAATTCTCCGTAGCTGAGTTGACATTGAAATTCGCGGTGATTAAATCGAGTGTTTTTGCTGTTCATGACTATTGATTAGTTGTGAGACTATCCTGCAATCTGACTGTTTAATACTGAAATCAAAACTCGCTAACCAATCTTTCCGGACTGCTGTCAATTACCAAAATTCTTTATCGAATTTTTCATGTATTCGAAAACAAACTGAATTCTCATGTATAATTGCAGGTTTTCTCGATCAATTATCCCATGATACGAGTCAGTATGATTACCATGTCTCGATAATCCATGTCTTTCTCGTTCTTAGAGCCTGTTCAAGATCTTGATCAATGGATGGTACTAGGCAACAGTGGACAAACAAGCACAGCATACTAGAGTCTGTGAGTGTTTTGTGTCCACTTGTAACACCGCTATACGCCATTCAGTGAGATTTTGAACAGGTTCTTAAGTTTTTTTCTTCTCCAAACCATGAAGCCAAGGTAAACACATTTATGTCCAATGCAAACCCCGAAGACCTTTCATTTAGAGATTTAGACCTGGGGGAGGATATTCTACGTGCTCTGGATGAAGTCGGCTATGAAACGCCTTCTCCGATCCAGGCTAAAATAATTCCTTTTGTCATGCACGGACATGATGTGATCGGTCAGGCCCAAACTGGAACCGGAAAAACAGCAGCGTTCGCATTGCCGATTCTGTCTCAATTAAATTTCAAACAAGCCAAACCACAAGTCCTGGTCCTTGCCCCAACCCGTGAGCTTGCTATCCAGGTTGCAGAAGCATTCCAGAAATATTCGGCACACATCAAGCAGTTTCGTGTGTTGCCAATTTATGGCGGGCAGGAATACGGCGGGCAAATCCGTCAGCTTAAACGCGGAGTGCATGTTGTTGTCGGGACACCAGGCCGGGTGATGGATCATATGCGCAAAGGCACCCTGGATGTTTCAGATTTAAAAACACTGGTTCTGGATGAAGGTGACGAAATGTTACGCATGGGATTCATTGATGATGTTGAATGGGTATTGGAGCAGATTCCCAAGAAGCGTCAAATTGCATTGTTTTCAGCGACAATGCCTCCAGCAATCAGGCGTATTGCCAACCGTTTTCTGAAAAATCCCAAAGAAGTATCAATTCAGGTTAAAACCACAACCGCCAGTACCATCAATCAACGCTACTGGATTGTCAGTGGAATGCACAAGCTGGACGCATTGACCCGCATTCTGGAAGTGGAAAGTTTCGATGCCATTATTATTTTTGTGCGCACCAAGACTGAAACCGTCGAGTTGGCAGAAAAACTCAATGCGCGAGGCTATGCGGCTTCAGCGTTAAACGGTGATATTCAACAAAAACAAAGAGAACGAACCATTGAACAGCTGAAAAACCGTAAACTGGATATTCTGGTTGCCACCGATGTCGCCGCACGTGGACTGGATGTAGAACGCATCAGCCATGTTATCAATTACGACATTCCTTATGACAATGAAAGTTACGTTCACCGGATCGGCCGCACAGGTCGCGCAGGCAGAACTGGAGATGCCATTCTTTTTGTTGCGCCTCGTGAATTGCGCATGTTACGCACGATCGAGCGCTCAATTAATCATAAAATCAAGGAAATGGAGTTACCCTCTGTCGAGCAAATTAACAATAAACGTATTCATTTATTCAAGGAAAAAATCACCAAAACTCTGACCAACGAGGATTTGGATATGTATGTTCGTGTTGTTAATCAATATCAATCCGATCATGATGTTGCCATTGATGATATTGCTGCAGCGCTGGCTTTCATCGCTCAGGGCGGTAACAATTTTCTATTGAAGCATCAGAAAAAAACGGATGCAGGCAAAAAACGCCATTTACATAAAAAAGCCGGATCAACTCATCAACGATCGAGGCAATATAAACGCGGGGAAAAGAGCAACAGGGATTCCGACCACTCAGCAAACAGCAAATCCGGCCAGGCCAGAACACAAAAAAAACAGTCTGGCAAATCCCAAAACAGAAAATATACGTATCGCCCCAAAGATTAAGAGTTTTTGTATTTCCTTTGGACATATTGCCCTGGTGCTGAGAACTCGTCCGGTCTGTTTTGAGTAATCGAAAACCACTCACTGCAACACAAATTCCCTGGCAATCAACTACTGTTTCGATAACTCACGGTGTCTGATCAGGGTTTTGTTATTATCTGTCCGCAACTGAACAGCGACTTCTTCGATGACATATACCGAACGGTGCTGCCCCCCGGTACAGCCAACTGCAACATTAAGATAACGTCTGTTTTCCTTTTCAAACAATGGCAGCCAGCGTTGCAATAACTTGAAAATATCTTCGATCATTTGCGACACTTCGGGTGAGCTTTTCAAGAAATTTTTAACTTCGATATCCTGCCCGGTTTTCTCGCACAAATTGGTTTGCCAGTAAGGGTTTGGCAGACAGCGTGCATCAAACACCAGGTCGGCATCTGCCGGTATCCCGTATTTAAAACCAAATGATTCAAGTCTGACAGTGCATCCCTGACTTATACCTTTTTCGATTCTGTTATTAATTTCCTGACGAATTTGATGGATATTCATATGCGTTGTATCGATAATGATATCCGCATAATTTGCAATGGGATTCATCAGGCGCTGCTCTTCTTCAATCGCATCACTTAAAGACAAGTCATTATGCGACAAAGGATGCCTTCGACGTGTTTCGCGGAAACGATTGATCAATACAAACTGTTCAGCTTGTAAGTACAAGGTGGTGAATTCGATATCCAGTTTTCTGATTGTCTCAAGCAAACCTGGAAATAACTGGACGGTATTGGCCTGATTACGACTATCTATGCTGACAGCAACTTTCTGATATCGGTTATGGGGCTTTCTGGCTTCTTCAAGAAAATTTTCCAGCAGAAATACCGGCAAATTATCAATGCAGTAATAGCCTTTATCTTCAAGAGTGGCAAGCGCAATACTCTTACCTGATCCTGATAATCCACTTACAATTACCAGCTTCATACAGATCTCATGCAATCAATGAACGTTTAGAGAGATTTAGGGAAAACATGCTGGCATGCGAGGGAAACTAAGTATTGGTATCAATTTGTGCGCTGAAACTCCTGCAGTGAATTGATTAAAATTGACAGTCAATCATTGCAGAAATTTCCAGCTGACGCACAGTTCAAATATCAGTCATTATCGGTGATGATCTTTTAGTTTTTCTTTGTGCCTGACCAATTGTCGGTCAAGTTTATCAACCAGCCCATCAATTGCGGCATACATATCTTCATGCAGGTTTTCTGCAAATAATTTGGCGCCACTGACCAGTACGGTAGATTCCGCCTTGTTATTCACTTTTTCCGGCTCCAGAATGACGTGAATATCGGTGAGATGATCAAAATGCCGCTCAAGTTTTAAAAATTTTGATTCAACATAGTTTCGAATTGATTCAGTTATATCCATATGACGACCAGTTACACTAATTTGCATAGACTATCCTCCTGAGTTTTACGGTCTTAAAATCAGTATTAAATTTCACAGAGCAAGACTCAACGAGCGACTGTTGCCCACACTCCATGAATTTGTCCTTGGAACGGTGAAATTGTCAGAGAAGTCTGACGTCTAATGTACCACTCATTCCACCAGTTTCATAATTTTGGCTTCGGTTATTCCAAAATGACCTTAAGCCCTCGTTATCAACAGATATATTGCCAATTAAATGTTAATTGATGGCACGATACTTGATAGAGTACACGACTCCGTGCTGCGATTGATTTCAACTGATAAAGTACGACGCCACATGACGCCACTCCTGGCCTTTTCGAAAATAAAGGTCAAATAATTCGTTTGCGCTTGCCGGAAGGCAACACACCCATCATTTCCCGGTATTTGGCGATTGTTCTGCGCGCCACAATAATATTACGTTGTTTGAGTAATTCGACAAGTTTACTGTCGCTTAACGGTTTTGAAGAATCTTCCTGGTCGATCAGTTCTTTTAAAAACGCCTTGATTGCAGTTGAGGAACATTCAGCTCCATCTTCCATTGCAACATGGCTTGAAAAAAAGTATTTGAATTCAAAAATACCATTCGGCGTATCCATATACTTATTCGTTGTCACTCTGGAAATGGTCGATTCATGCATCCCCACTTCTTCAGCAATGGTTCTCAGAATCAAAGGCTTCATGAATTTTGGGCCTTTCTCAAAAAAATCCTGTTGTTTTTCTACCACGCTGCGCGCAACTCTCAAGATGGTGTCATTTCTGTTTTCCAAACTTTTAATAAACCAACGAGCTTCCTGCAAATGAGTTCGCATGCATGAACGGTCTTCGCGACTGCTTTTGTCACTGGAAATCATTTTCGAGTAAGTCGAGTTAATGCGCAATCTTGGCGTCAACGAAGCATTCAAACGCACCGTCCATTGATCCCCGACCTTGCATACAATTACATCAGGAACCACATATTCTGGCTCGGTGGTGACAATTAAACTGCTCGGTGTCGGATTGAGACTGCGGACCAGTGAAATCACTTCTGGCAATTGTTGTTTTGAAACCCCGAGCAAGCGTTGCAAACTGTTAACTTTATTGGCTGCCAGATAATCCAGACCTCCTATCACCAGGCGCAGGGCTTCATTACGCCAGGGAATAGTCATAGGCAATTGTTCAAGCTGAATGCGTAAACATTCAGCCAGGTTGCGTGCACCGACTCCGGGAGGATCGAAACTTTGGATGATACATAAGGCCGCACTGACTTCATCGCTCTCAAGCTCATCAATTTGCCCCTGTAATCCATTGAAAATTTCATCGACTGATAATCCCAGATATCCATCATCATTGATGGTATAAATGATTGCCGTGGCAATGGCCAGATCACGCTCCGACAGATGCAGAAATTCCAGCTGCCAAAGCAAATGATCTCTCAGAGTGAGTGATGAACTGCGTTGATAATCCAATTCCTGAAAATCACCGCTCGATGCCGCCTGATTTACAGAGTCCGGGTAAACTGAATCCCAGCTTGCATCAACTGGTAAATCATCGGGAATATTATCGCCAAAATCCTGCTCTGGCTCCGATTCCTGCTGCTCCTGGGTATCAGAAGCACTGTTCAGAATTTCAGTTGTTGTCGTATCAGATTCAACTTCACGCTCTTCCTCAGTGAGTTCAAGCATCATGTTTGAATCAAGCGCGTCCTGAATCTCGTGTTGAAGTTCCAATGTCGATAATTGCAACAAACGGATCGCCTGCTGCAATTGAGGGGTCAGGTTAAGTTGTTGACCGATCCGAAGCTGAAGTTTCTGTTTCATTTCAGTAAAGTAATTATTGTTGAATTATTAGTATTAACCTGGATTTAAAAAAACTGATTCACAACCAAATACTAGTTGTAGTTTAGTTCAAAAACACCATCTTAACAAAGCATTTTACGATGCATTTAGCAAACAGTGATTTTTTAGGTTGAATTCAAGAAAAACGCCACAAACCTGCTATGTTTAACTTGTGTCACCATGCTTTTTCTGGTCCAGGCGAGTAGCTTTAGCAGAAATTGTGATGGTGATCTAAGACCCAACGTTATTGGCATCACCGACACTCAAATAAAAATGATATTTGGAAGACACTATCGAGCTAATTAATACTGTTTTTTATAGTTAATAATTCCTGGTTATAATCTTTCTGATTATAATCTATTAATTAACTCATGGTAATCTGTTATAACTTGAAGTTCTCGCCTAAAAATACCTGGCGAACTTTTTCATTTTCGACAATCTTCTGAACGCTGCCTTCCTCGATCACTGTTCCTGAATCCATGACGTAACCACGGTTACAAATCCCCAGTGTTTCATGAACTTTATGCTCGGTAATCAGTATTCCAATCCCCCGGTCACGCAGATGGTGAAGGGTTGCCTGCATATCATTCACTGTAATTGGATCAACAGCTGCAAACGGTTCATCAAGTAGCAGAAATTTCGGCTCAGTCGCAAGAATTCTGGCTATTTCAGCCCGTCGCCTCTGACCGCCCGAGAGAACGCTTGCTTCACGGTCTCTCAATTCTTCAATTCCAAATTCATTGAGCAAGGCATCTATTTTTTTGCTCAATTTTTTGTTTTGACAAGCCTTTACGCAGCTCAAGAACGGCTCGTAAATTCTCCGACACCGTCATTTTACGGAATATTGAAGCATCCTGGGGGAGATATCCAACGCCAAGTTCAGCTCGTTTATGCATGGGCAGGCGACTGATTTCCCTGTCACCGATTTGTATGGTTCCTGAATCGATGGGAATCAGCCCCACCAACATATAAAATGCAGTGGTTTTTCCGGCACCGTTGGGTCCCAACAAACCAACGATTTCACCCTGGTTTATTGAAATGGATACATTATTAACAACGTGGTGGCTTTTAAATCGCTTGTTGATCTTTTCACAAAACAGTCTTGACATCAGCGGTCAAACATTGGGTTTAAGACGGTATGGACTCGATTTTTCTCGCCAGCCTGGCCTTTTTTTCCGGCTTTGACAATTTCCGCTTTATAATCGTAAGTGATTTGTTCACTGTTCATCTGGTCGCCTTTCTTGCCAAAACCGTTCCCGTTATTTTCTTCCAGCCACACGGAGGCGTTGCCTTTCATCACGATCAGACTTTTGTTGATGTAATATTCGGCGATTGATGATTTGCCATGACGCTCCAGTTTGTCAGTCTCCACAATCTGTTTCATAAACACTGGATTGCCAGTTGCGACAACTTTTTCGGGTCTGCGGTCGACAAGATAAACTTCCAGTCGCGCCGAACGCATTTGCATACCACCCTGATTAACAATGACATTGCCGGTATAAACACTCTTGCCTTCCTCAATCACGGCGTTGTCAGCATCAATAAAAATCTGCTGTTTGAAATCATCTTTCAACGCCATCGCAGGAAAACTGAACAGCACCAATAATGCAACAAGTATTCGGCTAATTATTATCATTTGATTCATGATTATTTTTATTCAGTGTTAAACAGGATTCATCATACTTCATATTGGGTTAATACAGTAGCAAGTTTATCCTGGGCCTGCATCACCAGATCACAAACTTCACGCGCTGCCCCATAGCCTCCCGGCAAGGTTGTCGTCCAGTCTGCTTTTTCCTTGACCAGACTGTGGGCATCCTGAACGGCGACTGACAAACCTACCCGGTTCATAATCGGGATATCCAGAACATCGTCCCCGACATGAGTAATCTGTTGATATTCAAGACCCAGTGTCTCGCAGAGCTGATCCAGCGCAAGCACCTTGTTGTCCTGCCCTTGATACACATGCTTGATATCCAGTGCTGCCATGCGCTGTTCAACCGAACGTGAGCGTCGACCGGAGATCACCGCTACTTCGACTCCGGTTTGTTGCAATAGTTTTATGCCAAGACCATCTCGGGCATGAAAACCTTTTGATTCGTGGCCTTGATGATCGAAAAACAATCTGCCATCTGTCAGTACACCATCGACATCAAAAATAACAAGGCGAATCTGTCTGGCTTTTTCGGTTACGGAGTGCATAAGTTAACGTTTGTTGAATGATATGAATTCAGTTAGTTTAATCATTAAAAGACGCCTGAGCGCATCAAGTCATGCATATTCAGTGCGCCTACCAACCTGGATTGCTCATCAACCACCAGCAATGCATTGATTTTACGTTGCTCCATCAGTTGCAATGCCTCAGCAGCCATGACCTCTGGCCTGACAACCTGACAGTTACTGACCATCACCTCACTGATCAGGGTGTGATGTATATCATGTTTGGTTTTAAACATGCGGCGCAAATCGCCATCGGTAAAAACCCCCTTAACAATCCGGTTCTCATCGACAATGGCCGTCATGCCCAGTTTTTTATCCGTCATTTCCAGCAATGCATCACTGACCATTGCTGTTTCACTGACCATTGGCAGCTCTTTGTCACAATGCATCAGATCTTTTACCGTCAACAACAAGCGCTTTCCCAGACTGCCACCGGGGTGAGACAAAGCGAAATCATCCCTGGTGAATTTTCTGACTTTGAGCAAGGCAACTGCAATGGCATCACCCATCACCAACGCTGCCGTGCTGCTTGAGGTCGGTGCCAGTCCCAACGGGCAGGCTTCCTGCCTGACACTGACATCAAGATGACTGGATGCCTGTAAAGCCAGAGTTGACTGAGCGTTGCCAGTCATTGCAATCATTGGGATAGCCAGACGTTTGATCAACGGCAGAATCGTCAGCACTTCTGAAGTTTCACCAGAATTCGACAAAGCAATCATGACATCTTCCGGTGTAATCATGCCCAGGTCACCATGACAGGCTTCTCCAGGGTGAACAAAAAAAGCCGGTGATCCTGTACTGGCCAGGGTTGCAGCTATTTTACCTGCGATATGTCCTGACTTACCCATTCCGGTGACGACAACTCGACCCCGGCAATTAAGAATATAACGGCATGCATCAACAAAGTGTTGATCAATCCGGTTTTTCAGCTCTGAAACTGCTTCGTATTCAATACGAATGACTTCCTGGGCATAATCAGTCAGTTCATAATCTTCAGTCCTGACAATCGACATGTCTTGTAGCTCCAGGATTATTGATAATAGGGATTCAGGGATTATACCAACCTGAATCTGTTCAATGATTGCATTTAATACGGATTAAATAGACTGGTACAAATTCCATTGATAGCCGAAATACAGAGACAACAGAATCAATCCACTTAAACGCCCCACTTGACCTCTGCGAAAAATATCAGCTGCCATGAGTGCCAGTAACAGGGTTAACACACCCATTATCAGATAGTCCCGGTATACAATCTGGGCATCAATGACTCCGGGCGCAACAAGCGCTGGCAATGATAACACTGCGCACAGATTATAAATATTCGAACCAATGACATTTCCGATTGCCATATCTGACTTGTTTTTCAACACACTGGCAATCGAAGCCGCCAGTTCCGGCAAGCTGGTTCCCAGAGCAATAATTGTCAAACCAATAATTAAATCACTCACGCCTAAGGTCCTGGCAATGCTAACCGCGGCCCATACCAGTACTTTGGAGCTGATAATCAGCCCTGCCAGACCGGCAAAGGTCCAGACGACTGCAACTGCATTGGACATGGATTTGGGGATTCCACTGTCAAACTCCATGGCCACTGGTTCATCGGCCTGATTCTTGACTCTGTTTTGCTGAATACAAAGCCTGATCAACCAACCCAGAAACATCGCTAAAAATCCAACCAGAATAACACCATCGATGCGATCAAGACTCTTGTCAGCAATCATCCAATAGGTTCCCAGGCTGACGATGAGAAGCGCCGGTAATTCACATCGAAAAATTGTGGTTTGAATTGTGATCGGCTTGATCATGACAGTAATCCCCAGGATCAAACCGATGTTGGCAATATTTGAACCGATGGCATTTCCGATTGCCAGACCCACGTTACCCTGCAAGGCGGCAATACCGGACACCAGTATTTCCGGGGCAGATGTCCCAAAACCGATAATTGTGACGCCGATAATGATTGGCGCCACTCCAAAGTTATTGGCTAGCGCAGCACAGCCTTCCACAAAACGCTCAGCCGTAATAACAAGCCCTGCCAAAGCCAACATCAACACCAGACAAGCCAGAATCATTCACTCAGTCTCTTAACAAAATTCAGCTATTATGACACCATTTGAGGGGTAAGTTGAATGGCTTGTAGCGAGTGGTACCAAACCAACTCCAGACGTATGCTCTTTTTAAACAACAATGATTGACCATTCAACAAGCTACTGGTGCTCACCGGCATATACCATCTGTTATTCAGATGACATGTATCGCTTTAATTGTCACATCGACCACCACATGATGATTAAACTTTTCAAATTCGTTGGCTTGCAGACAATCATTCTTTAAATAGAATTGAAACGACATTAGACTCTTTAATCAACAACCGGAGTTTCCATAATGCAATTCCCGGATTCCAGCTACTGGATCCATGTCAGTGTATTACATTGCAGTTTTTTGCTGCTGTTTTATCTGTGCGGGCAAATTGTCAGCAAATACTCTGTCAGGGTCAACTACACTCGAAAAATCATGCATTTTGCATTATTTTTTCTTCCCCAGTCGTTACTATCGTTATTCCCTTATCAAACTTCGGTCATAACGGCAATCATCAATGCAATGTTGACCATGTGTGTCCTGGGGTTATTTGTTCAGCCTTTGCGAGAACGGTTTGTTCCACTGGGCATTATGTTTCGGGCAATCGATCGCCCGGAAGACCGGCCCTATACCTTGTTATGGCTGGTCACTCAGTTTCTGGCAAGCTATGTGGTCATTATGCCTCTGGTGTTTGCTCTTGAGCAGATGCAGCTGCGTGAATTACTAGCCATCCCGATTCTTATTATCGGTGTCGGTGATGGACTTGCCGAGCCCGTCGGGATTCGATTTGGCAAACACCATTATCAAACCAGAGCTATTTTTTCACAGCGAAAATATACACGCAGTATTGAAGGAAGTCTTTGCGTCTTTATCGTCAGTATTCTGGCAATCTGTTACTTTAATCAGATGTTCAGCGATCTACAGTTTGTCACGGCTCTGGCTGTCATCCCGATTGTCATGACAATTACCGAAGCATTATCACCGCACACCTGGGACAGTCCTTTTTTATATCTTATCGGTGGCATGTCACTGATTTTTGTTCTGCAAGTTTAATGATCACTTTATTGTAACTACTCAGTGAAAATAATTTAAAAAAGTGCTTGACACGGTTTTTCGGTCTTTTTTGAATTTTTAGATCACTTTATGGTCGGGTGCACAAAAGGTCCTTCATGCGGATAGAGGGGCGATGACAAGCGGTAACGAATCAAAGACAACAAACGGGGGCATCTGTTTTTTCAATCACGATCAGCGCCCATACAACGACAAAAAATAGCCTCAAAAAACCCATGAGATAATACATCTGTACTGAAACCACAGGTGTGA
>JAHZJL010000213.1 GCA_022600935.1 Gammaproteobacteria bacterium
GTTGCACTGAGTACAATTTACGAATCAGTCACAGCTAAACAAATCCAGCAATCCCGGGTGCAGGCGCAAATTGCCAAACCAATACGGCAATCAGTTCTGCGATCAACCCTGGAGCGTATTGTTTCAGGTCAATCTATCGTAGCAGACCAGAGTGCATCAGGGCAGGTTAACTCAAATCTTGATTCAAGAGATGGAATCAAATTTGATGCGAATGTTTTAATTGTAGAAGATCATATTGTCAATCAACGACTTGCACAACAAATTTTGAAAGGTTTTGGATGTCATGTTGATACTGCTGATAATGGTGAGCAGGCGGTCAACGCTTTCAATCAAAACCATTACGACTTGATTTTTATGGATTGTCAGATGCCTGTTCTTGATGGATATCAGGCGACTCAGCAAATTCGTGTGTATGAAGAAGATCAGGCAACACAAAATAAAGACTATCAGCAAATACCCATTATCGCGCTCACAGCAAACGCTCTTTCACATGATAGAAAAAAATGTATTGATCATGGAATGGATGATTATTTATCGAAACCGTTCAGAAAACATCAATTGCTGGAAATGCTGGAAAAATGGATACCCGGCTCTACGGTAACTGATAAGAGTATCAAAAATCTTGAATCCAGCGAGAGATTATCAGTTTCCAGTCGCCAACAAACTGCTACACTTATAGAGAATATGATCAAGCAAACTGATGAGACCTTGCCCCCTGCTCTTGATCAGAATGTTATTAATGAAATCAAGGCGATGATGGATGGTGATGACGATAACTTTTTTCAGGAGTTGAAACATTGCTTTGACCGGGATTTTAAACTTGGACTTGAAAATCTTGAGCATGCCTACAGATCAGACAACGCGGAACAGCTAAGAGTGACCGCACACGGAATGAAGTCGACCAGTGGGAATCTTGGTGCACTGGAGTTATCCGCAATGTGTGGAACAATTGAAAAAATGGGAAAGCAACAGATCCTGGACAAAGTAGGGTTGCTCATTGAACGAATTAAATCCGAGTATTCCAGGGTGACCATCGCTCTGGAACAGGAAAGTCAGTAATACATATGGTTAACTAGCAATGGCTGAAGATAAGACGAATTCAAAAAAACATCTGATACTTTGGATTGACGATAATGCGTCATTACGCAAACTGGCGCAGCGCGCATTGACCAAAACCGGTTTTGACTGCGTAACTGCGGCATCAGGGGAAGAGGCTATCAATTTACTGGAACATATAGAACCGGATTTGATATTGCTGGATATAGAAATGCCGGGCATGAACGGCTTTGAAACCTGTGCGGCAATCAAGGTCATTCGTTGCCAGGTCAGGCGTCCAATTATCCCGATTTTAATGGTTTCCGGTCATGATAACCTGGAGTTTCTTGATCAAGCCTATGATCTTGGTATTATCGATATTGTATTGAAGCCGATTAACTGGAAATTACTGGTTTATCGAATCCGTTACATTTTATCCAATGGCGATGATAAACAATCAGATACTGCTTTGCAGCGCCATGCTTGATTATTGAGCCTTGTTTTGAATACACAGTCGAATTTAGAAACCAAACCTCTGGTCTTATGGATAGATGATGATTTATCCCTGTTAATGCTTGCCGAGCGTGTTCTGGGCAAGTTTGGCTATGAATGCCTTTGTGCTGTTTCAGGTGAAGAGGCAATAACTATGCTGTCTAAATTTGAACCGGATATTATTTTGCTTGATCTTGAAATGTCAGGCATGGATGGGATTGAGACGTGTCGATTATTGAAAGACCATACTGTAAATAAAAATGTACCGATACTGATGGTGACAGGTCACGATGATCTCAGATCCATCAACCAGGCGTATGATACTGGAGCAACTGAATTCCTGATCAAACCCATCAACTGGCGGATATTGAACCATCGTCTCAAATACCTGTTGGATAATGCAGAAGCCGTGCAAGACCTTGATACCAATCGGTCTACGATAAGGAATATTGAGAAAATTACCCGTTTTGAAGACTCCAAGTTGCAGAAATCATAGTCGAAAAGATTAATATACAGTGAACTGTTTAAGTGAAATAAAGATTTTCTAAAGAGTATAACGAGAATGAATGATAACAAACCCTTGATTATTTGGGTCGATGACGATTTTTCATTACGTGTTGTCGCTGAACGAGTTTTAATCAAGGCTGGGTTTGAATGCATAACAGCAGGGTCTGGGGAAGAGGCAATTGTATTGCTTGATCAGGTTGTACCGGATTTAATTTTGCTCGATCTGGAGATGCCGGGTGTGTCCGGTTTTAAGACATGTTCTGCAATTCGTCAGCATACTGCTCACAAAAATGTTCCTGTTCTGACTGTTACTTGCCATGATGATTTTAGTTCGATCGAGCGCGCCTATGAAATGGGTGCGACTGATTTTATGATCAAACCGTTGAACTGGAAGCTGTTGGTATACAGAATACAGTATATGCTGCGTAGCGACCAGATTATCAAAAACCTGAACCAATGCAAGTCACGATTACGTAATGTCCAGAAAGTTGCACAATTAGGTACCTGGGAATGGAATGCCAAGACAGGCATAGTGCATCTATCTCAAGAAGCACAACTGCTGCTCGGGTTCATTGAGCAGTCGGAATTAAGCTATGATGAATTTCTTCAATGTGTTCACCCTGGTGACAGGGACAGATTCGTGTTCTCTCTGGAGCACAGCTCATCGGATTCCAGTGACGCTGCAATTTCCCCATTTATGATTGAGCACCGGCTGATTAACGCACAAAGTGAGAGCCTGGAAGTGATTCAAGTCGGAGAAGTGTCACGTTATCGTGGCAATAAGCCAATATGGATCACCTCAGCCATGCAAGAGGCATATCGCCATCATCAAAGTTTTGCACAAAATGTCGATGTATACTCAGGAGTTGGTCAAAGAAGTTGATATTTAGTTAACCCTGTTCTATATGTGTTACCTGTTAGCTGTTGGTCCTGAATCTGTTTGGTTCAAAATAGATTTTCCTCTGTTGCCTCCTGTATTAGTCGTAGTCGTCCCTGAAAAAACGTGTTTACCAGTCCAGGTCTGTGCTGATTAGGCCAAAACCACATCAGGTCAATCTTTTTGCAGGGTTGAGTTCTTGTGGTTGAGAAAGCTGTGTACTATTAACAACTTATTTAAGTCAGGTGATAATCAGTTGACAGTGGTGAAGGAGGTGGTTTCCAATAGTGATTGGACAGCAGATCGTGTGGCGGATTGAATAATCTGATGAATGCAGGGAGCGTCTAATCGGGCATTATGGGAAATTTTCATATGAGAACACAGATACAATGCAAACTCCGATGTGAGTGGAGTCAGGCAGTTTCATTGTTTTTGTCTGCTCCGCATTGATAGGGTTGTTTCTTGTTCGAGGGACAACCTTTTTTTAAGCTGTTGTTTGGCAAGCTCGAAATTCAGTCCATGTCGAACGCCTTAGATTAAACTGGGTTGTTTGCATCATGCTCGGTTATGCCATTTGGCTCTATTGTCAAGGCGCTGATTTCAGGCATATTATCAAAATTGACCTGAACACCATTATCTTTCAACGATTCACTGATGGAATTGATTTGTTTTTCCATGCAGCGAATATATTCAATCATTTTTTGATTGGCTTCAATAACAGGATCTGACAAATCAGCGGTTGCCGCATAGGAGTCGAAACTTGTGCTCAACAATGTATCCGAGCAGGGTAGTTGAGTTGGATCCTGTTTACGAATGACATGCCCGGGAATACCGACAACAGTTGCATCGTCGGGGACATTTTTAACGACAACAGAGTTGGATCCGATGCGGGCATTACTGCCAACTGTCAGGGGTCCTAAAATTTTGGCGCCGGCACCGACCACAACATTATTGCCCAGGGTCGGGTGGCGTTTACCCTTTTCCCAGCTGGTTCCGCCCAGGGTAACACCATGATAAAGAGTGCAGTCGTTGCCAATGATAGCAGTTTCTCCAATTACCACGCCCATACCATGGTCGATAAAAAAACGCTCGCCGATTTCAGCGCCTGGATGAATCTCTATCCCTGTCAGAAAACGTCCGATATGCGACAATACGCGTCCCAGCCATTTCCAGCCTGATTGCCAAAGAGAGTGGCTGATGCGATGTATTATCAGTGCATGGTAACCGGGATAGCAGGTTACAATCTCGAGTACCGATTGTGCTGCGGGATCGCGATCGAAAACAATTTTGATGTCTTCCTTAAATTGTTTAAGCATAGGTGTTAGTTCCTGTTAGTCATAATGGTCGGGCGAGTTTAAACTCGGCTGGTTGATATGTTCGGGTTGAGGGCTTGCTGCAGCTGGTCTGCATTTTAAGACTATGTATCGTGTCATCACGTCATTATTCACTTGTTTTAATGCTCGCTTGCGTTGTATTTAAAATGCCCCTCAGAATATCTATTTCTTTTTTCTCGAGACGGGTGCGGGTAAACAAGCGTCGAATGCGGCGCATAATTGAGCGAGATTTATCCGGGTGAATAAAGCCAATCGATTGCAGTGTTTGATGCAAATGTTTGTAAAATAATTCAAGTTCGTTTGAGGTCGCGAATTCGTCATGATGGGTTTGAATGTCGTGACTGGCGTTCAAAGCCATGCGCAATTCATAACTGATGATTTGCACCGCTGCTGCAAGGTTGAGCGATGAAAATCCGGGATTACAGGGGATTCTAAGAAGATACTGGCACTTGTCCATTTCCTGATTGGTGAGGCCTGAATGTTCACGACCGAATAAAATTGCGATATCGGATTGCCCTGGTTCTCGGGCAACCTGTTCTGCGCATGATCTGGGGCTGAGTTCTGGCCAGGGGATTTCCCTGATTCGAGCGCTGGTGCCTATGACTAGAGAGCAATTGACAATAGCATCTTCGAGAGTACTGAATACGGTTGCCGTTTCAAGGATATCGTCTGCACCAGATGCTCTGGAAGTTGCATCAGCTGATGGAAAATGATGAGGTTTAACCAGGTGTAGTCTGCTTAGTCCCATATTTTTCATGGCACGGGCTGCCGCTCCGATATTGCCAGGGTGAGTTGGCTCAACAAGGACGATGATAATTCTCGATAGCACGTCTGTACTCATAACTGTGATGTGTATTTGATAGTTAAATAATGATTGTTTGAAACTGTCGAGTTAAACAATGTATTCGCTGAAAAGTCATTGAAATCATTTGGATGTTTTTATTGGCGGCTTCTTGAATTCGCAGCAATTTTATATTCACGAATACAAGTCTATAACACAAAAAATTTAATCATTGAGTCAATGATTGGAATCTGCGTCATATGAAAATTGGTGACTTAATGGCGCAAATGCAAGCTAAAGTCGCATAATGTTGTTAGAGATATAGGTGGCATCATGACTGACTTGAGTAGAAATCAGTCCTGAGTCATCGAAATGTTAAAAGTGTTTTAAAAAACAAAACTTGCAACAACATTGCATGTTGATTAAATAGAATATGACATTTTTAATATATGATTGGCTTTTTAACGCAGTCCGTTATATGCTACCGAGCTTTTTAATTTTCGTCGAATCATTCTATGCAGCCTATTCAGAATATTGCAGTACGAGCAGCTCGATCTGCCGGAAACATCATTGTCCGTGCTATGCAGCATATGGATGAACGCAAGATCATTCACAAGGCGCAAAATGATTATGTGAGCGATGTCGATCAAAGGGCTGAGCAGGAAATTATACAGATTATCAGACGCGCTTACCCCAGTCATGCCATTCTTGCTGAAGAAAGTGGCCAGACTGAAGGTGATGATTTTGTCTGGATTATCGATCCACTGGATGGAACTACAAACTATCTACATCATTTTCCACATTTTGCTGTGTCCATTGCTATTCAATACAAAGGTCGCCTGGAGCACGGGATTGTCTATGATCCGTTAAAAGAAGAAATGTTCACTGCGACACGGGGTGAGGGTGCCATACTGGATAATCGACGATTGAGAGTCTCTGCACTCAAAACAACCCGGGGAGCGCTGATTGGAACCGGAATTCCTTTCAGAAATCAGCAGTATATGGATGATTATTTACAAATGCTCAAGGTATTGAGCGATGGGGCTGCAGGAATTCGAAGAGCCGGGTCGGCTGCACTGGATCTGGCTTATGTTGCAGCTGGGCGTCTTGATGGGTTTTGGGAGCTTGGATTAAAGCCCTGGGATATGGCGGCAGGAGTTTTATTAATCAGTGAGGCAGGAGGTGTTGTCACTGATCTGAGCGGCCAGGATGCCTTTTATCAGTCAGGTAACCTGTTAACAGCCAATCCAAAGCTGCATCAATACATGCAAAATTTGATTGATTCACATATTCCGTCAAGTCTGAGATAGGTTTAATTCATTTTGGTTGATGATTCATGCAGTGAAAACAACGCTTGACCAGATCGGAATTGTTATAATACTTACAAGCATTCAGGATGCAACATGGAATGCTCTATCTGGATCAAATACGATTTAATTGATGGCATCACAATTTGAATCCAAATGAGCAGACGAAAATCGATTTTAATGCGTAATTTTTTGACATTGGCAAGATGAATCAGATATCATTCCAAAGTTATGTCTTCACGTTTGCCTGTTGAGATTGACCCTGTCAAACTGGTTGAAAAAAATACTCACCTGCAAGGGGCATTGAAGATCTCTGAGATGCAGAGATTGTCGGATTCACTCGTGGATCATAGTGGATTTGCCAGTGTTTCTTTGTTGTTTTGTCAGGAAGGTGATGTCAAAACCATATCAGGATATGCCAAGGCGACCTTGGTTGTTGAGTGTCAGCGCTGTCTTGAACCTTTGCGATTGGCAATTGACAGGAATTTTAAACTCGGTGTTGTGAGTTCCGATATGCAGGCTAAACAGTTGCCCAAGCATTTCGAACCTTTGTTGTTGACGGATGAAACGACCAGGTTGAACGAATTAATTGAAGATGAATTGATTTTGTCCGTGCCGGATATCCCGGTTCACGATGAGTGTCATTTTCGGCAGCGGCATGGACAACAAGAGACACAGGAAGAAGAGCGCGAAACAAATCCGTTTGCCATTCTTGCCAATATTAAATCCAAGGAGAATGAATAAGTTATGGCTGTTCAAAAAAGTAAGAAATCACGCTCAAGACGTGGTATGCGTCGATCTCATGATGGGTTGACCGGAAAAGCCTTGTCACGTGATCAAGAGACCGGAGAATTGCATTTGCGTCATCATGTTACGCCTGACGGGTTTTACAAAGGACGTCAAGTGATTGAAAGCGCTGATTTCGATATGGATGAGGAAGAAGAGGATACTGAATAAACCCAACTTTAGCTCGGCAGAAATTTCATAAGATCGAGTCATGATGATTCCGGTTTCAGCTAACCTGTTTACTGGCGATTGATTGCAAGATGAGTAAAAAAGTCACTGTTGCCCTGGATGCCATGAGTGGGGATCATGGCCTGAGTGAAACTCTGCCGGCAGCGCTTGTCAGTCTGACTGAATTGCCGCATTTGACGTTACTGTTAGTTGGCAATGAACAGATGATTCGTGACCAGCTTGGCGAACAACTTGCAAAATGGGGTGAGCGTTTGACCATTATAAACGCGAGCCAGGTTGTAGAAATGGATGAAACACCGTCTAAAGTGCTTCGTTCAAAAAAAGACTCTTCCATGCGTGTAGCGATCAACCTGGTCAAGCAAGGCTCAGCAGGCGCTTGCGTCAGTTCCGGAAATACCGGAGCATTGATGGCGACTGCCAAATTTGTGTTGCATACAATACCTGGTATTGACCGGCCAGCAATCATTTCACCGTTGCCTTCACACAAAGGACATACCCACGTTCTCGATTTAGGCGCTAATATCGATTCCAGTGCTGAACAGTTATACCAATTTGCCCTGATGGGCTCTGAGCTGGTTCGCGCCATTGAGGGTATTGACAATCCCACAGTTGGATTGCTGAATGTTGGCGAAGAGGAAATGAAAGGGAATCAACAAGTCAAGGAGGCATTTCAACTGCTTTCTGATTCACCATTGAATTTCATCGGATATGTTGAAGGTGACGATATCTGCATGGGTGATGTCGATGTGGTTGTCACCGATGGATTTGTTGGTAATATCTCTTTAAAAGCCATGGAAGGTATTACCAGACTCATTGTCAGTTCACTGAAACAATGTTTTTCCAGCAATTTGCTGAGCAAGCTGTCTGCAGTTGTGGCTATGCCTGTATTGAAGGCGTTCAAACAGCTTTTCGATGTCAGAAAATATAATGGTGCCAGTTTGATTGGGCTGCGCGGGATTGTTATCAAAAGTCATGGTAGCTCAGATCAGATCGCGATTGCCAATGCAATCAAAGTTGCGGCCGTTGAAATTGAAAATGATGTCCCGAACAGAATCAGCTCGCGTGTTGAGGAAATTCTGGCAGCACGAGGCAGGGTGTGAGTCTTTATTCACGCATTGCCGGGACTGGTAGTTATCTTCCATCACAGGTAAGAACCAATAATGATATTTCCAAGATGGTGGATACCTCGGATGAATGGATATTTGATCGAACCGGTATCCATGAACGACGCATTGCCGGTGATCAGGAAACAGCATCAAGTATGGCCGGGATTGCTGCTCAGCGGGCACTGGACGCAGCCGGTTTACAAGCAGCCAACATTGATCTGATTATTGTAGCGACCAGTTCACCTGATACCATATTTCCCAGTACAGCCTGCCTGCTGCAGCATCGCCTGCAAGCACCACAATGTGCAGCGTTCGATATTCAGGCAGCTTGCTCCGGATTTATCTATGCATTGAGTGTCGCAGATCAGTTCATCAAGACCGGACAGGCTAAAAAAGCGCTTGTTGTTGGTAGTGAAATTAACTCCAGATTACTGGACTGGAACGATCGGCGTACCTGTATCCTGTTTGGTGACGGGGCAGGGGCTGTTATCTTAACACCGTCTGAAAATCCTGGAATTTTATCGACGCATATTCATTCTGATGGAAATTACAGCGATCTGCTGTATATACCAAATCCAGCGGGCGGATTGTGTTCAGCGGACGCTGTGATTCATATGTCCGGTAATGAAGTTTTCAAAGTTGCTGTTAACACATTGGGTCGAATTGTCGATGAAACATTGATGGCAAACGGACTGAACAAATCTGATATTGACTGGCTGGTACCTCATCAAGCCAATATTCGAATTATCAAAGCCACAGCAAAAAAACTGGGGATGTCTTTGGACAAAGTTATTTTAACGATTGAACACCAGGGAAATACATCATCTGCCTCTGTGCCGCTGGCACTTGATGAAGGTATCAGAGATGGTCGAATCAAACGAGGTGATACTGTTTTGATGGAAGCGTTTGGCGGTGGTTTTGTCTGGGGCTCGGCGCTTGTCAATTATTGAGCTGTCATTGAATTCATACAAGGCTATTTTTTTATTTTGGAGTTTTAACAAGAGTTATATTGATTATCAATTAAATGATCGAAATGACATCCTGAATCATCAATCATGGAATCTATACAATAATAAAACAGAACGGAATCCGGTTCATAGAAAATGACAGATATTTCAACCAAACTGGGGTTTATTTTCCCAGGTCAGGGTTCACAGTCACTCGGGATGTTATCCGAATTGGCGAATGAATTCCCGATCATACATCAAACGTTTACTGAAGCGTCAACTATTATCGGCGAGGATTTATGGGAGATCAGCCAAAATGGCCCTGAGTCCAGACTGAACGAAACAGTGGTTACGCAACCAGCAATGCTTGCTGGCGGTGTGGCAGTTTGGCGGGTTTGGCAATCTATTACCCGAGCTGTTCCGGCGCTTATGGCCGGTCACAGTCTGGGAGAATACACTGCATTAGTGTGTTCAGGAAAACTGGATTATATCGATGCTGTCACAGTTGTGAAACAACGTTCAGAAGCTATGCAGGCAGCAGTTCCAGCAGGTCAGGGGGCAATGGCCGCAATTCTCGGACTGGATGATGACGCTGTTAGACAAGCTTGTGATGCAGGATCCAAAAGCGGAGTCGTGGAGCCAGTTAATTTTAATGCCCCTGGCCAGGTAGTAATTGCCGGGGAACAGCAGGCAGTCAGTCATGCCGTTGAAAATGCCAAACAGGCGGGTGCCAAGCGTGCAGTATTGTTGCCGGTGAGTGTTCCGTCACACTGTGAACTGATGCGTCCCGCAGCGGAGCAATTGTCAGCAGTGATCGATGCCACTGAATTACAACAGAGTGCAGTGAATATTGTGCAAAATGTGGACGCCAGAATACACCATAACAGTACCGACATCCGCGAAAATCTGAAGCAGCAATTGTACAGGCCAGTGTTATGGGTAGACACTATTCATGCCATGAATCAGCACGGTGTCAGCCAGTTTGTTGAATGTGGACCTGGAAAAGTTTTGAGTGGACTATTGAAGCGAATTATTAAAGGTGTCGAGTCTGTGTCAGTGAATACTACTGACTCACTGGCAACGGCCAGATTGTTTGTGGAGAATCAATAATGTCAGGAAAAGTGGCGCTGGTTACCGGCGCAAGTCGCGGTATCGGTTTTGCAATAGCCAAACAATTGGCCAGCAGTCAATACCAGGTGGTCGGGACAGCGACCACTGAACAGGGAGCCGAAGGAATTGCCAATGCGATTCCAGGTGTCAAAGGACTTGTCCTGGATGTCAGTAACTCACAATCCATTGATCAATGCCTTCAGGCAATGACTGAACAGATCGGGGCCCCGGAGATACTGGTTAACAATGCCGGAGTCACTCGTGATAACCTGATGATGCGTATGAAGGATGATGAATGGGACCAGGTGATTCAAACCAATTTGAGTTCAATTTTTCGTTTGTGCAGAGCATCTCTTAAACCGATGATGAAAGCGCGTTGGGGGCGTATCGTCAATATATCCTCTGTAGTTGGTTCAACTGGCAACCCAGGTCAGGCCAATTATGCAGCTGCTAAAGCAGGCATGATCGGGTTGACCAAGTCATTGGCCAAAGAAGTTGGATCGCGTGGCATTACCGTTAATACAGTATCGCCTGGTTTTATCGATACCGATATGACAAAAGAATTACCTGAAGCCCAGAAAGAAAGTTTGCTATCAGCAATTGCGCTCGGTAGACTGGGGCAACCAGAAGAAATAGCACATGCCGTAGAGTTTTTATGCGCTCCTGGCGCTGCCTATATCACTGGTGAAACATTGCATGTAAACGGTGGCATGTATATGCCATAACTGGTTGAAAATTTAAAACAAAGTGATAGGAAATCGAAAAATCTTTGTAATTTTATGAAATCGGCACTAGAATTGCTCGACTTCTTTATTTTTAGACAGTGGAAACTGAGGAATAAAACATGAGTGAAAACATTGAAGAACGCGTCAAGAATATAGTAAAAGAACAATTAGGCGTTAAAGATGAAATTCAGGCAGATGCTTCTTTTGTGGATGATTTAGGAGCTGACTCTCTGGATACTGTTGAGCTGGTTATGGCTCTTGAAGAAGAGTTTGAATGTGAAATTCCTGATGAAGAAGCAGAAAAAATAACAACAGTTCAACAAGCCATCGATTATGTAAACGCTAACCTGAATTCATAATTGATTTGGATCCGGTGAGATTGTCTGATCCGAGGTTTATCAGTTTATTTTTTTATAAAATGATTAATGTGTCTTGAAGCATTCAAATCTGCATTGCTTCAATAGATGATTGTTAATCATTAGACTGGATTCAAAGCCGGTAAATGTGATTTCCATTTGCCGGTTTTGACTGTTAGTCTCGCTTGGGGCTGTGTGTCTGAGCAACTGTTATAACTCGATTGTTTATAGCGTTATTAGCAGTTAAGCCTTATGATTTTGACACAGGATAATCAAATCCGTTAAGTATTTATCTCTATGAGATCAAACTCCCTGTCTCAGTGCTGAGGATATATTTCCCCAAATTCCTGTCACAGAGAATTACTGGGTATCATTGATAATCATCGTATTGTTTTCTTGCAATTAATTTCTTTGTCAATCACTGATAAAACCTCCAGGACTTTCAAACTCTTTCTGTTTTCTAATGTTCAAAATTAAAGGTGTGCATTGCAAAATCGCCGTGTAGTAGTTACAGGAGTGGGCGTAATAACGCCTCTTGGATTGGATATCAATTCGACCTGGGAAGGTATTGTGAATGGCCGCAGCGGAATTGCTCCTTTGCAATTATTTGATACATCAGCTTTCGCAACACGCTTCGGTGGAGCAATTAAAGACTTTAATGTCAGCCAGTACATGTCTCCCAAGGAAGCCCGCAGGATGGATGGCTTTATTCACTACGGAATTGCTGCAGGTACACAAGCACTTGAAGACTCCGGGCTAGAAATTTCCGAACAGAATAATGAGCGTATCGGTGTTGCGATTGGTGCGGGTATCGGAGGGATTACCGGGATAGTCAAAAGTCATCAGGACTTGCTTGATAGCGGACCTAGAAAAATATCGCCGTTTTTTGTGCCTGGTAACATCATTAACATGCTGTCAGGCAATTTCTCGATGCGCTTTGGACTGTGCGGACCAAATATTTCTGCGGTGAGTGCTTGCGCAACTGGCTGCCACAATATTGGCGAAGCGGCACGAATGATTCAATATGGCGATGCTGATGTCATGGTTGCAGGTGGTGCGGAAATGTCAACCAATTGTCCGACGGCTTTAGGCGGATTCGTCGCAACTCGAGCATTATCACAACGCAATGATGACCCGCAAGCGGCAAGCCGACCCTGGGATAAGGACAGGGACGGATTTGTGCTGAGTGATGGTGCAGGTGTCATCATCATTGAGGAACTGAACCATGCAAAGTCAAGAGGTGCAAGAATATATGCTGAGATCATTGGTTATGGTCGAAGCTCGGATGCATATCATATGACCCAGCCGGCTCCCGGAGGTAAGGGTGGTGCATTGAGTATGCGCAATGCGATGAATGACGCTAACTTGAACCCTGATCAACTGGATTACATCAATGCTCATGGCACATCAACAGTTGCCGGAGACGTTGCGGAAACCAGGGCAATCAAGCTGGCATTGGGCAATTCATCATACAAGACACCGGTCAGTTCCACCAAATCTATGACAGGGCATATGTTGGGAGCAGCCGGAAGTGTCGAAGCAGTATTTTCTATTCTTTCCATCAGAGATAATATTGCACCTCCGACAATTAATCTGGAAGCTGCCGATACTGATTGTGATCTCGATTACATCCCAAACCAGTCCCGGGAAATGCCGATTAACGCAGTGATGACCAATTCATTTGGTTTTGGTGGCACCAATGGCAGTTTGATTTTTTCTCGTTACAGCGGTTGATCATGGCATTTTGATGACTGAGATCAACTGCCGTGTTCATTTCCTGAAATGAGCTGTTCTGTTTTCATCAATGGCAATCCAGCAGACACAATAGACTGTAATGACCGTGGCCTGCAATATGGCGATGGAGTTTTTGAAACCATTGCAGTTTCCCAGGGACAACCAGAATTTCTCCACCGCCATCTTAACCGGTTACAAGCAGGGTGTTGTCGATTAGGATTGCCGTTTTATCAACTTTCAGAGCTGCTTTCTGAAATCAATGCGTTATGTTCAAATAGAGACAGCGGAGTTATCAAAATACAGATCAGTTCCGGATCAGGCGCAAGAGGCTATGCCCGCACACCTGGTTTAATTCCAAATCGTATTGTTTCAATCAAACCTTCCCCGGAGCATTCTCCTTCTCTTCAACAACATGGTATCCGGCTGAAGTTATGTCGACATCGATTATCAATTAACCCTTCTTTGGCCGGAATTAAACATTTGAATCGACTTGATCAGGTACTTGCAAGATCAGAATGGAGTCATCAAGATTACCATGAAGGCGTGATGATGGATGCGGATGGTTATGTAACCGAAGGAGTAATGAGCAACCTGTTTTATGTCAAAAACGGGCAATTGAAGACTGCTTTACTGGATAGGGCAGGTGTGTCTGGTATTATTCGTTCGGTTGTTATGGATTATGCAGCACTTAACGGTATGACGTGTAAAGAACAGCGTATTGTCATCGATGATCTGGTTCAGGCTGATGAGTTGTTTATGACCAACAGTGTGATCGGAATCTGGCCGGTCCGTCAATTTGAAACCAGGCGATTAACTCTCGGACCAGTGACTGTCAAAGCACGTCAGTGGGTCAATAACGCGTTTGACAGGTATAGCCAGTGATCCGTTTGGGTTTTGCAGTGTTATGTGTTGCCGCTATTCTAACACTGGGATATTTGTATCAGGATTTTCAAAAATTTCGTATACAACCATCAACATCAGTTGTTGATCATGTGTTTGAAGTCAAACCAGGCGATTCCCTGGGTCAGGTTGGAAAACGCTTACATAACGAAGGCTTGATCAGCCAGCTTTACTGGTTCAAAGTACTTGCTTATCTGAATCAAGCAGATACCAAAATCAAAGCCGGTGAGTTTACAATCAAGGCGGGTGCATCGCCGGAATCAATTCTTGAGACACTGGTGGCCGGGGAGGTCAATCAATATTCCATTACGCTGATAGAAGGCTGGACATTGAAACAAGTGTTGGTCGCTTTGAAGAAAAATCAATTTCTCAAACAAACCCTGAGTCAGGCTTCAGAGCAGGGAATTGTGGATAAAATCGGCATATCCTACAAACACCCGGAAGGATTGTTTTTACCAGAAACCTATTTTTTTACAAACAATACCACCGATTTGGACATTCTCAGGCGTGCTTATCGCAATATGCTGGAAGTGCTTGATCAGGAGTGGCAAAATAAAAGTGCAGATTTACCGTTAAAGAGTGCTTATGAAGCCCTGATTCTGGCTTCAATTGTTGAAAAAGAAACAGCATTGGACGAAGAGCGCGCCACAATCGCCGGCGTGTTTATTCGCAGGTTAAAAAAAGGTATGCGTTTACAAACTGATCCGACTGTCATTTACGGCATGGGTGATCGATTTAAAGGTAACATACGGCGCAAGGATTTACGGACAGACACGCCTTATAATACATACACACGGGATGGTTTGCCTCCTACTCCAATTGCGCTTCCTGGCCAGGCTGCAATTAATGCTGTGTTACATCCTGCCGAAGGTGATGCCTTGTTTTTCGTAGCCAATGGCAAAGGTTCACATGTTTTTTCTGCAACGCTCAAGCAACATAATCAGGCAGTTAACAAATATCAAAAGAAAATAAGGGTTAAACGCTGATGCGTGGCCGGTTGATTACTCTTGAAGGTGGGGAAGGTGCGGGCAAGAGCACACAACTGTCTTTTATGAGCGATTATCTGCAGCAGCACAAGATTCCAGTCGTTACAACAAGGGAGCCTGGCGGGACGCTCATTGGAGAAAAAATTCGTGAAATACTTCTGAGCAATTCAAATAAAATCGTTGATGATGCAGAGCTGTTGTTGATGTTTGCCGCCCGCTCCCAGCATGTGCAGGAAGTGATTCAGCCGGCATTGGAGCTAGGAAACTGGGTTATCTGCGACCGTTTTACCGATGCCAGTTATGCCTATCAATCCGGAGGCCGCGGTGTTTCAAGTCTGCGAATCCAGCAACTGGAACAATGGGTGTTGCAAGGACTGAAGCCGGATCTGACTGTATTACTGGATATTTCTGTCGATGTCGGTCATCAGCGTATAGCAGACAGGTCAAAAGATCGATTTGAGCAGGAAAGTCATGAATTTTTTGAAGCCGTAAGACGCGTTTATCTTGATCGGGCAAACAGGGAGCCAGAGCGGATTAAAGTGATTGATGCCGGTCAGTCACCTGACGTTGTCAACAAATGTATTCAAGCTTATTTAGATGAATTCATCACTTCAGCTTGATTGATAAACGTCTCAAAGTGAACAATCAATATCCCTGGTTATCCAGTAGTATCAAACGTTTGAACGGTTATCTTGATAGCGACCGGGTTCCTCATGGACTATTGATCAGCGGAGTGGCTGGTATAGGTAAACTGGAATTGGCATCTTTGTTTAGCAGACAGTTATTGTGTGATGCAAGTGCGAAAGACGGATCAGCTTGTGGACACTGTCATAGCTGTTCCCTGTTTGAGTCCGGTAATCACCCTGATTTTTTGCTGATACAGCCGGAGGAGGATAGTCGTCAAATTCTCATCGATGCAATAAGAACGCTGAATCAGTTAATGACTCTCGCACCTCAATATACTCGTTTCAGGGTAGTGATTATCAGATTGGCTGAACAATTAACAACAGCTGCAGCCAACTCATTTTTGAAAACCCTGGAAGAACCTGGTCAACGGACTATATTTATATTGTTGTCAGACCGACCTTCCCTGGTGTTACCGACGATATCGACACGTTGCCAACACATAACAATTCCGACGCCCTCAATTCATGTGGTTTCTCAATGGCTTGAGCAGGAATTTTCTGTAAGCAATGCAAAACAGCTGGCTGCATTATCGGGGGCAGCACCATTGCATGCGAAACAGTTGTTTGACAGCGGGGAATATGAGCAAAAGCTCACAGTTCTGCAATTAATCGCTGCGACCCAGTTCAAAGAATTACCGCCCTTCAGCATAACTGAGACCTGGGTCAAGTATTCAAATCAATTTGTTATCTACATTTTGATCACAGGAACGTTGGATTTGATTCGATTGGCAATGCATCCGGAAATCGATGTCGATGCATTATTTCACCCGGATCAAAAGCAACAGTTTGAGAAAGTCGCATCAACGATTGAGTTGTCATCGTTATTCGACTATCTCAATCAATTGTATCGGGCCAGGGAATTAACAATGACCCATGCAAACATACAATTGATTTACGAGAACTGTTATATCCAATGGCGATCAATAATGAAAGAGCAAAAGGTTTCAAGGTATGAGTGAAGAAAAAAAGGAAGTGAAACGAGGCATTTTGTCATTGTCTATCAAGGACAAGGATGCTTTGTACTCAGCTTATATGCCATTTGTCAGAAATGGTGGTTTGTTTATTCCAACCAGCCGACCCTATCACTACGGTGAAGAAGTCTTCATTCTGGTAAGCTTGATGGAAGAGGAAGAAAAAATCCCTGTAGCTGCACATATTGTCTGGATTACCCCAAAAGGGCCGGGAAATTATCGCTCAGCTGGAATCGGTGTACAATTCAGTCCGGAAGATAAAGGGATTCTGCGTTCTAAAATTGAAACGTATCTAGCCGGTACAGATGAAAAAGCTCAAGCGACCAATACAATGTAAGCTATGTCGCCTCAGTGTCGTGTATGGATGAACTCTGTGTATTAAATGCATGATTGGCTTTATTGCGTAATTCACATGCGTATTCAGGTCACGCGTTTTGCGGTGCTTTACCCGTGAATAGAGTCAAGGTATTGATCGTTTACGTTAGGATGTCAAATCCTTAGATCAATTTTGAATTTGTCTCAATACCTTGATTCGATTTTTTTTGATCGCGTTGTCATTTACGAAAACAACGGTCATTCAATTCAGCTTTTCAAGACGATAGCCGTGCTGATAGATTGGTACAAGTTGCCAATTGTTCTCTGGAACAATCCCTAGTTTTTTTCTGATCCGGCTCACATGGGTATCGACTGTTCTGGTCGTAATATCAGCTTTTCGTCCCCATACATTTTCCAGAATATAACCGCGCGACAATACTCTCCCATAATTTTGAAACATAAATAACGCCAGATCGTATTCGATATTGGTGGTAGGGATCAATTCATCATGACGCTTGATATTTCGTGTTTTGCGTTCAATGATAAACGGGTCAGCATGGATAACCGAGTCGGATTCTTCCTGGTTCAGCAAGCGTCGACCAAGGGCATCGATTCTTGCCAAAAGCTCCTTGTTTTTGATTGGTTTGATCATGTAGTCATCAGCACCTTGATTCAAACCGAAAACAATATCTTCCTCACTATCCAGCTGTGTCGTGATGAGAACAGGGATGCGCCAGTCCATATTTTCGCGAACCCATTTTAAAACCTCAATGCCGTTCATATCAGGAATCAGTCTGTCCAGAATCAACATATCGTAGGTGTTGCGACGAACTGTTTTAATGAATTCCCGTCCACTGGCAAAACAATCACATTGATGTCCGTGGTGCTTCAGCCATTCAATCATGATTGCGGATTGGTCGGGATCATCTTCCAGTAAAGCCAAATGCATGTGTGTTATCCAGAAATGGTTAAAGAATCAATGATATTATGGGCTGGGTGATAAAATGTTACACCTAGTTTATCAAAGTTATCGGATTAACGCTTCATAAACACGTGTTATTCAGAGACGGTCATTTTATCGGATAATTCAAGACCGATTATATCCAGATTGAACAGAATGCCTGCAGGACTGTTATCAATTGAGGTAGCAGTCAATATCGAATGATCGAATTAATATGAAAGCTGATTGGATATCATGTAGTCTGACTATGTCAATGTTATGCAATGATTAAAATCATTGTCAGGTTCGAGGAATCGCATAATCAATATTTGTCTGATTGTACAAGCCAGACTTGATTATCACCATTACAACTGATAGCAGTGGTTGCTAAAAATTAAGGATACGTGACAATAAATTGATGTAATTTCGATTTTTATGAGAATTGAAACAGTGTATTTAACATGACGACCAGCGACAAAACACATATTGATGCTTCAGAGCATGGCTCAACAGGTACCGTTGACAAGATTCGGGAATTGGTACTGGGAAGCGATATTTCTGGATATAATCAGAAAATTCAGGCATTGGAAACTCTGATTTCAGGTGAAGTGCAACAATCGATTGCGGAGTTAAACAGCCAGCTTGAATCAATTGAAGCCTCTCTCAATCAGCGAATGAATCAGTCTACTGAAGCCATCCAGACTGAATTGAACGACCTTGATCGAATACGCAAACATATATTCGATTCCAGTCAGAGAATCAACGATACCGCAGAAATATTGATTGATTCGATTCATGTGGTTGCTGAAAAAAAGCATCAACTGGTCAATGCACTGAGTGGAACGGTTGATGAATGTATTCGCGATAATGTGACACGCGATCCTCAATCATTCGCTGATTCCCTGTTTCCGGTCATGGGTCCGGCAATCCGAAAATCCATAACCGAGACTTTAAGAAGCTTTGTGCAATCGACAAATCAGATGATTGAGCACAGCATGTCACCTCAATCGTTGCGCTGGCGCTGGGAGGCAAAACGCAGCGGCGTACCGTTTACAGAAATTGTTTTAAAACATTCACTCCTATACCGTGTTGAAGAAATTTTTTTGATTCAACAAGGCACAGGGTTATTAATTGAACATGTCAGCCATCCGGATGTTTCCGAGCATGACAGTGATGCAGTTTCGGCGATGCTCACCGTGATTCGTGATTTTGCCCGCGACTCGTTTTCTCCACAACAAAACGACAATTTGCATTCAGTTGAATTTGGTGAAAAAACGCTGTGGATTATTGATGGTCCAAAAGCAATTTTAGCCTGTGTTAACCGAGGTTTGGTTCCAGAAACCAATCGCACTGAATTACGCGCTGTACTGGAGCAGGTTCATTCAGAGCATGGTGCTGAAATAGAACAATTTTCTGGAGATCGGGGGGAAAACACGGATATTCAGTATTTGCTGCAATCTTGCTTGACACAACAAAGCAGGCAGGCCAGTCAAGAAAAGAAAGCCATTAACTGGTTTAAAAAACCGTTTACCTGGATTGCTTTGCTAGGCATCATCTTGTTTGGACTATGGCAATGGAAGCAGTATGATCAGCAAAACAGACTGGATTCGTTGTTGTCAGAGCTAAAGTCAATTGCCGGCGTTGTGGTTGTTGGTGCTGATCGCCAGGATGACCATGTTGTTGTGAAAGTGTTAAGTGATCCACTTGCCCAGGAATTACAGGGAATGCCGGGCAAGCATGGATTCAGTCCAGCGCAATTGCAGATAAAACAGTCCTTGTTCCAGTCGCTGGATCCATCCATAGCAGTTCTGAGAGCCGGGCAGATTCTCAAGCCACCTGATACAGTCAAGCTGGAGGCTGACACAAATCATTTATTAATCAGTGGAAAAGCCAAACAACACTGGATTGATTCTATTTCATCAATGCGTGACAGTGTCCCAGGGTTTGTGGATTTCAATCTGAACCATCTCAAAGTCGATCATGGTTTCACTGCTCAACTATTACGTGAGCGTTTGAATGCTCCAGAAAGCGTTAATTTACGATTACAAGAGAACACTTTGCTGGTCACTGGGCATGCGCCATTGCATTGGATCGAGGATTTGAGCGTAAATGTCAAGAAGATTTCAAATGAATTGACGCTGATGACCAGCGACCAGAGTCAGCAATTGCAATCTAATGAATCATTACGTTTAAAAGCATTGATACAAGAGATCAATGGTGATTTTATTTATTTTGTTGATGATGTTCAGATTAACAGTGACCGGTCAGTTATTTCTGAGCAACAAAACGCTAAAATTCGTGAGTTGATTGAGTTATCTGATCTCTTAAACGGACAAGTCAACGTGATGATTACAGGTTATGCTGATGGCGTTGGTAAAGATGAGGATAATCGTGATCTGAAATTGAGGCGGGCGGAAAAAGTCAGGCAAATACTGATCAGGGAAGGGTTGGAGCAATCCTTGATTCAGGTTCAGGCCAGTGATATCAAGTACCAGTCAGAACAAGTGGATTTGAGTGAAAGACGCGTCGATTTGGAGATTCAGGTAGATTTTTAGAGTATATCCCAAACCTGTTTTTTACCCATCAATATTGATAATCACTTAGTGAATAAGCCAGTTAATATCTTCCATTCATCGTCAATAACGCCACGCACCTGTGATGCTACTACATGGCAGGGTTTTCAGACGGATAATCAATTTTGTTTTGGATAAACAACAATGACTGGATGTTTAAATTGTTTACAACATAAGGTTTTAAAATCGGGATTTATCGATGACAATGGTGAAATGCTTTGATTTCCAGGAAAATCTGCTTGCTTGGTGACTTTGCGATTGGTAAAACAAGTTTGACCAATCGCTACGTTCGCCAGACATTTTCTGAAAAATATCTTACAACAGTCGGTGTAAAAGTAGACAGCAAAAGTGTCGAATTGCCTGACCAAACAACAATTAAGCTGGTTATTTGGGACATTGCAGGCAGTGATAAAGATACTTTTGTCGATGCCAATTATCTCAAAGGTGCAGCTGGGATAATTCTGGTGGCTGATGGGTGCCGTCTGGAAACATATGAAAACATGCTTCGTATACAATCCGATGTCAATGAAAAAATCGGCGCTTGTCCGGTTGTGTTTGCGATTAACAAGCTTGATTTGATCAATAACTGGAAGGTGACTGACGAGCATATTGCTCAATTGTCAGACTCCGGTTGCCCGGTCTTTAAAACCAGTGCTAAAACAGGTGACAATGTCGAATCTGTTTTTCTGGAACTGGCACAATTGATCTTCCATTCATAATGCTTGATTCTTATGATTTTCAGGAAATCTTCAATCATCAAATCAATGAGTTTGTCCGACCATTTTGTGTGAGACTCGATAGTCAGTTACTGATTCTGGCATGGCAGGGAGAGTCCGCTTATTACGGGTTCGATAACATACAATCTGGAGATGATGCCCGGGACTTGTTCCTGTTTCTTGTCGGTTTAGACGCCACAGAGCCAGTTCAGCTTAAATTCGTTGAAACGCCAAACGGTCGCTCAGTCCATGTGAAATTGATAGTCGAATCATCTGGTTGCCTCCTGGTTATGTTTGATGCAACACAGCAGTGTGTTAACCATGCTGAATTGCAGCAAAAAGGAAATCAGCTGGCATTAATGCAGATCGAGCAACTGAAACTGATTGAAGAATTGAAGCGGTTAGAGAAAGAAGTTGAAGCCAAGCGTCGCTTGGCCGAAAAGGCGAATCAACTGAAAGGACGGTTTATCGCCACCATGTCGCATGAGTTTCGGACGCCATTGACAGCAATCATGGGGTATGCGTCTCGATTGAAGCCAGTCAATATTGATGATTCAACACGCAATGAATATCTAGCCAGTATCGAAAGAAGTGCCAATCATTTATTGTCGCTGGTTGAAAATTTGCTTGATCATTCACAAATAGAAGTTGGCAGTTTAACGATTAATCCAATTGAAACTGATGTGGCCAGGGTGCTGGATAAACTTTCGAGTATATTCCGGCCACTTGCAGATGATAAAGCACTTGAATTTAAAATAGAAACAGAAGCTGATATTCCAAGTAAATTGCTTGTGGATGAGATGCGATTTCGGCAAATTCTGGTTAATCTGATATCCAATGCTATCAAGTATACCGATTATGGCTTTGTTCAAGTCAAGGTGAAATGGGAAAATGACGAATTGATTGTGCGCGTGGAAGATTCAGGCCGGGGAATTGCGGAAGAAGATCAAAAGCGAATTTTCAACGCGTTTGAACAAATTGGTCACGAATCAGGTAACGGGCTGGGACTCTCTATTGTCAGGCACTTGTTGAGTGCGCAAGGCGGACAGATCCATGTCACGTCGACGGTTGGCAAAGGCACAAGTTTCGAACTGAATTTTCCGGCACCAGAAATAGAAAACCCCTGCGATGACAGTAATCGTGATTATTTGTATTTAACCCAGCGAAAAAAAACGTTTTTAAAAACTGTATTACTGGTTGAGGATAACCCGGATATACTGAAATTGCTGCAAGGGGTTTTTGAAAATACTGAATGCCTGTGTTTTCATGCAGATACAGGCAATGAGGCACTTAAGCTGGCATTTGCAAAAAAACCGGACCTGGTTCTTCTGGATTTGAATTTACCTGATATTTCTGGATTTAATGTCATTCAATTACTCAGGAAAAATGGATTTAATAATCCGGTATTTGTGCAAAGTGCCTGGGTATCCTCTGAATACAAGGCTAAAGCGGTTGCCGCAGGGTGTAATGAATACCTGTTTAAACCGATTGATTTAACGCATCTGTCCGAGTTGATTGAAAAATATTTCTTCTGTTTAAGTGAAGATCCAGGCATGCCGGTTGAGCGATACCAGCAGTTGTATATGAAATTTATTGAATCACTGACAGCCAAGCGACAGATTTTGCAGGACTTTTTAGACAGAACAGAATGCCTGTGGGACAATGAATCAAGACACACGATCCAGTTGTACGCTCATCGGCTTGCCGGTTCAGCGGCATTGTACGGGATGCAGGATATAGCAACGTCGGCCAGACACCTGGATCAATTGCTGGTGGATTTTGAACAAATGGGCCAGCGTCAGGAACAAACTGAAATGAAAAATGAAATCATCCAGCGAATACAGCAGTTGATTATTGAATTTGATCATCAGGTACAGATTCACTAATCAGGAAGGTGTGCTGCGGGAACCTGTTCGATCAGTGTCAATATTTTGCGTAGGAGATTCCTGTTTTTTAAGCGTCTTCAAGTCAGATTCGTTGTTGAATGCAGGCAGTCCAGATAGTTGGAACGTTTGCACAGGTAAACAAGTTGCTCTAGCTGGTGTCGATTCTTTCGCTCGATCTGTCCATTCTCAGTCGCTCACCTGATTCCGGTATACTGATACCGATCCATTATTCACAAGCTAACAATGTATTGAATGAAAAGCAAAGAACATCACCAGGTTAACAATCAAGTCGTCGCCAGAATACCCAGCGTGTACGGAGAATTTAATTTATATTACTTTACTAACACGATAGATGGTAAGGAGCATATGGCAATTGCCAAAGGGGATTTGCAGAACGGTGAGCATGTCCTTACGCGAATGCATTCTGAATGTTTTACCGGGGATGTACTTGGCTCACAACGGTGTGATTGTGGGGAACAATTAGCGCTGGCTTTGCAGATGATAGGTGACAGTGACACTGGAGTGTTGATCTATTTGCGCCAGGAGGGGCGGGGAATTGGTTTATTGAAAAAACTGCAAGCGTATAACTTGCAGGATGAAGGGATGGATACTGTCGATGCGAACCTGCATCTGGGGCATGAGGCTGATGAACGTAATTATGAAGTCGCTGCGTTGATTTTAAAAGATCTTGGTGTCAAGTCTGTTAGATTGATGACTAATAATCCTATGAAAATCAGTGCATTGAATCAATTCGGAATTAATGTTACTGAACGGGTATCGCTTGAAGTCAACGCAAATAAACACAACCGGGATTATCTGCAAACCAAGATAAAAAAATTGTCGCACTTGATATCAGGGTCAAATTAACTTTAATTGAATAACTGTATATTATGGAAAGCAGAATCGTATTGTTGTATCTGTTTGAAATTTAGACCCAAAAAAAGCGGCCCTGTCAAACAGGGCCGCTTTCTAACAATTTATTGAGTAATTGTTACGCTTTGGAAACGCTGGTTGCCTGTGGGCCTTTTGGTCCATCCTCTACTTCATAGGTTACTGATTGCCCCTCGCTAAGGGTTTTGAATCCAGTTCCCTCGATAGCACTGAAGTGGACAAAGACATCTGCACCACCATCGTCTTGAGTAATGAAACCGAAACCTTTTGATTCATTGAACCATTTGATTGTACCTGTAGCCATAAAACTTTTTACCTAAATCAATTAAACATATAGTGTGTTGCATACAGGTTGTGTAACAGAAGTGAGAGGGTAACACAGTGTGATAAACCAAAACGCTGATAACAAAAACTGTAGCAACGTAAACTATAGGCTAATTTTATTCAAATTGCCAGACATTTATTAAATGATAGTTTTATATACTAAGATTTTAAAAGAATATATAAAACCATAAATCTGATGTTCGCAGGCTGCAAATTTTGATGAAAATGGTTTAAATCTTAATTTGAGTCAATTGTGTCAATCAAAACTGCAACAGGAAATGGTATATGATTCAATACTATGTTAACTATAACAGAGCGGCATGATGTGTTGCATCAATATATCTGTACCAGCGTGAACTCTCTCATTGTGCTACTTCAGTACAGTGAATTCAGTGTCTACAATCTAGTTTAGACGCAACCCCGTGCCCGTATGATGTGAAATGTGAGGCTTATGGTTGAGTAAGCAGGTGCGGACAAACTTGCAATTCGCTTATAATTCAGTATAATTCTCAAGGCTGAAGCAAAGCAGGCGCGTAGCTCAGTTGGTTAGAGCACCACCTTGACATGGTGGGGGTCGTTGGTTCAACTCCAATCGCGCCTACCAACACCGTGACACAAGTTGTCAATTGCAAAGAGCATCGCATCGCGGTGCTTTTTTTGTTTCAGAAGATTCCCCAGTTGCAGTTTTCTCACAATACACGAGCGTTAAGTCGTCAAAAAATGGTTACAGTTACGCTACCTGATGGATCCAGACGAGAGTTCGAGTCCGGTTCCACAATTCTGGATGTTGCAAAATCAATCGGTTCCGGGCTTGCAAAAGCGATGATTGCCGGTCGTATTGATGATCAGCTGGTCGATGCCAGTTCGGAAATCAATGCAGATGCCAGAGTCAGTATCGTAACCAGTAAAGATGACGATGCGCTTGATGTCATACGCCACTCCACAGCGCATTTGCTAGCGCAAGCTGTCAAGCAGCTGTTTCCGGAGGCTCAGGTAACAATTGGCCCGGTCATCGAAGACGGGTTTTACTATGACTTCTCGTGCGCACATCATTTTACAGCAGAGGATTTGGCCAGAATTGAAGAGAAAATGCTGGAGCTGACCAAACAGGATATTCCGGTAATACGCCAAGTCCTGGGACGGGATGAGGCTGTCACCTACTTCAAGGGGATTGGCGAACATTATAAAGCCGAAATTATTGCGAGTATTCCTTCAGAGCAGGCTATTTCTTTATACTCACAAGCTGAGTTTACTGATTTATGCCGGGGGCCACATGTAGTCAGTACTGGCAAGCTTGGAGCATTCAAGCTCATGAAGGTTGCGGGTGCGTACTGGCGAGGTGATTCCAATAATGAAATGTTGCAACGTATTTATGGAACAGCCTGGC
Source organism: Gammaproteobacteria bacterium (assembly GCA_022600935.1). Taxonomy (GTDB): domain Bacteria; phylum Pseudomonadota; class Gammaproteobacteria; order Methylococcales; family DRLZ01; genus DRLZ01. The sequence continues at coordinate 25,862 of JAHZJL010000213.1, forward strand.
TTGATAAAAAGGCTCTGAAGGCGTATCTGCATCGGCTCGAAGAAGCGGAAAAACGCGATCATCGAAAACTTGGCAAACAACTCGACCTGTTTCATATGCAGGAAGAGTCGCCCGGAATGGTGTTCTGGCATCCTAAAGGCTGGACAATATATTGTTTGATCGAGCAGTTTATACGCAATAAGCTGCGGTTGCATGGCTACCACGAAATCAGGACCCCACAAGTCGTTGACCGGTCATTATGGGAGAAGTCCGGTCATTGGGACAAGTTTGGTGACATGATTTTCACCACCCAGTCCGAAACTCGTGAATATGCCGTCAAGCCCATGAATTGTCCTTGTCATATTCAGATCTTCAAGCAAGGCCTGAAAAGTTATCGGGATCTTCCGGTACGACTGGCTGAATTCGGCAGTTGTCACCGCAATGAGCCATCCGGCACCTTGCACGGCTTGATGCGAGTGCGCAATTTTGTTCAGGACGATGCGCATATTTTCTGTACCGAGGATCAAATACAGGATGAAGTGTCAGCATTCATCGACTTATTGTTTGAAGTTTACTCGGAGTTTGAGTTTACCGACATTCTTATTAAATTATCGACTAGACCCGAGCAGCGGGTCGGATCGGATGAAGTCTGGGATAAAGCCGAATCAGCACTGGAGCAGGCACTTGAGTTCAAGCAATTAAATTGGGAGTTGCAGCCCGGAGAAGGTGCATTTTACGGGCCTAAAATTGAATTTTCTCTGCGGGACAGTATCGGGCGGGTCTGGCAGTGTGGAACGATTCAAGTGGATTTTTCCATGCCAGAACGACTGGAGGCGACCTATGTCGCAGAGGACAGTTCGCGTAGAACACCTGTCATGCTGCATCGTGCGATATTAGGTTCCATAGAACGCTTTATCGGCATTCTTATTGAGCATCATGCCGGTTTTTTTCCGATCTGGCTGGCGCCAGTACAAGCTGTTGTTCTTCCAATTGCTGATCGTCATGGCGCATATGCACAGGAAATCGAGGAGCAACTGGCAAACAGCGGGTTTCGTGTCAAAACTGACTCAAGAAATGAGAAAATCGGATTCAAGATCCGGGAACATTCAATGCAGAGAATACCCTACATGTTGATCCTCGGCGATAAGGAAATGGAGCATAAGCAGGTGACTGTCAGGAGTCAGAACGGTGAGAACCTGGGTGTTTTTGAAATCGATCAGATTGTAGACCGATTCAATACAGAAATGAAATAACGGTATGGTGTTTTGAATTGTTTTAAGGCATAATGCTCTGCTCACATTTGCGAGTGTTATTTTGAGTGTAGGTATGCAAAAAGCAAACGTATACAATAAACCATGAAGACAATTGCACTGAAACTTCACCGGAGGGACTGGAAATCGGATTAAAAAAAGAAGATCGCATCAACAGACGTATTACTGCACCAAAGGTCAGAGTTATTGATGCTAGTGGGGAACAAGCCGGCATTATGAGCATCGGTGATGCGTTGCGGCTCGCTGACAATGAAAGCCTTGATCTTGTAGAAATTTCTCCAAACGCTGATCCACCCGTTTGCCGGATTATGGACTACGGCAAGTTTCAGTTTGAGCAGAATAAAAAACAACAAGTTGCCAAGAAAAAGCAAAAACAGATCCAGGTTAAGGAAATTAAATTCAGACCTGGCACAGGTGAAGGTGATTATCAGGTCAAGTTGCGCAGTTTGACGCGATTTTTAAGTGATGGCGATAAAGCCAAAGTAACAGTGCGGTTTCGAGGACGAGAAATGGCTCATAAAGACCTTGGCATGGACCTCATGAAGCGAATTGAAAAAGATCTGGAAGAAATATCTGCTGTAGAGCAGCATCCAAAACAGGAAGGTCGTCAAATGGTGATGGTGCTTGCGCCAAAGAAAACCACAAAAAGTTCTTGATTGACCAAAAATTTATTTGAAAACAGAGTAACAGGAAGTCAGTAATGCCGAAGTTGAAAACTAATCGCGGCGCTGCCAAGCGATTTAAACGTAGAGGCTCGGGTGGGTTGAAATGTCATCACTCGCACCGTAGACATATTCTCACTAAAAAGACAACAAAAAGAAAACGTCAATTGCGTTCACCCATGATGGTTCCAGTATCAGATGTTGCATCAGTGAACCAGATGTTACCGAACAGCTGATGATATGAACTGTCCGGCAGCTCAAACCTGCCTGGTCAATATTCACTAAGGTCTGGCTCAGGCCGGTTTATTAAAAGATAGTTAACATAACAGGACGTCAGGGTTTTCAAAAATCTGGCGGCCTGTTTGTTTTTTAACTGATTGTAAAACAGTTTCAGACAATAGAGGTTTTTAGGTATGCCAAGGGTTAAACGTGGAGTGACTGCCCGCGCACGTCATAAAAAAGTTTTAAAACAAGCGAAAGGCTACTATGGAGCGCGAAGTCGTGTTTATCGTGTTGCCAAGCAAGCGGTAATCAAGGCGGGACAATACGCTTATCGTGATCGCAAACAACGCAAACGTCAGTTCCGTCAACTGTGGATTGCCAGAATCAATGCTGCAGCCCGCTTACATGGTTTATCTTACAGCAGGTTTATCAATGGTTTAAATAAAGCATCAATTGAGATTGACAGAAAAGTCCTGGCCGATCTTGCAGTTCATGATAAAGATGCGTTTGCAGAACTTGCGCGACTGGCCGAAGCACAGTTGGGGTAGGGTAAATCACTAGTCATTCCTGCTTGATCAGGCAAGCTGAATGAACGATATGTTGTGTAATGAAGTGGTTTCATGAGTCAGCACTCAAACTGGGTGATTTTATCATCCATTCAATTGTTATTCTGATCAGGGTTGATGCCTTACTTTTACGACGTTCTTCTGGGGTTGAAATTTGGATACAGAGATAGTCAATACATCGCTTGAAGCGCTTTTAGCCCAGGCGCATCAGGAGATTGTGAGCGCACAACATCAGCAGGCACTGGATCAGGTCAGAGTGGCTTATATGGGTAAAAAAGGTGTCTTTACCCAGCATATGAAGCAGTTGTCCTGCTTGCCTGTGGAGCAAAGGCCTGAAGCTGGCAAATTAATTAATAAGGCCAAGTCAGAGTTTCAGGATCTGCTTGAAACCCGTAAAAAAAACCTGCAAGAGCAGGAATTGCAGCTCAGACTTGAATCTGAAACCATTGATGTCACCCTGCCCTCACGCAACACTAGCAGAGGTGGTTTACACCCGGTCACTCATACCTTGCGTCGCATCGAGGCAATTCTCAGTAGCGCTGGATTTGAAGTCAGGGAAGGCCCGGAAATTGAAGATGACTTCCATAATTTCGAGGCATTGAATATACCCGAGCATCATCCTGCGAGGGCAATGCACGATACGTTCTATTTCGACGAGCATACTTTGTTGCGCACCCATACATCACCTGTCCAGGTACGGGTCATGAAGGAGCAGAAACCACCGTTACGTGTTATTGCACCTGGTCGTGTATTCCGTTGTGATTCAGACTTGACGCATTCGCCAATGTTTCATCAGGTCGAAGGGTTCATGGTTGATAAAGACGTCAGCTTTGCCGATCTAAAAGGCCTGTTGTTCGATTTTCTGCGCACTTTTTTTGAACGGGATGTCGATGTCAGATTTCGTCCATCTTACTTTCCATTTACTGAGCCTTCTGCCGAAGTCGATATTGAATGCGTTATCTGTAGTGGTAGCGGTTGCCGGGTATGTAGCCAAACAGGCTGGTTGGAGGTGCTGGGCTGTGGCATGATTCATCCACATGTCTTTGAATCGGTTAAAATTGATCCTGACCAATATACTGGTTTTGCATTTGGCATGGGTGTCGAAAGGCTGGCAATGCTGCGCTATGGCATCAATGACTTACGGTTGTTTTTCGAAAATGACTTGCGCTTTTTGGCACAATTCAATTAGTAGTGCAGGATTAAGTAACCCAAATAAAAACCAGATTTTTTGATAGAAGTCGCCTTAAGCAGAATAACCTTTTTTATCGACTTCAGACTCAATCCAAATTCAGAGAGCATCATAATCAATGCAGTTCAGTGAAGCATGGCTAAGAAACTGGGTGAACCCGGAGATTGATACTGCGCAGTTGACCCACCAACTGACAATGGCAGGTCTGGAAGTGGGCAGTGTAGACAGTGCTGCGCCAGAATTTAATTCAGTTGTTATTGGTGAAGTCATTAATTGCCAGCCTCATCCTGATGCAGATCGACTTTCAGTGTGTGAGGTTTCAGTTGGTCAGGAAGACAATCTGCAAATTGTCTGCGGAGCCTCCAATGTTAAAACCGGCGTTCGGGTGCCGACTGCTTTGACCGGAGCTGTCCTGCCTGGAAATTTTAAAATCAAACCCACCAAATTACGTGGTGTCGCTTCGAGTGGAATGCTCTGTGCGGCAACCGAGCTTGGACTTGCAGAACAGTCAGATGGCCTGTTGATTCTACCGGATGATGCGCCGGTAGGTAAAGATATTCGAGAGTATTTAACA